>JAFSBN010000026.1 GCA_017437265.1 Clostridia bacterium
AAAGGGCGTGTGGCTGATGGGGGGATTGATGGTATTGTTTGCGGTGCTGGCCTGGCTGGGCAACTGCGTGGCCAACCGCATGTCCACCACCATCACACGGGAAATTACCAGAACATTGCGCAAAGATTTGTTCCGGCGCATCACCGCCCTTTCCGCCGCCCAGCAGGATCAGGTGACGGATGCCTCCCTCATTTCCCGGCTCACCTCCGATACCTATAACGTACATAATATGCTGGACAGGATGCAGCGGCTGGGGGTGCGCGCCCCCATGCTGCTCATTGGCGGCATCATTGTATCCCTGGTGATGGAGCCGGTATTGACGCTGGTGTTGATCGCCACGCTGCCCCTCCTTGCCGGAACGGTGATTTACAGATCCAAAAAGGGCGTGCCGCTGTTCACCTGGGTGCAGGAAGGCCAGGATAAAATGGTGCAGAAGGTGCAGGAAAACATGGCCGGCGCCCGGGTGATAAGGGCCCTTTCCCGCACGAAATGGGAGCAGGATGCCTTTGGCGAAGTGAACGCCGATCTTGCCGCCCGGCAGCGCAAGGCGGATCTCACCATGGCCCGGGTAAGCCCCATCACCAGCTTCATCCTGAACGCAAGCCTTGCCTTTGTGGTGCTGGTGGGGGCCCATCGGGTGCACATGGGGGTGATTGGCCCGGGGAAAATCATTTCCTTTTTGTCCTTTGTAACCATCATCCTCAACGCCCTTCTGATGGTGACCCGGATTTTTGTGATGTATTCCAAGGGCAGCGCCAGCGCACGGCGCATTGAAGAAGTGCTTACGATGGAATCCGATCTGGAACAAAAGGATGCCCCGGCCCAAGCAGAAGAAGCCCACATCCTTTTCCGCAACGTTTCCTTCTCCTACAACAAAAAATACAACAATGTATCCAACCTGAATTTTTCTCTGGGCCACGGGCAAACCCTGGGCATCATCGGCCCCACCGGCAGCGGCAAAAGCACCCTGCTTTCCCTTCTGATGCGGCAATATGACGCCGATGAAGGGGAAATTCTGATCGGGGGCAAGCCCATCCAAAGCCTTACCAAGGAAGAACTGCACAGCCGCCTTGGCGTGGTGTTCCAGTACGATTTTCTCATGGCGGATTCCATCCGGGAAAACATCCGTTTCGGCCGGGACATTCAGGAAGATGCCATGCTGGAGGCCATCGACTGTGCCCAGGCTTCCTTCATTCATGAAAAAGAAGGCGGGCTGGATTTTGAACTGAATGTAAAAGGGCGCAATCTCTCCGGCGGCCAGCAGCAGCGGGTGCTGATCACCCGGGCGTTAGCCGGCGATCCCCGGATTCTGCTGCTGGACGACTGTTCCTCCGCCCTGGATTTCCGTACCGACCGGGAACTGCGCCGGGCCCTTCGGGAGCGGCACGGGCTGGCCACCACGGTGATCGTGGCCCAGCGGGTTTCTGCCGTGATGGCGGCCGACCTGATCCTTGTGATGGATCAGGGGCGCATCATCGGTCAGGGCACCCATGAAGATCTGCTGGACAGCTGCCCCATGTACCGGGAGCTGTGCCAGCTGCAGCTGGGAGGTGAAGCGGCATGAACGGCGGACGCGGTGCAGGCCGTGGGCCTGCTTTTGCCAAACCCAAGGAAAAGACCGGCG
>JAFSBN010000027.1 GCA_017437265.1 Clostridia bacterium
ATTGTTATCAGCCGTTACGCTCAGCGTGCCATCGCCGTTATCGGACACGTTCACCGTCACGGTATACTCGGTGGTGTCAACGGTGATACCGTTGCCATCCGTACTGGTTTCCTTCACCGTGTAGGTATGGTCGCCCACATCGTCCAGCGTGTATTCAATGGTAGGATAGCCGATCTTGCCGCTTGCGTCATTGGTAGCAGTGCCGATGACATCTTCGCCTTCCTTGATCTCGAAGGTGAATGCATCGTTTTCCGTCAGCGCGCGGCCTTCGATGGTCTTGGTGCCCGTAAAGGTCACAGAGCCTTCCGCCTTGTATTCGTTCTCGAAGGCCAGGGCGTTGTAGTTGGCACTGGGTTCCACAACCAGCGCGCCGCTGCCGTTGTCGCTTACGGTCACCTCTACCGTGTAGACGGTATCATCATAGTCCACGCCGGGCAGGTTGCCGCTTACTTCGCTGACGGTGTAGGTGAAGGGGCTGTTGACCACGTCAGACAGCGTGTAGGTGATGGGTACGAAGGTGATGTTGCCATCCGCATCGTTGGTCACCGTCTGCAGCAGCTTGTTCTCGGCGTTGTACAGCTCAAAGCTGAACTGGCCGGCTTCCAGCGTCTTGCCGGTCAGGGCCTTGGTGCCTGCAAAGGTCACAGAGCCTTCTGCGGTGTAGGTGTTCTGGAACACGGGGGCATTGCCGTCCAGAGTATTATAGGAAACAGAAGCTTCCAGCGCCGTACCCTGGGCATTCAGTGCCACGTTAACCGTAGCGGTGTAGGTGTTTTCATCATAGGTATAGCCGGCGGGGATGGGATTGGGCTTTTGTTCCGTGATCTGGTAAACATAGGTGCCGGCAGCAGTGAAAGTGAGTTCATCAAACACAACAAGGCCGTTGGCATCGTTTTGCTTGGTCTCGTTCACCCCATTGCCGGTAAGCGTGAAACTGAACTGGCCGGCAGCGGGCACAGCGCCGTTGAGCGTCTTGCCAGCCTGCAGCTGTGCCGTGGCATCGGCAATCTTTTCATTGACAATGATGCCGTTGTTGCCAACCGGCTTGTCATTCACATTGGCTTCGATGGTCACGGAATACACCGTCGCATCCAGCACATAGCCGGTGGGAGCGATGATTTCTTTGATATAATAGGTCTTTCCGGCGTCCAGCTCCGTCAGGGACACCACGCCGTCCGCAGCAGACGTAAGTTCGTACAGCTTGGTGGTGCATCCTTCTTCTGCGTATACGCCGAACACGGCGCCGGGCAAAGCGGTGCCGTCAGCTGCCTGCTTGGTGAACTTGAAGCCGCCTTCCGGCTGCTTGATCTTCTTGTTGATCAGGGAGCCGTTGTAGGTATCATCCGGCCAATAGATCTGGCTGCCGTTGGTGCCCTGGAAGGAGGTACCCCACCAACTCAGCGTTCTGGTCTCGTTCGAATTGAGCCAAATGCCAATCTGGGCATTCTCCGTCAGTTCATAGCCTTCGGGAGCCTTGGTCTCCTTCAGGGTCAGGTCCATGTTCGCGGGCAGTTCGACCTTCGCGTAGCCGTTCTCCGTGGTGAACACGATCGGGTCGATGGAATTGTCATTGGCAGTCACGGTGAATTCCACGCCGGACAGCAGCTCAATCGTGGCGTAATCGGCGTTGCCTTCCGCGTCGTACTCAGCGCCCAGCTTGTACAGCTCCAGGAAAGCAGTCTGCTGCTTTTTGTTGCCGATACAGTTGTTGGTACCGTTATAGTTCTTGTCGCCCTGCACCTGCTTATGATCGCCCTCATTCTGCACTTCCACCCAGCGTTCGCCGTAGTCCTTTTCATAACCGGCAGGTGCTTTGGCTTCAACCACAATGTACTGGCCCAGAGAGGGAACGGTAAATTCTGCGTAGCCGTTTTCATCCGTGGTCATGGTGCCGACCTTCTGGCCCTTCTGCCAGTTTTCCACCATAAACACATCAAACTCAGCCCCGGCCAGCCAACCAGACGGATTATTGCCATTGCTGTCCGTTGCCACTTTATACAGGTAGATGGAACCGACACCGTCCGATACTTCGTTGGTGATGGCATTGCCGTTGTTGATGGGGGTGATGGTATCCTTCACAACAGTGACGGAATACTTGGTATCGCTCAGCTTGTAGCCCGCAGGGGCCTTGGTTTCCTTCACCCAGTAGGTATTGCCGGCGATCAGGCCTTCCAGCTTGGCTGCGCCGTTGGCATCAGTCTGCATCATACCAACATACTGGGAGCAGTTTTCATCGGCATACACCGTAAATTCGGCACCCTGCAGCTTGGTGTTTGCATCTTCGGCAGACACCTTGGTCAGGCTGATGGCACCCTTGTCCTGCACCTTATTGTTGGTAATGGGCTGATTGTTGTTCACCCAGTTATCGTTGTTGTTGGCATTGACATACACACTGTATACCTGAGTGTTCAGATCATAGCCTTCGGGAGCGGAATATTCCTTCACCCAATACTGACGGTTGGCTTCCAGACCGGTGAGGGAAGCAATACCGTTGCCATCGGTGGTCATTTCGCCCACCTTGTTCTGGCAGTTCTGGTCGGAATAGACATAGAACACAGCACCGTCCAGCTTTACGTTCTGGTCCTGAGCGGACACCTTGGTCAGCTTGATGCCGCCGGTAGCCACCTGCGTGTTCCGGAACCAGCCCTGCTCTCCGTTATAAGTATAGTTACCCCACACCTGAACGCTATCCCCGACGTTCTGGATATTGTGCCACTTGCCGCCATTATCATCAATGCGATAGCCGGTGGGTGCCTTGGTTTCCTTGATCTGGTAGTTACCCACGGGCAGTTCGATTTCGGCATAGCCCTGATCATTGGTGGTCATGGTACCCATCACATTGCCCGCACCGTCATACACGGTGAATTCAGCGCCGGCCAGCGGCTGGGGATTGTTGCCGTTGGAATCGGTACCGGCTTTCTTCACAAACAGCTTGCCCTTGCCGGCAGCGTTGGTGAAAGCGCCGTCCGCTGCATCGCCCATGGCGGTGACGGTCTGGTCCTTCACAACGGTGACGGAAACGGCATCGGTCTTATTGGCGGTATAGCCGTTGGGTGCCTTATCTTCCTTCACCCAATAGGTGCCGGGAGCCAGCTCGATGGACTTGGCGTTACCGTTGTTATCGGTGGTCATTTCGGTCACTTTGTTCTGGCAGGCCTGATCGGAATACACGCCAAACACAGCGCCCTGCAATCCGGTGGAGGGATTATCCGCATCCACTTTCTTCAGGGAGATGAAACCACCGATGGCACTGTTGGTAATGGTATAGCCATTGCTCTGGTTACCTTCAACGGAAACACGGAAGCCTTTCACTTCGGACTCTTCCATCACGGTGTAGGTGATATCGTTGTTATACTGGTCCTTCTTGGGCAGGTTTTCAAAGGTGCCCTGCCAGTTGTTTGCCGCCGTCAGGGTAAGGGTTTTGCCCTCCACTTTCTGGTCGCCGACATACAGCTGTACCGTTACGGAATCGGGCAGCACGGTGTTTTCGTTGATGCCGCTCCAGGCTTTGGTCACGTTGATGTACACGGCGCTGTAGGTGTTGGTAATGTCATAGCCATTCACCTTGGCTTCATAGCCGTCCGGCACATTTTCTTCCTGCACGGTGTAGTAGGGGCCCTTGGGCAAGCCGTTGAATTCCCACGTCCATTCGTTGCCTTCCGTTTTGGTCCAGGTAATTTCAGGCTGGGGCTCCACCTTGGTGGCGGTGCCGCCCTGGTTTTCCGCCTGATAGAGAACGATGTTCACCTGATCAGGCTTGGTGGGACGCTTGTTGGCGGCATTGTTGTTGTCTTCCCAGATTTTCCGGCCCTGAATGCGGACGAGAGCCTGGTTGGTGAAGGTCACATCATAGCTGTCGGCGCCGTTTTCCACAAGGCCAGAGTATTCCACCATCACATAGCTGCCGGAAGTCTGTTCCTTCACAAGGTAGGTCAGTTCCTCTTCGCCCTTCTGGCCGTAAAGGGGCAGATTGGCAAACTGGGCTCTCCAGTTGCTGTTCCTGTCGCCCTTAACGGTCAGCTGATTGCCGTTCTGGTCCAGCATGGGCATTTCTTTGTTGTCCTTGCCTTCCAGATAATACAGCTCGTATACAATCTCATTGGGCTTTGCGGCGTCCCACTGGCCGGCATTATCCGTCCAGTTCTTTTTGATATTGATATTCACCTTGCGGATGCTGTTGGTGAACACCACCTTCCGGGTGCCGTTGGGCTCCGTATTGTCCTCAATGAAAATGAAGTACTTATTGTTCCAGCCGGTTTCCTGTTCCTTCAGGGTGTATTCGTAAAGCTTGCCGTTTTCGTCATACTTTTCCAGGTCGGTAAATTCGCCCTTCCAGCCGTTTTCTTCCTTCAGGTCGATATATTTGTTCATGTACTCGCCGTTGCGGTACAGGTGGATGTTCACAAATTCGGGCCGTTCGCCTTCGAAGTTCTTGTCCTTCCACTTCTTTTCCACCTTGATGGTGACGCCTTCTTCGTTTGTGATGATGTTGCCTTCCACAACATCCACCGTCTGGTCAGGCAGAACCTTCACGGTGTACACCTTGCCGTCCGAACGGTAACCGGCAGGAGCCTTGGTTTCCTTCACATAATAGGTGCCGGGCAGCAGGCCCTGCTTGCCGGCCTGCTCAATGGCAGTGGAATCGGCATAGCCCTGGGGGTTGGTCTTCATCACACCCACTTGGGTGGTGCAGGAGGCATCGGAATAAATGGTGAATTCCGCGCCGCCAAGCGTCTTGCTGGTATCGTCAGCTGCCACCTTGGTCAGCTTCATGTTACCGCGGATGATTTCATTTTCAAAGGCATTGCCGTCCGCATCGCTGTTGCCGTCGACAGTGACCATGCCATCTGCCGTCAGGTATACTTCCACATATTCTTCATTGGAAATCTTGTAACCATCGGGAGCGGAAATTTCCTTTACATAGTAAGGCTGAACACCATACCAGACAATAATGGGCAGGTCATAATACACCGCCACACCGTTGCGGTTGGTGGTCATGGTGCCCACCAGCTCATAGGTATAAGGCCGACCATAGCCGCCCTGACGGGTGTAAACACCGAAGGTTACGCCCTGCAGAGGCTTGCCGTTATCGGAAATGATCTTTTCAACGCGCAGGTCGCCGTATTGGGTGTTGCTCTGGGTGTTGACAAACTTACCGGCTCCGATGGTGTCCCAGCCGTACTGATATCCGGGGCCCACCACTTTTGTCGGCTCATCGCCAGCAACCACCGTCACCTTAACAGCAGGATTGATGGGATTGTACTGCATATCCGTGGGAAATCCATATCCATCCGGAGGCGTAATTTCTTTTACCCAATAATCGCCAGCTGCCAGCAGTCCCGAAGTTGCCACACCATTTTCATCAGTGGTAATTTTGTCCACCAGCTGGGTACAGGCTTCGTCGGTATACACACCGAACACAGCCCCGGGCAGCGGATCGCCTTCCACATAGCTGCCGCCCCAGCCACCGCCGGCCTGCCACTCCATGGCAACCTTATCCAGCGTCAGGTAGCCACCGTTCATCTTTACCCAGGTATTGTGGCCAAGGGAAGACATGGTGCGCTGGTGCATTTCCTTACCATTGTTCTGGAATTCATTGCAGATCACAGCACCATCATGAGGATTCTGAACAACATTGACCAAAGCATTAGGGGCAAGGATCGTACCGCCGTGGCCCTTATTGGGATAGACGGTTCCTTCGAACGGACGAAGGATGCCGTCTTCATCAGAATAGACATAGTTATAAATCACACGCTGGCAAGCACCGGAGTCGCTACCTTCAGCACCAGGATCTTTGAAGTCCGCCACTTCATGAGTGCCATCTTCCAGATAGTAGCTGATATTATTGTGACCCATATAAACTTCGCCATCGCGGGAGTTACAGATCACGTTGACAACCACGTATTCATTTTCCGCAACAGGAATGCCCGGCACGCCTAAATCTTCAGGGCCCAGCGTGTCATTTTCACCCACTTCCACATCGTAGACAGAAACAACATATTCGTTGTCAACAGGACCGGTAACCGTAGAGCTGCCAGTAGGATCAGGCGTAAGGGAGGTGATCACACCACCGCCCAGATTGGCCAGTTCCTGAGAGAAAATTTCCGCCTGATCAATCAAGCTGTCTGCATAGCTGTCATAATTGGTATATTCAACATTGATAATATTGCCGTCAATAGTAATGACACCGTCGTTGATAACAGCACCCTGCAGCTTCATGCGTCCCATCTGCGGGTTGTTGATATCGCCGTAGTAATAATTCACATAAACAGACTCGCCGTCATACTGATCAAGCTTATTAAGCTCCAGCGGCACAAAATCCTTGTATTTCTGGCCGTTTTCATCCTCCACATCTACATAAACAAACAAACGGGTATCCTTGCCAAAGATGAGGGTAGGAGAATATGTGGTAACGTTGAAGATACCCATGGCATCGTTCATACCATATTCTTGTTCGTAATATACCTTGCCAATATAGATATTATTATTTACTGAAGAAGAGATGCTGGGACCATAAGATACCACCAGTCCATCGCTGTTGGTATCGCCGTTTTCAACATAACCGTCATCATCGACCTGCATCACAAACAGACGCGAGCCATTCAACTCGTCGTCAACATCCCACTCCAGCGTGGTGGAATTGATGTCTTCACCAACAGTGATATCTGTGCCGGTGCATTTTACATAACCGTTGCCCTGCTGCTTGAAAAGGGCAAAAGTCATGCCCTGAAGGCTTTCAGGCGCAGAAATATCCGCCGTCAAGATATAGTCACTGGTGTAACCATACGTTTTATCCGTAGGGGCAAACACAGTGTTCACCAAACGGTAATGCAAATCAACACATGCGTTTGTTTCAGCATGGTCGTTCTGCTTCCATACGCGCGCGACCACACCATAATTGACAGCATCTCCCAAGCTATCAAAAATGTAGTCCACCGTCAGATGGTCAATGATCACGTCACCCTTAGCCATGGCAGGCGTCATGCCTGTCATCAGCATCAGAACGATTGCCATCCATACCGTTGCCATTCTCAAACCCTGCTTCTTCATGTGTAAAACCCTCCACAAAAAGGATAGACCTCTACCCATTAAACCAACATAAATTATACAATAATTTTTGTCATAAATCCAGTTTTTGTATAAATACAGGATATTCTGTCATATTTTCAATTTTTCGCCCCTTTTTCTTTATATTTCGCCTTATATTTTGTCATTTTCGCGTTTTTTTGGTTACTTTTAGCCGTCTTTTTGGTGCAAATGTGGACAAGTGTTTTACAGTTCTATTTATTAAATCTTTGTTACATTGCGAGAAACTGTCCAAAATTGTTACAAAAATGCATAAAAAAGCGCCGCTGCATAAAACAGCGGCTGCCGGTGATATTTACCATAATTTTACGCGCTTTCGCTCATACATCAGGGCCGTTTTGAAGCTGCTGCGGATGGTGTATTCGTATGCATTATCCCAGATGCCGTTGGGGCGCATCACCCGATAGCGGCGGAAGCGATACCGGGAGGAGGACTGCAAAAGCGGCATTTCATCTGCCATCAATTGGGCCAGGGCCAGCGTCTTTTTTTCAGACAGGGGAGCATAGCCCATCTGGGAAGGGATAAATTCGCCCATCTTGCCGGGAGGGCATACGCTGAAAAAGGCAATATGGTCCCTCTCAATGCGGATGGAATCGATATCGTGGCGTTTTGCAAAATCAATCATGGGAAGCAATTCCCAGTACATGGCGCTGTGCTTCATTCTTTCCACACGAAGCGCTTCAAACTGACGGGAACGGCGGTCCAAAATGAGCAAAATGCTTGCGCCAAGCAAAACGGCGGCGCAAGCAAATAAAACCCATCCGTTCATGGCGCATACCCCTTTCCCACAATATATGGTACAGTTTACCAAATGCGCCCTACAATTTCAAGTGTTTTTCAAGAATGTACGAAAATTGTAATATTTGTACGTTTTCTTCCATCTGTTCGGGGTATTTACCGCCGGCCGCACAGCCGTTTTAGCACTTCTCCTGCCAGAATATACCCCATCACCGGGGGCACAAAGGACAAGCTGCCCGGCAGATGACGTCCATTTTCTTCCAGCACTTCCTGTGTCTCCAGCGGCACTTCCTCGGAATAGACACACAGGTGCTTTTCAATGCCCATTTTTTTCAGCTTACTGCGCAATGCCCTGGCCAGAGGGCACACTTTTGTATCATATATATCCGCCACGCGGAAAAGGGTGGGGTCTTCCTTATTGCCCGCCCCCAAAGCGCTGATGATGGGCACATCGTGCCGGTGCGCCCGTTCCATCAGCAGCAGCTTGGAAGACACCGTATCAATGCAGTCCACTACAAAATCGTACCCTTCCAGCGGATACTGATCCGCATTTTCTGCGCTGTAAAACACCGGATGCACCGTAACCTGCGCCTGAGGGTTGATATCCAGCGCCCTTTCCTTCATCACTTCTGCCTTATTTTTCCCCACAGTAGAATGAAGGGCCACCAATTGACGGTTCAGGTTGGTTTCGCTCACTGCATCGGGATCAAAAAACGAAAGCCTTCCCACACCTCCCCGGCACAGCGCTTCGCAGCAGGCTGCGCCCACGCCGCCCACGCCAAACACGGCCACATGGGCCTTCTCCAGTTTTTCCATGGCTTCCCGGCCCCAAAGCAGTTCGGCCCGTGCAAATGCTTCCATATCTTTTCCCTCCGGCAGTTGATGGGCCCATCATACCTGCATTTTTTCAAATTGTCAATTGCCAGCGCCATGCAGGCAGGCAACATAATTTCCCTGCCTTTTGCCCATAATGAAAAGGAACCAGGAAAGGCGGCACAATATGGAACAGAAAAAATTGACGAACCAATTTCAGCACAACCGGAACCTGATCCGGGAAGCGGTACAGATCACAAAAAATGAAGACATGAAATTCCGGGAGTTCCGTATTGCCGGACGGCAGGCCGCCGTGGTGTTCATCGACGGCATGGTGGATCTGACCCGCCTGCAGCATTTCATCCTCTCCCCCTGCATGCAATTGCAGAAAATTCCGGAAAATACCGGCATTGCGGACTATCTCTCCTCTCAGGTGCTGGAAATTGCCTCTCTTGACAAAACGGATCAGCTGGACATGCTGCTCATGCGCATCTGCCAGGGGGATGCTGCCGTCTTATGCGACGGCATGGAAGGCGCCCTGATCGGCGAAGTGAAGGGCTACGCCCGGCGCAGCGTGAACCAGCCGGTGAACGAAACGGTGGTCATGGGCCCTCACGAGGGCTTTTGCGAAACCATGCGGGATAACGTGGTGCTGATTCGCAAAATGATGCGCACCCCTGCCCTTATCTCGGAAGCCGTCCAGATCGGCGATCAGACCCAAAGCCGGGTAACGCTGATGTATTTGAACGGTGCCGCAAAAAAAGAAACGGTGGACGAAATCAAGCGCCGCATTGCCGCCTGCCGGGTAGATCACGTGGCCTCTTTGGGCATGCTGGAGCAATTGCTGGAAGACAACCCCTTTTCCCTGCTGCCCCAATGCGTCACCACCGAACGGCCGGACCGGGCCGTCAGCTTCATCACCGAAGGACAGGTGGTGATCCTGATGGAAAACGCCCCCAACGCCCTGGTGATGCCGGCCTCCCTTCTGCATCTCTATCATGCCCCGGACGATACTGCCCTCCGATGGCAGTACGGCACGTTTTTGCGGCTTTTGCGCATGGCCGGCATGCTGATTGCCCTTTTTCTGCCGGCCATTTATGTGGCGCTGACAGTGTTTCATCCCGAAGGCATGAGCCTGTCTCTTTTAACCAGCGTGCTGGAAAGCCAGTCCAAGGTGCCCATGAGCCTTTTCCCCTCCATGCTGCTGATGCTGCTGGCCTTTTCCCTCATCAATGAAGCCGGCGCCCGGGTGCCCGGGGCCATGGGCAGCAGCCTGTCCATCGTGGGCGGCATCATATTGGGCCAGGCGGTGGTGGAGGCGGATATGTTCAGCCCGCTTTTGATCGTGGTGGTGGCCATTTCCGGCATCGGCACCTACGCCGTGCCCACCTATTCCCTCACCCTGGCCATCCGCATTGCCCAATTATTTCTGGTCACGCTGGCAGGAATCGCAGGCTATCCCGGCATTGTGGCAGGCACATTTTTCCTGCTGGTCAGCCTGTGCGGCCTGACCAGCCTCAACCATCCATATTTGGCCCCCCTTGCCCCCAGCCGCCCTACCAACCCGGATAAAGTGATGCGCATGCCCATCTGGCGCCAGCGTATCCGGGGTGCCTTTGCCAATGCCTTCATGATGAACCGCACCACAGGCCCCATGCGTGCCTGGGACAAGGAGAAAAAATGAGCATCCTCTCAAAAGGCCAGACAAAAACCTCCGTCCAGTCCACACCGGCACAGTTTGCCCAGCGCACTGCCGCCGCTGCAAACAACCGCTTCTCTTTGCTTGCCATCCACCTCTATGCCCAATTAACGGCCGGGCTTTGCTTTTACCTCTACCGGCATGTGAGCACGCCTTCCTACATGAGCATTCTGCTGCTTTTTGTGCCTTTGTCTGTCATTTATTTTCTCAGCCCGCACCTTGGCAAAACGGAAAATCTGCTGTCAACGCCCCTTGGCAAATGCGCCGGCATGCTTTTTATCTTCTGCCTTCTGATCGATGCACTGATGAGCCTTGCCGCCTTCACTGCCCTGGTTCGGGAAATGCTGCCCGATTACAACAGCGTGCTGATTGTGCTGGCATCGCTCATTTGCGTTATGCCCGCCTTCCGCGCCCGCAACCCCCATGCCCTGCCCAGCCTTGCCCATCTGCTGCGCTTTCCCCTTTTGCTGGCTTTTGCCTTTTCCATGCTGGGTACACTGAACCAGGGAAACGGCGGCAATCTGTTTCCTTTGCTGGGAATGGACGGAAAACGTATTTTCACCGGCGGCCTGTGGATGTGCGGCTGTCTCAGCCCGGTGCTGTCGCCGCTTTTCCTATCCGGCCCATTACAAAAAACGCAAAAAAGAAAGGGCTTTGCGTCCCTTTCCGTTGCCCTGCTTTTGGGGGCCGGCACCGCCCTGCTGGCCGCATATCTGCTACCCTTTTATTTTCTCTCACGGCCGGAAACCGTGGGCACCCAGCTGCTTTTGTTTCTGAAGGTGAACACATCGCTGCTGGCCTGGTCCCTGATGGTATGCGGCATGATGCTGCTTTTGCTCATCAGCCTTTCCTACGCCCTGAGCCAATGCTGCCGTTTGTTTGGCTGCATCACCCGAAAAAACCTTAGCCCCTGGGCCGGCCTTTTGCTTTTGCCCCTGCCCGCCCTGGCAACGGACGGGGCCATGGAATGGCTGGTGGCACTGGCCTCCGTCAGGGGATGGCTGCTGGCCGGAGTGCTTCTTGCTGCACTGATTGGAACAATAGGCCGAAAGGACAGAAAAAGCGCATGAAAAAGACTTGTCTGCTGCTGATTTTCCTTTGCTGTTTCCTGCTTACAGGGTGCATGAGCAGCCGTGTGGAAGAGCAATTGCTGGTAATCGTACTGGGCCTGGATACTGCCGAAAACGGCGGGCTTACCCTTACCGTCAAGGTGCCCGGCAATTCTGCCGGCGGTCAGGGCGGCGGAGGACAGAGCGGCGGTGAACAGGGAAGCGACCAGAAGGGCTATCTCACCCTCCATGCCACAGGACATCTCTTCTCCGATACTTTGGAACTTTTGCTGGCCACCACGCCCCGTTCCCTGAATTTCAGCCAGGTATGGGAAATTGCCATCAGCCGGGAGCTGGCAGAAACTGCGCAGTTTCCGGCCCTTCTGCAGCAGCTGTACACCCTGCCCCGGATGCACACCCAGGCCGCTCTGGTGATCTGCGAAGGAAAAGCCCGGAAATTTGTGGAGGAGCAAAAACCCTATGTGGGCCTGCGGCTGAGCCGGTACATTGAAGTGACCCTGCGAAACTACGCCGACAAAGGCTTTGTGCCCACCACTACCCTGGCCAAGGCTGTGCGGGAAATGCGCTATGGCTGGCAGGATCCGTTATTGATTCTGGGGGCCATTTCTCAGGAGCAGGAAGACCGTATAACAGAAGGAAACGTGCTGGACGTGGATGCGGAAAAATTGCCTTCCACCAGCGTCAACAAAGTGAAGTTTTACGGCGCTGCCGCCACCGACGGCGAAAAGGTGAGCGGTACATTGACAGGCTATGAAATGGCGCTGATCAACCTGATCCGGGGCGGTGCCCAGTCCCTGAACCTGACGGACGAAAACGGCTTCCCTCTGCCCCTTTACGCCCGTACCCCCGCCACCCTTTCCGTGAAAGGCGATGAACAGCTTTCCCTGGATGTCCGGTTCATTTGTGAAGTGAATTATCTGTCCGGCTATGCCCCGAATGGAGAAAAAATTGCACAGCAGCTGGAACGGGAAATCACGGAAGTAATTCAAAAACTGCAGAAAATGCGCTGCGACGGACTGGGCTTTGGCAGCCTCTGCGTGCGCCGCTTTATGACCATCCCGGAATGGGAAAATTTCCACTTCCGGGAAAAATACGCATCGGCACAGGTGAACGTAAACGTACAGGTGCGCCTGAAAGAAGAATAAGCACCAGGGGCATCGCCCCTGCCAGGGATTTCATCCCTGGACCCAGAAGCGGAACTTACTCATCTTATCTGACAAACATTTTTCCGCTGAAACAAGAAAAACCCGCTGATGTGAGTAGAAAAAGGCTCCCTTGTGTAAAGGG
>JAFSBN010000028.1 GCA_017437265.1 Clostridia bacterium
GATAAAGACCGCCGGAGCGCTGGATACCTTTTTCCGCATTGCCCGGAAAATTGCCCTGATTGCCATGATCGTACTGGCAGTTGCCGTAGTAACCATTACCATCGTACATATTGTAAACCCTGATGCCGTTATCGGAACAGATTTTGGCAGTTTAGACGTTGGCTCCGTTACCTTCGAAATTACCCCGGAAGCCGCCCCGAGCAACCGTCAAATCCTTGTCCTCACATGGATCATTTCCCTGTTTGCTGTGGGCTGCGGCCTGATTCTGTATGACATCCTGGGACGTGCCGGCAAAATTCTGGATCCCATGAAGGAAGGCAACCCCTTCCATCCCTCCGTGGCTGGCAATATTCGCCGCATCGGCATCCTGATCCTCGTTCTGGATCTTGTACAGCAGTTCACCGATTTTGCCCTTTCTCTCTACGCCAATCATTTCATCCATAAACTGATGCCTCCTGATGCTTCTGTTTTCATTGAAAGCAATTTTCAGCTGAGCCTGACCGGCGTCCTTGTGTTCTTCATTCTGCTGCTGATTTCCTATGTATTCCAGTACGGCGCACAGCTGCAGCAGCTATCCGATGAAACCCTGTAAGGAGGTGCCTGTATGCCCATCATTCTTCGTCTGGATCGCATGATGGCGGACCGTAAAATGAGCCTGAATGAACTTTCCGAACGTGTAGGCGTAGCCAATGTGAACCTTTCCAAATTAAAAAACGGCCATGTCAGTGCCATTCGTTTTTCCACACTGGAAGCCATCTGCGATGTGCTGGATTGCCAGCCCGGTGATATCCTGGAATATAAACGTGACAATTCTGGAATACAAACGTGACATATAAACATCAAAAAAGCCCGCCGCATCATCACGGTGGGCTTTTTTCTTATTCAATCTTCCCCCAAACCTGCATAGGGAATATTCTCAATCAGGCAGCGGGCAGCATCTTCAATGTCCTCACAGTCCACCGCTTCCCCTTCTCTTTTGCAGCATTCGAATTCATCCACGATGTTTTCAATCAGCACCATATCAATAAACTGTGGCAGCAGGGCAAGCATATCGTCCGGAACATCCGTTTCGCTGCGATATCCGTCCAATATGGTATTGAAGTAATGGTCCATATAAGCCATACGCTGCTGCGCATCTTCAATGAACCGACACCAGCCCTCTCCATGTGTCCACAAGTTGGCAAGGTCAAACATATACCAACAATTGATGCAATTATCAAAGTCGAAAGCAGTCATGGCGCCGCTTTCCATATCAATATGATAATTGCCGTCGCTGAAATCAAAGTGAACAAGGCCATAATTCTCCCTGTCCATCGGCAGCGCATGAAACGCTTCCAAGCGACAGGCAATGGCATCTTTCAGTTCCTGATAATCGTCGGGAATAAGGCCGTTCAGATATTCCATGTTATAGTGATCAAAATAATGGAGGCGCTGATGCTGCGGCACATACATTTTCGACAACTGATGAATTTTCCCCAACACTTTTCCGGTATTATAGAAATATTCCTCCAGCGGCGCACCCTCACGGTAACGGTAGCCATTATCTGCAATCATGATGCCCTTGGCATACGCAAAAAGGCTGATGTAAAGCGTTCTTTCGTCCAATGTGCAGCTTTCCACCAATTTACCGTTAACAGAATCGCACACATTTGCAACAGGCGCACCGTTTTGGTAAAGATATCGTACAAATTCCGTTTCGGCCAGAAAATCCGCTTCGGTTCTGTCATCCAGTTCGGATATGCGCAAAACATATTGATTTTCCCCATTTTGACTGCAACGAAAAACCTGGTTTCTGCCGCCTTCATGGGATGAAACGGGAGCAATTTCGTATTCATCCAGTCCATACAGTTGCTTTGCCTGTTCAAGAATTTCCATCAAATTGTGTGTTCCTCCTCAATTCTCTTGTCTTCAGTTTTCATTTTCCATTCTTCGCACCCGGAAAATGGCATGGTTCATAGATTGCAGTGCTTCGTCTGCCCGGATCAGTTCCATGCTGCCAAAGGGCGCATCCGTGAGCCGCTCCCACAGGAAACGTTCCGCTTCAATGATATCGATCACATCCTGCGTACCGCCGCCATGCATTATCTTTGCCGCTTCCTGCATCAATTTTCCATAGCAGGCGGTATAGCTGTCCCACAAAAGACACGGCAGCAAATGCTGGTGATAAAACACCTTCTTCTTTTCCTTCAGCGCCTTCAGCAGCCGCTCCACTTCGGGAAAGAAGTATTCCTTCTGTGCTTCCACCACGCTTTCCAGTACCATCTTCCCATCGGTCAGCCCTTCCAGAGGAAGCAGAACGGAAAGCATCTCTTCCCCCTCCTTCCTGAAAGGCATGGCCTGATACACCAGCCCATTCAGTGCAGCCATATCGTCCGGATAAGTTTCTTTTTCATAAGCAAGATAGGCGTTTTTTGCCTTCTGACGGCAAATCTCCATCAGCACCTGCACCTTGGATTCAAAATGATGGTAAAAGCTGCCCTTGCTGCAGTGCAGCCTGTCCAACACATCCTGTACCGATGTATCCCGGTATCCCTTTTCAAAAAACAGCTTTTCTGCCGTGTCCAGAATGGCCTGCTTCTTCAAATCGCCTTTCTGCATGCATTTCACCGCCTTTAATAGTTGTACTCCAACACCTGCTGGATCACCCTGTACACGCTGGTGCACAGCTTTTCCCGCTTGTATTCCGTTCCGTTGCGCTTATAAATCTTGTAGGTATCCACCACATACCCGGTTCTGGCTTTTTTCTTTTCCTGGGTGGTGCCATAGGGCAAAGCGGTGTTCAGCTCCATGATGGGCTCTGCCGGCGGTTCCGTCACATCCACCACCTGGGAAACCAGCTCCCGGCTTTCTCCGGCGCCCAGGGATGCGCCGTAAATTTCCACCGTGCATTTCCTGTTCTGGTAATAGGCCACGATAAAAATGGGCGATGTACGGTCATTCCGGAACACAAAATCCAGGTTGGGCCAGTTGACCGTGGCATCCCTGCCCTTATCCACATAATTGCTGGGCCAGGTGTGGGGATAGCGGGTCACAATGGTCATATCCGCCATCACAGCCGCATTGAACAGCGTGCTGGACACTTGGCACACCCCGCCGCCCACTTCATCCACCGTTGTACCGCCGGCAATGGCAGCAGCCGGCAGATATCCCTTTTCCACGGTACGCTGGCCGGTGGTCTGGTTAAAGGAGAAGGTCTCCCCCGGCATCACCACTTTGCCCATCACAGCCCGTGCTGCCAGATCCACATTATTGTTCCTGTTGGCGTCAGATGTGGTTTCAGTGGTATAGCTGGAAATGAGTGCGAAGGAATTCATCAGCTCCACTTTCGTTACACCCGGCAAAATTTTATCTGCTTCCATCCGGATGGAGGCACGATAATCATTGCGGTTCAGGCAATCGATCAGTGCGTTGTATAATTGTTCGCCATCCAGCCTTAAGCCATTTTTCTCGTCGGTAAAGGTAAAAGAGCGGCTGCCGAAATCAAACGTGGCCACCTGGGCATCCACAGGGTCACAATTGACTGTGCTTTCGATCACGCTGACCAATTCCCGCACCACCGCCGGGTCATACGTTACCTCCGTATAGAGATACGCCGCATTGGAAACGGTGTGGTACAAATGCTGATAGCGATATTCCATGGGCGTCACGCCGCTTGCAATGGTTTCCGTGGTGCCCCGCCTGCCAAAGGCATAGGCCGTATCCAGCACAGCGTCAATATTGCGCTGCACCGGCAGCTGCCGGCCGGTCAGCACCCACTGATACCCTTCCACGTCCACCGTGATGCTCAGTTCCTGCTGGTTATAACCAGCGCTTTGCAAAAGAGCTGCCTTTGCCTGTTCCCGTGTCATGCCGCCAATATGCACATGATCCACAATCACCCCCTGGGCAAAGGTGTCCTGCATCACCACATTCACTTTTTTTAAAAATTCCGGATAGGGCGCATACATCCTGTACACGCCATAGCCGATCAGCGCCAATATCATCACGCAAATACAACCCACCATCCCCCACAGGGCTGAGCGGTTCTTTTTTCTTTGCATAGGCCCCTGTGCCCAGGGCTGGGGTTGATATTGAGGCGCACCAAACGCCTGCGGGTAAAAATCATCTTCCTCATCTTCTGCCCGGTATACCTGATCCGGATAAGGAACATAGGCCTGGGGCTGCTGCTGCACAAAAGAAGCCGGCCTCTCTTCGGGATATACGGGCCTGAGCGGCGCTTGCTCATCGCCGTTTTTCTTATACCGGTCCATTCTGGCCACAGGCCTTCCTCCCTTCAAACATACTTTGTTCTGTTTTCATTGTAATCCGTTCTGTTTTTATTGTCAATCCTGCTGTTTCTTTCGCTGCCAGGCCTGCTGCATGGCCTCTGCCATGCCGTTTTGATGCGCCATGTGCAGATTATACTCTCTGAGGTAAGCACTGATTTCGCCGTTGGCGCTTTCCACTTCCCTCAGGAATTCCTTGGCAGATACACGCAAAGCGCCATGGCCCAGAATGATCACCTGCTCCAGCGCATCGGAGGTGGCCACCCGCACCCGGTAACGCCTGCCCAGATCGTAAGTAGCCTTTTCGATGTAGTTATCCGCCGTTTCCGCTTCCTTGGTATACACCACATGAATATTGCCCACTTTTTCTGTGCTGCCGGGATTGCGGTGCACCTTATAGGCGTCAAACACCACAATGATCTCATAGGGACGCACGCCCCGGAAATTGCACAGAATGTCCAGCAGCATTTGCCTTGCAGTTTCAAGGTTTAGCCTTGCCGCTTCTTTTAATGCATCCCAGGCGAAAATGATATTATAGCCGTCCACCAGCAAGTATTCCTTTTCCAGGGGCATGAACACCTTTTCGCTTTCCATCAGGGCTGCGGTTCTGGGCGAAGGCCGGAAATCCTGACGCTTGATGGGGCCATAGGTGCGTTCAAAAATGGCCATCAGTTCCTTGTCTTCTTCCAGAGAGCCGGTGTAGGCCTTTCGGCGAACAGGCTGGTTCACAGGCTTTATTTCTTCTTTTTTCGGGTTCAGAACGCCGGTATCGATGTGCTGGTAATTCTTCACCTCATCCCACTTCACCATGAACCCGGCCCCATGGGAGCAGAACACGGAATCGGGGCTGTTTTCCACATCCCTCTCCGGATCATAGCCGATGAATTTAATCACCTTTTCCCCATCTCTGCAGGGCAAATAGCCGCACAATGCGCAATTGATGCGCCCTCTGCCCTTGGAATAGGCCATCACTTCCCTGGCATAATGCCGGCTTTCGCTGACGGGCACTTTGGCCTTCAGACACACATTGCCCATGGTATTTTCCGGTGCTTCAAAGCTGCCGCCCATCAGCTGGATATCGTGCATGGCACGGCCCAGGCAATCTTCCGGCAGCGTCAGCGTCATTTCATACCAGGGTTCCAGCAGCACGCTCTTTGCCTGCATCAGCCCCTGCCGTACGGCCCGGTATGTGGCCTGACGGAAATCGCCGCCCTCTGTATGCTTCAGGTGCGCCCGGCCGGCAATGAGTGTAATGCGCATGTCTGTAATGGGCGATCCTGTCAAAACCCCCAGATGGGTCTTTTCCATCAGATGGGTCAGGATCAGCCGCTGCCAGTTGCGGTCCAGTTCGTCTTCGGAACATTTGGACGTGAGCAGCAATCCGCTGCCCCGGGGCGCAGGTTCCATCAGAAGATGCACTTCCGCATAGTGGCGCAAGGGCTCGTAATGCCCCACGCCTTCCACCTTGTCTTCAATCGTCTCCCGGTACAGAATGCTGCCTTCGCCAAAGGTCACGTTCATATCGAAACGGTCCTTCAGCATCCTTTGCAGGATTTCCACCTGCACTTCGCCCATCAATTGCACATGGATTTCCTTGCTCTTTTCCTGCCACACCACCTGCAGCTGCGGGTCTTCCTCCTGCAATTGGCGCATCCTTTGCAGGGCGATTACGGGATCGTCCTTTTCTGACAGCTGCATGTGATATGTAAATACCGGGCTCAAAAGGGGCTCTGCGCCCTTTTTCTCGTAGCCAAAGCCGTCGCCCACCTTGGTATAGTTCAGCCCTGTCACGGCGCAAATTTCGCCGGCCTGGGCCATATCCTTCTGTTCAAAGCGCAGCCCGGAATAAAAACGGATCTGGCTCACCTTTTCTTCCCATATTTCACCTACAGTGGGCACGCCTTCTTTTTTGTTGGTCAGGCTCATCCGAACGGGCAATTCCCCGCCGGTAATTTTCATATAGGTGAGCCGGTTTCCCTTTTCGTCCCGTCCGATTTTATATACCACCGCGCCAAAGCGTTCAGGATATACGGGACGGGGGCCATAGCTGTTCAGCCCGTCAAGCAATTCTGCAATTCCTTGCATTCGAAGAGCGGACCCAAAATAGCAGGGAAACAGCCTGCGCGCGGCAATAAAGCCGCATATTTCTTCCGATGCCACTTCCCCCGTCTCCAAATACACATTCAGGGTATCGTCGTCGCCGCAAAGGGCAATCTGCTCTCCGGTGTCATCACCCGCCATGTGAACGCAGCTTTTGCTCAGCTTTTCCTGAATTTCCGCCATCAGCTTCTTTTCATCCACTCCCGGCATGTCCATCTTGTTGATGAACAAAAACGTGGGTATCTGATAGCTTTCCAGCAGCTTCCACAAGGTTTCCGTATGCCCCTGCACCCCGTCCGTGCCGCTGATCACCAGTACAGCCGCATCCAGCACCTGCAACGTGCGCTCCATTTCGCTGGAAAAGTCCACATGGCCGGGGGTATCCATCAGGGTGAAGGCCGTTTCTTTCCAGTTCATCCGCGCCTGTTTGGAAAAAATGGTAATGCCCCGCTCCCTTTCCTGAATATCGGTATCCAGAAAGGCATCTTTATGATCCACCCGTCCCCATTTCCGCAAAGCGCCCGAAGTGTACAAAAGCGCCTCTGAAAGGGTGGTTTTTCCGGCATCCACATGGGCCAATAATCCCAGTATCAGTTTTCTTTCCTGCACGTTGGTGAACTCCTGTTATTTATTCCGGCTTTCGGGCCAGCTGTAAATCCATGGTGTCATAGATGGTAATCATCCCGCCCATCCTGTTGATGGCCTGCTCAATTTCCTCAAAGAATTTCCCACGTGTTTTTTCTTCAATGGCAATATGATCGGAATAGGTGCCCAGCAGCTTCACATACTGGGCTGCCGTAAAATCCCGGGTGCGGCGAAACAGGTGATGCTCAATATCCACAAAGCCATATTTTGCTGCAATCTGCGCCCTGCGGGCCGCCGCTTCCTCCGTATATTCCGTGGGTACAAGGCTGCCAGGCATATACACTGCATACACCTCCTGCAACGCCTCATGCATTCCGGGACGGCTTTTGTCCTTGAAGGGATGATTGGCAAACCGGGCGAAAGCCCCGCCCTTTTTCAGAATGTCAAACACCTTTTTGTATCCCGCTTCTTCCGGCACCCAATGAAAGGCCGATGCGGAATACACCAGGTCATATGTATCTTGTGCCAGCTCGATTTCTTCAAATTTCCCATTCAAAACGGAAAAGCTCGGATATGCCGCAAATTTCTTCAGGCACAATTGGCAAAAGTTTTTACCCGGCTCCACAGCCATTACGCTGCATCCGGTATCCAGCACCGGCTTTGTTGCCTGACCACCGCCGATTCCCACTTCAACAGCTTTTGACCCTTCACACAGAGGCAGATAAGAAAACAGCGTATCGTATAATTCTTTTGTATAGCCGGGGCGAAGCTTTTCGTATGTATTTGCCACCGTATCAAACGTCCATCCCAATCCCTGCACAACCGGCATGCTGCTTTCCTCCTTATTCTGCGTTAATACCCATGATAATCATACCACAGTCTGTTCTGTTTCACAAGTTTTGCGCAACAAAAAAAACCGCACGACATCATGTCATGCGGTTTTGGGATTGAATTTTTAGTCTTCCACGCACACGTGCCAGTTGCCGTAGGGATCGGCCACTTTACCGGTCTGGATGCCGGTCACAGTGTCGTAGAGCTTCTGGCTCAGTTCGCCGATGCCGCCGTCACCAATGGTCATCACTTCGTCCACATAGCGCAGCTTGCCAACGGGAGAAATAACGGCAGCGGTACCGGTGCCAAACACTTCTTCCAGCTTGCCGTTTTTCTGAGCTTCAATCAGCTCATCCACGGATACCTTCCGCTCTTCCACCGTATAACCCCAATCCTTGCACAGCTGGATGACGGAATTGCGGGTAATGCCGGGCAGGATGGAACCAGACAGAGCGGGAGTGACGATCTTGCCGTCAATCTTGAAGAAAATGTTCATAGCGCCCACTTCTTCAATGTACTTGCGTTCCACGCCGTCCAGCCACAGCACCTGGCTGAAGCCCGCGTCATGGGCCTTCACCTGAGCGATCAGGGAAGCTGCATAGTTGCCGCCGGTCTTGGCAAAGCCGATGCCGCCGCGGACAGCGCGCACGAATTCGTCTTCAATCCAGATGCCCACGGGGTTCAGGCCGCTGGCATAATATGCGCCGGAGGGAGAAAGGATGATCATGAACAGGTACGTCTTGCTGGGAGCCACGCCCAGGAATTCGTCCGTAGCAATGACGAAAGGACGCACATACAGGCTGGTGCCGGGTTCGGAGGGAATCCAGTCCTGATCCACTTCCACAATCGCCTTCACCGCCTGAACAAAATCTTCTTCAGGAATCCGGGGAATGCAAAGGCGGTCATTGGATGCATTGGCACGCTTGGCATTCATGTCGGGGCGGAACAGGTAAGCCTTGCCGTCTTCGCCCTTATAGGCCTTCAGGCCTTCGAACATTTCCTGGCCATAATGGAACACCATGGCAGAGGGATACAGGTCGATTTTATCGTAAGGCACAATGCGGGCGTCATGCCAGCCCTGGCCTTCGGTATAGTTCATCACAAACATGTGATCGGTGAAGATCTTGCCAAAGCCCAGCGGCTGACCGGCTTCAGGCTTCTTGGCAGGGTTCTGATTCCGGGTGATCTTGATATCCAGCATGTTTATCACTCCTTATAATTTTTGCCCAGGTTCATGGCTTCGATATTCTTTTCCAGCAGCCACGCATGACGGGCGGAAACCACCTTTTCCAAAGCAGGGCGGATCATATCTTCAGGAATCACCTGAGTCTTTTCGATCACAGCACCCAGCAGGATCATGTTGGCCAGGGTTTCCAGGCCGTTATCGGTGGACATCTGAGTGGCAGGAATGTAATACACATTCACGTCATCCCTTTCCACTTTGCGGCTGATCAGGGAAGAATCCACGAAAATGGAAGCGCCGGGCTTGGCTTCTTTTTCATACTTGTCCAGAGAAGGCAGGTTCATGGCGATGAGGATATCCGGCTTGGACACGATGGGAGAACCCACTTGTACGTCGGAAAGAATGATGGAGCAATTGGCCGTGCCGCCGCGCATTTCGGGGCCATAGGACGGCAGCCAGCTCACATTGCGGCCCTGCAAAAGAGCGGCATAGGCCAGGAACTTACCGGCAAAGAGGATGCCCTGTCCGCCGAAACCGGCGATCAATACTTCTGTCGTGCTCATTTGGCAGCCTCCTCACTGAATTTGTCTTTGTATACGCCCAGGGGGTAATAGGGCAGCATGTTTTCTTCCAGCCATTCCAGAGCGGCCTGCGGCGTCTTGCCCCAGTTGGTGGGACAGGTGGACACTACTTCGATCAGGCTGAAGCCCTTGCCTTCCACCTGATTGCGGAATGCCTTTTCGATGGCCTTTTTGGCGTTCCTGACGTTCTTTACGTTATTGACGGCCACGCGTTCAATATAGCCGGCACCGTCCAGGGTGGACAGCATTTCGCACACCTTCACGGGGAAACCAACGGTGTTGGTATCGCGGCCGTAGGGGCTGGTCTGGGTCACCTGACCGGGCAGGGACGTGGGGGCCATCTGACCGCCGGTCATGCCGTAAATGGCATTGTTGACGAAGATGATGGTAATGTTTTCACCGCGGGCAGCAGCGTGCACGGTTTCGGCCATACCGATGGAGGCCAGGTCGCCGTCGCCCTGATAGGTGAACACAATCTTGGAAGGATCGGCGCGCTTCACGCCGGTGGCCACTGCGGGAGCACGGCCGTGGGCAGCCTGTACCATATCCACATTGAAGTAATTGTAGGTGAACACGGAGCAGCCAACGCTGGCCACACCGATGGTTTCGCCGCCGATGTTCAGGTTGTCAATGGCTTCGGCCACCAGACGGTGGATGATGCCGTGGGTGCAGCCGGGGCAATAATGCAGGGGCGCATCCGTCAGGGCCTTGGGCTTATCAAACACGATCATTTCTTATTTCCCCTCCTTCTGCATTTTTTCAATAGCAGCCAGCACTTCTTCGGGGCTGGGGATCATACCGCCGGTGCGGTAGCACAGGTCAACAGGCTTTTTGCAATCGATGGCCAGCTTCACGTCCTTGATCATCTGGCCCATGTTCAGTTCCACAGAAAGGAACGCCTTGCATTTTTCGGCAGCTTCCTTCAGCACCTTTTCAGGGAAGGGCCACAGGGTGATGGGGCGAATCATGCCCACCTTGATTCCCTTGGCACGGGCGGCGTCCACAGCGTTCTGGCTGACACGGGCAGCAATACCAAAGGCCACCACGCAGTATTCCGCATCGTCCATCAGATAGCTTTCGGCCATCTGTTCGTTTTCCTTCACGATCTCATAGCGCTTGAAGCGGTCTTCGTTCCACTGTTCCAGCTCATTGGGCTGCAAAGCCAGAGAGTTGATGATGTTGGGCTTGCGTTCACCCTTGGTGCCGGTGAGGGCCCAGGGCTTTTCGCAGGCTTCCTGCTTCGTTTCTTCCAGGGATACGGGTTCCATCATCTGGCCCATGGTACCGTCGGCCAACAGCATGCAGGGCATGCGATACTTTTCAGCCAGGTCAAAGCCCTTGGCAACCAGATCCGCCATTTCCTGCACGGAGGAAGGAGCCAGCACCAGCAGGTGGAAGTCGCCGTGGCCGCCGCCGCAGGTGGCTTGGAAATAGTCGCTCTGGCTGGGCTGAATGCCGCCAAGGCCAGGGCCGCCACGCTGCACGTTCACAATCAGGGCAGGCAGATCGCAGCCGGCCATGTAGGAAATACCTTCGGACTTGAGGGAAATCCCGGGGCTGGAAGAGGAAGTCATGGCACGCTTGCCGGCCGCAGCAGCGCCGATCACCATGTTGATAGCGGCAATTTCGCTTTCCGCCTGCAGGAACACGCCGCCGATCTTGGGC
>JAFSBN010000003.1 GCA_017437265.1 Clostridia bacterium
ATCGAAATCCCGCGCGCCGCGCTGACCGCCGATGAGATCGCCAGGGAAGCTGACTTCTTCTGCTTCGGCACCAACGATCTTACCCAGATGACCTTCGGCTTCTCCCGCGACGACGCCGGCAAGTTCCTGTCCGCTTACTACGATACCAAGATCTTCGAAAACGATCCCTTCGCTAAGCTGGACCAGACCGGCGTTGGCAAGCTGATGAACATGGCTTGCAAGCTGGGCCGTGAAAACAACCAGAAGCTGCACATCGGTATCTGCGGCGAACACGGTGGCGATCCCACTTCCGTGGAATTCTGCCACAAGATCGGCCTGGACTATGTGTCCTGCTCTCCCTTCCGCGTGCCGATCGCTCGTCTGGCTGCTGCTCAGGCTGCTATCGCCAGCAAGTAATGCTTGTTTCCTGATCGCAGGTCAAAAAGCAATATAAAAATGCCGCCTGTCGGAGAAATCCGGCAGGCGGTTTATATTATGAAAATCCGGCAAAAAAGCGGTGTGTGAATGTATTGCTTCAGGAGCGAGGCACCACAAACACTGTGGCGTCCTGCTGCAGAAGGCCATGTGTGCAGTGTATTTCCAGCTCTGCCCAATCATCAGGCAGGGTGACGTATACCGTTAGAGCGGATTGACTCAGGCTGGGCAGGGTGCCCTGAAAAACAGTGCTTTCTTTCAGTAGGGAAGCGGCAGGGGCATAGCTGCCGTCAGATAACTTGATACGGGTAGTGAAAGACAGAAGATAGGGGCGCTGAACAGAAGAATTGTTTTCGCACAGGAAGGTGCACAAGGCCATTTCAGTACCATCCTGAGGATTTTTCAGCATGGAGACAGACTGAAGAGTGAGGGTGCCGTTATCCATCTCTCCAGGTACGCCTGCGGAGAGACGGGTGTCGGAAAGCTGAGCGGTGGTTTGTACGTTGGAGATTTCTACTTCATCGTATTTGGCTTCAATGCGGCAGCTGAAGGCGGTGTCACCGGTGACAAGGAAGATGACTTCTCCTTTAACGGTGGCATTTTCTTCGCTGCGGAAGGAAAGGTTCACTTCACCGGGAGCCACGGCAAAACTCTGATTCAGGGAAGTGCCATGAGGAATATTGGCCACTTTGCTGCCGTTCAGGTACACGGCCACGTCGTACCTGGAAAGAAACAGATTTTCATCCATGTCTACCTGCAGCATCAGCTGAGATTCGCCGGAAAGGACGGGCATGGCTGTGCCGCATTCGGAACAGAATTTTCCGCTGGCCTGTGTGTTACAACCGGGGCAAAACCAATCTTCTGCACTGGCAAAAACGGCGGTGGCGGAAATCATGACGATGATCAACAAAGCAAACAGAGCTTTTTTCATGTATATCTCTCCTGTCGGCATTAATTTATATACAGTATACCATATTTTTGTTTTGCTGACAATGAAAAAGGAAGGAGAGCCTCCCTTCCTTCTCAAGATATTATATTTTTTGAATGGGCACCCAGATGGCGGAACGGTAGTCTTCTTCGCTTCCGTCACCGTCGGAATACCATTCCAGGGTGGTATCGGCGGAAATGGTGTACTTGGTATTGTTGGGCAGCCAGTCTTGAAAGATCTTGGTATTCAGGCTTTGCAGGGCACCGGGCAGGGGGCCCTGACAAGGAAAGACGGCCCAATCCATTTCGGGCAGGGTATGCAGCGTCATGCCTTCCGGCACATCGCCGCCCTGGTAGCGCCCGGCGATGAGATAGGTGAAGCTGCCCTGTTCGGGGCAATGATCCATGCAAAGGGCGAATTCGCCGATGTGATGGGTTTTGATGGCGTTTCTCAAAGCGGTGTTGCCGGAGCTGGGATGGTGCTGCTGCCATAGTTTGTCCCAGATGGCAGGGATGGTTTGGTAGCTGTTTTCAAAGGGCACCTCGTAGGCGATGCCAATCAGCTGAAGCGCCGGCTTTTTTTCGATGGTAAAGTCCATATCGTTTCCTCCTTGAATGGTGATGGAAACCCGAAGAGGCAGGAAGGGACGGATCAGGTGGGTGTCTTTCTTCACTTGCATGGGTGTGGCACCGTGGAAGCGGCTGAAAGCCTTGGTAAAGCTTTCCGGCGTATCCCAACCGTATTTCAGGGCGGCGTCAATCACCTTTACCTCTGCCGTGCTCATTTCCAGTGCTGCTTTATACAGCTTCCGGCATCGCACATACTCGGCCATGGAAAGCCCGGTCATGATGCGGAAACCCTGTTGCAGATACATGGGAGACATAAGGGCCGCACGGCAGGCCTTTTCCACGCAGTCCTCTTCCAGCAGATGCTTTTCCATTTCGTCAATGGCGATACGGATGCTTTGTGTCCAGTCCATAAACATGCTCCTTCCGTTTCATGGGGATATCATAGCAGAAACAGGCATGGTATTCCTGTCATTATCATGGAAATAATGTCCGGCGGTGTTGACTTTGCAAATACTTGCCGGGAACGGTTGAAAACCAAAAGAAGCTGCCCGCAGGCAGCTTTTTTGTTATTCTTTTACAATGATATCGTCCCGCAGGCGGTAGATGGTGGCGCCGTACTTTTTGCGGCAGAAGGCGTCCACAAACCAGTCGATATCCTTTTCGGCATCGTACTGCACATAGCCGTAGCGGATGCCGTCCTTTTTGCCGCCCTTCATGTTGCTGTCCGTCCAGAGGATGGTGTCCGTTTCCGGGTTATAGTCCCCGGAGATCATCATACTGTGGGCACCCACGCCGTAGTAGTAATTGGCGGCCATCTGGAAATAATCCCCACGCCGGCACTGCATCATAAATTCACGGGCCAGTTGTTGGTTTTCCTTTTTGGAAAGATTGGGGTCATAGCGGAAGGCAGCGGCCACATAGAAGGGGTTGCCGTCCTGAGCCGGAATATCCTTCCATTCCATGCCGTATACGTATTCCTTGCATTCTTCCCGGGGCAGGTTATCCGGGATCACCAGTTCCACGTCGGCAAATTCTTCCATGCGGTATTTTTCCGAAGCGGCTTTGAAGCAGTGTACGGTGAAATTCTTGCACACATAAATATCCCCGCTGTAATGGGCCCGGCGGGAACGGCCGCCGGCCTCGTCAAAGAGGGATTTGGCTTCGGCCAGAATATCTTCGATCATCTGTTCCCGGGGGGTGAGGGCGTTTTCTTCTGCGCTTACGACAGGGCAAAGCAGAAGCAAAACGGCGGATAAAATAAGGAAACGCTTCCAGTTCATCAGATCACATCCTTCAATATGTATTGTAAAAGCATGAGAAAAACACAGTGTCTACCAAAGAAAACAATTCGTGCATGTTACAAATGAAAATGACACACAAATGTAAAGAGTGAGAAGGGCGTTGTGCGTTGACAATCAAAGGGCAAAAATATATAATGTAACATGATAATTTATGTACTGAGGAGGCCCTTTGTGAAAAGAGCGTTTGCATAATTTCGGGCGATGCTGCTGCTGACGGAAAATGTGATTGATATGCAGCAGGTTATTTTCGAGTCCGATAAAAAGATCATTGAAGCTCATAGCTGACGTGGGATCAAGGGATATGCGGAGAGCGACCTGTATCCCTGGATGAACACGGTTGCGTTGGATACGCTGCTGGGGGATTCGGTTATGCTCAATGCCCTATCCTTTTGTGTTTGAATATGCGGAAGAAGCGGATGTGCCTGTTGCATCCGGGGAGGAACTGGAATGATGAAATATGTCTGGCGCGTGGGCATCATTTTGCTGCTGCTGCTTTGCATGCTGCTGTTGGTGCCCTCCGGCGCTATTGTGGCCTATGGCGAAGTGGTGGAAATTCCGCTGGATGCCAAAAAAGGCATGGCGCCTTTGGAGGAAGGATATCTGTCCGATTTGGAATATGAAGATCCGTCCATTTCCGTGAAGATTGAAAAAGGTCGTATTTACGAAACAAATTATGTGGTGGCAAGGGTAAAAATTGCCAATGCCAGCCAGCTGCGCACGGTGATGGCCGCCAGCTATTATTCTCCCTCCACCCTGATGGGCACCACCATGGCAAAACGTACAGAGGCTGTGCTGGCCATCAATGGGGATTTTTTCTCCAGCCGCAACGGCCATGGTTATGTGGCCCGGCAGGGCAAGGAATACCGTAATGCCTGCAACAGCCGCATTTACGACATTCTGATCATTGACGACCAGGGTGATCTGCACATTCTGGAAAAGCCTGACAGCGCGGAAGTGGAGGCCTTTGAAGGTACCCCTGTCCAGGGGTTCACCTTTGGTCCGGGGCTGATTGTCAACGGCGAAGTGAAGCGGCATAACGTGAAGGATTTCGAGTTTGACTGTGCTGCCGGGAAATCCGCCCAGCGGATGTGTCTGGCTCAGGTGGGCCCGCTGGAATATCTGTGCATCTGCTCCGAAGGGCCGGAGGATCCCGGTTCCGTGGGGCTGACGCTGGATCAGTTTACAGATCTGGTGGCCTCCTTTGAAGGCATTGAGAACGCCTATAATCTGGACGGCGGCTCTTCCAGCACCATGGTGTTCAAGGGTGATAAAGTAAACTCTCCCAATAACCCCAAGCGGCGTCCCCTGTGCGATATGATCTATTTTGCCTCTGCATGGGATGCCCAGTAAGGAAGCAATATGGAAGAAGGAATGATGGTTCTGTTTCAGCTGGGGCCCTTTCCCGTAACGGCCTATGCGCTGGCCCTTGTGGCGGCCCTGGCAGCGGGAATGATGGTGCTTTTCTGGAACTGTAAAAGAAAAGGGCTGAAGGAAAATACGGCATTTGTAATGGGCGTGCTTTCCCTGCCGCTGGGGCTTTTGTGCGCCCGTGTTTTCTATGTGCTGTGCCGTATCAGCCTGTATGGCGAAATGGGCTTTGCAGAAGCACTTAAAATGTGGCATGGCGGCTATGCCCTGTGGGGAGCCGTTCTGGGTGCATTTCTGGCGCTGGTGCTTTGCAGTAGGATAACCGCCCAATCCCTTGTGAAGCTTGCGGATGCGGCGGTGCTGCCCGGGGCATTGGTGATTGGCCTGTGCCGTTTGGCAGAAGGGCTCAACGGCGAAGGCATCGGCATGCTGGTGGAAAACGAAGCGCTGCAGTTTTTCCCGCTGGCTGTTATGAACGAATGGGAAGAATGGTACTGGGCCATTTTCATGGCGGAAGCAGTAGCCGCATTTGTGATTTTTCTGGTGCTGGTGCGAAAAAAACGCCCGGCTGGGGAAGATACCAAGGTGTTCGTGTGGCTGTTTTGCACCTGCTCGCTGCTGCTGGAAAGCCTGCGGCGGGATCAGTTCCTGCGCTGGCTGTTTGTGCGGGTGAACCAATTGACGGCGGTGCTGGTGCTGACGGGGTTCATGGTGTATGCGCTGGTGAAATGGCTGAGGAGCAAAGAAAACTACCGCCTGAAAACAGGCACGGTGGTGCTGTGCTGGGTGGTGTATGCGGCGCTGGCCGGGGCGTGCATTGCACTGGAATTTGCGGTGGATAAATCCGCTGCGCTGCCGGTGTGGGCCTGCTACAGCCTGATGGCGGTGTGTGTGGCCTGTATGGGGCTGTGTTCCTACACTGTGCTGTTTCCCAAAGAAAGGGTAAAAGAATAAAGCTTGACACAACAGGATACGTTGATTCAAATAATGCGCAGTTGCCTTTGAAAATTCACAAGGCGGCTGCGTTTTTTCTATCCGGATTTATGATGGGCAGCAGGTGAAATGACAGTTTTTGGACAAAAATCAATAAAAAGACAATGTTAATGGTATAAAAACGCAATAGTATGGTTTGATACTATCGACAAGTACTAGATATTGTGGTACAATCACATTGGCGAAGTGTGACTTTGCTATTTTGGTGTTACAATTTTTGCGGTCAGATGATATATGCCGTCTGGGAGGATAAAGGGATGACACAAATGATGGAAATGAGCAAAATGCGGTACAGGAGAGCAGCGTTTTTACTGAGCCTTTTGCTGCTGTTGAGCATAGGGCTGGCGGCCCATGCCCAGACAGAGGTGCCGCTGAAAAATTATGCTGCATCCGTCCAGGCCGAGCTGAAAGCCAATGCGGCCGGTGATGCACTGCCTCCTTATGTGGAGAATGGGCAGAAACTGTTCTTTGATTTGCAAATCAGCAATTTTAACAGCCAGGAGCTGGTCGCATACCTGAAAGCCAATCCGGAGGCGGACTTTACCATTCCTCTGGATTTCACCGGTCATATTGAGGGAAAATATCCCACAAAGATCAATCCGGACGATTTTGATAACGTGGCCTATGTGAACGAGGAAGAGCTGTTTCGCTGGTGGATTGATGAAAGCAGCGATGTGATCCGCATCCGTTTTGACGAAGAATGGATCGAGAATGCCGGCAGCAATACCGTGGTGGAAAACGTAACGCTGGGCTTTGACGGCACGCTGGGCGTGGCGGACAAGGGTGCCGATGGAAAAATTGTGTTCAATGCCGCCGGTTATTCCTTCCCCCTGCAGATGAAAACGGGCTACACCCTGAATAAAACCGCCGGTGTTCCTTATTACAGCACCGATGCTTCTTCTTATGTGACGGATTATACCGTGACCCTTACTCTGGACCAGAACATGATGCTTTCCGGCAGTGGGGATATGTATATTGCCGCCCTGACGCTGGTGGATACCGTGGAAAATGGCGGTGCTTTGCAGGGCACCATCGTGGGTGATGTAACGGTTACCGCACCGGATGGCGAAACCGCTTCTGCAGCCGTTTCCAATAATGGTGTGGTAAACACGCTGACCCTTTCCAGTCCGGACCAGAAACTGGTGAAGGGCACCTACACCTTTACCTACAAAATGAAAATTGATCCTGAGGCTGCCGCAGCCAAGCTGGACGGCTATACAGAAAAGCAGAAAACCAATACGGTGGAACTGAAGGAAAATGCAGCATCCCTGAAAACACCCCTGACGGCACAGACCACCATTGCCTGGGAAGATGTGACGGATAATCAGTTCAAGATCGACAAGAGCGCCTTCACCGACAAAGCACCGGATTACAAGGGCGTTTACTGGGATGAGGATACGGAAAAATATTACATCGATTTCCGCGTGGTGGTTTATGTGCGGGAGCCTGTTACCACCTTTACCGTGACCGACCACTCCAACTATTCCCTTACTTTCCGCAACGTGCCCGCCTCTCCCGTGCTGGAGGGTGTGGATGTTTCCGAAAATTACTGGAACAACGATATCAACAACGCAGCACTGACCCCTGTCGCTGCCACCATTACCAGCGGTTTGAATGATTCCTCGGAAATGGTGATCACCGTGACTGCCCCCGAGGGGCAAACGCTGGCCCCCGGTGCGTATCATCTGCGTGTGCCTGCGGATGTGACCGGGGCTGTGGAAACCACACTGAAAAACAGCTATCCCCAGAGCTATTCCAATACTGCCTATCTGACCAGTGTTGACGGCCAGCCCACCACCGAAAACAAGGAATTCAAGCAGGCCATTCCCAATAGGACAGAGCCCCGCAAGGACGGCGGTTATGCAGTGGACAGCAATACGGGCGAGCTGCTTTTCCATAACGGAAAGCCTGTTATCCGCTGGGATGTGTGGTTTGGCTGGGATTTTTACGACAAGACCACCTTCGTGGATACCCTTTCGGGCATGGAAATGCTGATCAATGCCAATTATCCTTTTGAAATTCACAGCTTTACCGATCAGAACCACCACAAGGAACGCCTGGCTTCCATTTCCTCTTTGAACGATACCGATTATCTGGATTTCAGTACGGATGGAACCGGCTTTACCTTCAGCAATGAAAAACTGTACACCAATGCGGACGGCAGCCCTGTGAAGCTGTATAAGCTGGTGTATTTCACCACGCCCCTGGATGCGGATAATGAGCTGGGCTATGTGAACACGGATCTGGAAAACGGCTATTCCATTACCCATACCACCCTGAGCGGCAAAGGGTTTGGCACAGGCCCCATCACCGGAGACGTGGAACCCGACATGACTTCCCAGGGCCGCCTGTATGTGAAGAAAAAGCATGTGATCGAGCGGACGGACAGCCTGACCCAGTGGCTGATTACCTGCGACAACACCACGAACAAAATTCCCTTTGCCCTGTTCAATGATCTGGATATCATCGATCTGGTGCCTCAGGGGCAGACGCCCATCGGCGAAGTGACCGTCCATTACAGCGATAAATGGCCCATTGAGGTGGAAATGGTCTGCAGCAATAACCAGCGGGTCACGCTGACGGAAGGAACCCATTACAGCATTGTCAAAAAGCTGGAAGGGTATGACTTTGGCGATAATGGCGAATACGGCTTTGCGGTGGACCTGGATATGGATGCGGTTGCCGCTGTGCTGGCTGCTCAGAATTCTGCCTATTTCAAAACCATTGAAGTCAAGTGCTATCTGAACAATGAAACCCATCCCTCCGGCCAGAACTACCGGATCAAGAACGACGGCTGGCTGGACTATACCAACCAGGGCGTGGAGCTGGTGGATGGGGTCAATGCCTATTACGACCGCGGCTTTGCAACCAAATCCAAGGGTGTGGTGGAATACGGCGACAATTACGATCCCAATGCCCCCAGAAGATATTATGTCTGCAATCCGGACGGCAGCAGCAGCCAGCAGTCCTTTACCGGCGGCTATGACGATGATCCCACCACCGGCGACGGCCAGGATGAAATCGTCTGGCGGATCTTCATCGGTGCCAGAGAATTCGGCAACGATGATGAGCCCATCCAGGTGACTGTAACGGATACCTTCTCCGATAACCAGATGTTCCCCACGTATGAAGGAAAATCGGTGAAAGATCTGTTCATCATCCGGGCAGAGAAAAACCAGGATTATGTTATTTTGCCGGACAGTGTGTCCGTCAACGGCAATTCTTTCACGCTTACCTTTACCGTGCCCGCCAAAGGCTGGGTGGAAAATAACAAAGATAAGAGCAAAAACCTGTATATTTACTACCATACCATCCTGAAGCCCGAAGCCATGCAGGAAGCGCTGGATGCAGCTGCCAAGGATGCGTCCACCATCAAAATCGATTATACCAATACGGCCACTGTGGGCTGGAATGGCGAAAGCTATACCCTGCCCACCAGTTCCGGCTCCATGACCATGAACGGCTCCATGCTGGATAAGGCCTCCAAATTCATGCAGTCTGCCGGCAACAAGGTCAGCTATACCATCGAAATGAACCCCTATAAGCTGGATTTGACGGAAGGAAGCGATACGATCCAGCTGGAAGACAATATGAGCGAGGGCAAGGATGTGTTTGCCTATATTCCTTCCTCTTTCAAGGTGACCAACATGGATACCGGGGCCCAGCTGAGCCCCGCTTCCGCGGCTTCTGCCACCACCTATGTGCTGAAGATGGCGGACGACGGCAAGAGCTTCACGCTGGATGTGCCGGATAATACCCACTTGAAACTCACCTATCAGGTGAAAACCACCCAGCCCGTGGGCACAAAGGACGTTACCCTTTTGAACAATGCTTCTCTGGCCGGCCGCAAGCCACAGCAGAAGAGCATCACCTTTGACGTCAGCTCCGCCTATCAGAGCGGCTCCTTCTCCGTACGGCCCGATGAAGCAGGGATCCGGCTGATGAAGATCAGCAGCGAAGGAGCGGACAGCGATTCGCCCACCTTCCTTTCCGGTGCGGAATTCACTGTCACCCAGCTGGATGCTTCTCTCCAGCAGGTTGGTACGGTACAGACGATGACGACCGATGCCAACGGCCTGATTGCAATCAAGCAGAAAATCACCGATGTCGTGTATCTGGTGATCGAAGAAACCAAGGCACCGTCCGGTTACCGTCTGGGTGCCGAAGCCTGGAAATGGTGCTATGCCCTGGTGCCCGCAGGCGTACCCCTGTCTGATGAGGATATGGCCAGGCTGAAGGAAACGGTCAAATGTGAAGTGACGGTTATTCCTGCCGGCAGCTATGTGGAAGAAACGATCACCAACGAACCCGTAACGCTGATGGTGCGCAAGGTGGATCAGGACGGCAATCTGCTGGAAGGCGCTCAGTTCACCCTGAAAAAGGGGAATGCCGCCGTTAACCCGGACAGCACCTACAAAGTGACCGGAGAGCTGCTGTTCAAGAACCTGACTCAGGGTACCTATACATTGGAAGAAACCGCCGCCCCCGAAGGCTATACTGTTCCGGAAGAATGCCCCTGGAGCTTTACGCTGGATGTCAACGGCGCAGTGAAGCTTGACGAAGAATACGATTATCTTTCTATTAGCGAAGACGGCCTGTGCCTGATTGTTGTCAATAAGCCCGAAACCGCTTCTGTTACGGTGATTAAGTCCTGGAACGATATGAAGAACCAGGACGGCAAGCGCAAGGACGTGGTGGCCAATGCGATCCTGTCCAAGACCGTGGACGGCACCACGACTGATGTTGAATCCGTTGCGGTAGGCAAGGAAGATAACTGGAGCCATAAGTGGGAAAACCTGCCGGTATACGAAGACGGCAATAAAATCACCTACAGCGTGCGGGAAGAACTGGTAACCGCCAATGGCTACACCAGCAATACCGCCACCGCTGTGCCGGTGGAAAATGACGGTTCTGTCACCATTGTCAACACCCATACACCTGAAAAGGTGAACATCGGTGTGCGGAAAACCTGGACGGACAAGGATAATCAGGACGGCCTGCGTACCACCTTTGTCAGGGTGGCTCTCATGGCAAACGGCCAGCCGGTGCTGAGCGAAGTTGTGCTGAACAAGGACAATGATTGGAGCTATGGCTGGACGGGACTGGCTAAGTATTCCAACGGTGTGGAAATTGAATACACAGTGGAAGAAACTCAGGTGCCGGAAGGCTATACCGCCAATGTAACAAAGACAACTGTTAACACCGGTTACAGTTTCCTGGTGACCAACAGCCATGAACCGGAAAAGCAGGATATCTCCGTTGTCAAGGAATGGGATGACCAGAGCAATCGGGAAAAAAAGCGGCCGGATAGTGTGTCTGTGCAGCTGTATGCTGATGGCAGCGTTTTGGGAGAGCCGGTCACCCTGAACGAAGCCAACCAGTGGACCCATACCTGGAGCGGACTGGACAAATATGCTGCCGGTGCAGAAATCGACTATACCGTGGATGAGACCAGCGTTCCGGCTGGCTATGTGACGAATGTTACCGGCGATGCGAAAGACGGCTTCACTGTCAAGAACACCTATGTGTTCGGCGTGACGGCACAGATCAAAGCCAGCAAGACCCTGATGGGCCGGGATTTGGAAACCAATCAGTTTACATTCATTCTGAAGGATGCTTCAGGCAGTACGGTTCAGGAAGTCGGTCATGACAAGGATGGCAATGTGCTGTTCGATGCCCTTGTGTATGAACAGGCCGATGAGTATACCTACACCGTAGAGGAAAAGAACGATGGCAAGGCGGGCTACATCTATGACAAAAAGGTCTATGAAGTGACCGTCAAGGTTACCCAGAATGAGGATGACCACCAGCTGAAAGCGGAAGTGAGCTATGCACTTGCAGGCGAAGAAGTGGATGCCATCACCTTCGAAAATGCATACAAGGCCCGGGGCAGTGTGCAGTTCAGAGGCGTGAAAACGCTGATGGACGGAGAAATGGAAGAAGGTCAGTTCAGCTTCCTGCTGCAGGATGCAGAAGGGAAAGAAATCGAAACTGTCAGGAATGACGCGAATGCCCTTTTCACCTTCAGTGAAATCACCTACGATGAAACGATGCTGGGCGACCACACCTATACCCTGATCGAAGTGGATGAAGGTCGGCCGGGTTATGTCTATGATGACATTGAATATGAAATCATTGTAACGGTGAGTGACGCCGGCGACGGCACACTGGATGTGACATACACCGCGAACGGCGATGAGAACGGTGCTCTTCTTTTCGAAAACGAATACGTCGCTGAAGAAAAAGTGCAGTTTGTGGGCAAGAAGACCCTGACCGGCCGTGATCTGGAAGAAGGTCAGTTCAGCTTCACTCTGACGGGCGAAGACGTGAACGAAACCGTTACCAACGACAAGGACGGCAAGTTCGCCTTCACTGAAATCACCTACGATGAAACAATGCTGGGCGACCACACCTACACCGTGACCGAAGTGAATGACGGCAAAGCCGGCTACACCTACGATGATACGGAATACGAAATTGTGGTAACGGTGGCGGACAACGGCGACGGTACGCTGAGCGTGACCTACACCGTGAACGGCGAAGAAAACGGCGCTATCACCTTCGAAAACGAATACAAGGCCAGCGGTTCCGTGGAGTTTGGCGGCACCAAGACCCTGACCGGCCGTGAACTGGAAGAAGGCCAGTTCAGCTTCACCCTGACGGGCGAAAATGTGAACGAAACCGTTACCAACGACAAGGACGGCAACTTCACCTTCACCGAAATCACCTACGACGAAACGATGCTGGGTGAACACCCCTACACCGTGACGGAAG
>JAFSBN010000004.1 GCA_017437265.1 Clostridia bacterium
ATTGATCCGTAAGATAATACGTCAGTTTTCCGTCCGCCATCACCAGCAGCACCGATATTTCCTGCTTTGAAAGCATCTTTTTCCATTCACGGCAGGGCGTGCGCCAGCGTTTCATCTTCACAGCACTGTGAAATTCCGGCCCTTTTTTGTCCGTTGCCAGTACCTGCACCCGCTTCACCCAGGGGCTGTTTCTGCGCCCCGTACGGAAAGGCACATCCGCAACTCCTTCCCGGCAGGAAAGCCGAAGGGCCTTCATTTTCCCTTCCCCTGTAGCAAACAGGAGCGACACCAGCAAACCGCCCATCGCCACCGCGCATACAGCAGCGCACAAAAGAGGCAGCCGGTAAAAATCCCCTTCTGCAAGCAGTTTTACCTTTTTTTCCTGTGCAATCCGGATCAATTCTTCTTTGAACTGTTCAAACGTGTATTCCGGCACAAATTCAATCGGCCGTTCATCCCGGGGTGCATGCAGATAGCCCACATAATAGGCTTCCAGCATGTCCATTTCCAGCTCCCGGTCTATTTCGGGCGGAACGCCGTCGTCAAAAAAGAAAGCGTCATAATCGGTGCCATGCAGCTGATTGTGGTAAAGAATCATGCAGTAGGCATTGTAATTGGCCTCCTCATGCGCCGGATTGAACCCCAGCGCTTTCAGATGCGCTTTCTGAAAATTGCTTTCGCAAGCATCCTGCGTCAGCCAGATGACACCGGCAGACAAAAGCACCGTTATCGTCAGCAGCCAAAGCAAAAAACACCTGCAGCGCTTTTTCTCCGTCTGTACTGCCATTACGTATTCTTTTTCCGTCAGCGGCCTTCCGCCAAAGACATCCATGGCCTGTTCCATCGATTTTTTCTCCTGTAAGAAAAGACGGCAGAAATTTCCGCCGTCTTTTTGTTTTATCAGAATCAGCCGATTTCAGCGCCGGCAGGCATCATGGGATCGGCGGTGAGCAGACGCAGGGTTTCGCTTCCGTCTTCGTTCACCTTCACGGCGGACAGCAGCATGCCCTGGCTTTCAATGCCCATAATCTTCCGGGGGGCCAGGTTGGCCAGCAACACCAGATTCTTGCCGATCAATTCTTCCGGATTGTGCCACTTGGCAATGCCGGAAAGCACGGTGCGGTGTTCGGTGCCCAGATCCAGATCGAATTTCAAAAGCTTTTCGCTCTTTTCCACCCGCTCGCAGGCGCACACCTTGGCCACCCGCAGCTGAATCTTTTCAAAATCGCCGAATGCGATGCAGCCTTCGGGAATTTCCACTTTCTTTTCCTTCTTTTCCTGCTTCTTTTCGGCCTTTTGTTCCTTCTTTTCAGGCTTCTTTTCTTCCTTGGGCTGGGGGCTCAGCTCCTCCAGTTCCTTCTTGATATCAATGCGGGGGAACAGCGCTTCACCCTTCTGTACCTTGGTACCTTCGGGCAGCTTGCCGTATTCGCTGAGGGATTCCCAGGTCTTCAGCCCTTCGTCCTCAACACCCAGCTGAGCGAAAATGCGTTCGGGGGTGGTGGGCATGAAGGGATAGATCAAAACTGCCACATAGCGCACGCATTCCGCCAGGGTGTGCAGCACGTTGGAAAGCCGATCCTTCTTTTCGGGATCCTTGCCCAGTACCCAGGGCTGGGTGAGGTCAATGTACTTGTTGCATTCGCCGATCACTTTCCAGATTTCGGCAAGGGCCTGGCTGTACTGCAGCTTGTCCATCTGTTCTTCCACCAGGCGGGGCAGGGCAGCACAATGCTCATGCAGGGGCTTGTCCACGGTATCATCCACCGCATCCGTCCAGGCAGGGATCACGCCGTCAAAATACTTTTCGATCATGGCCACGGTACGGGAAACCAGGTTGCCCAGGTCATTGGCCAGGTCCGCATTCATGCGGGTGAGGAAGGCTTCGTTGGTGTAGTTGCCATCGGCGCCAAAGGGCATTTCACGCAGCAGATAATACCGCAGGGCATCGCAGCCATAACGGGCCACAATAGGCTGGGCATACTGCACATTGCCCTTGGATTTGCTCATCTTGTCATTGCCAAAAAGCAGCCAGCCATGGGCAAACACCTGCTTGGGCAAAGGAAGGCCCAGGGCATGGAGCATAATGGGCCAGTAGATGGTATGGAAACGCACGATTTCCTTCCCCACCAGATGCACGTTGGCAGGCCAGAATTTCTGCATCAGCTGATCGTTTTCGGTGCCGTAACCCAGGGCGGTAATGTAGTTGGACAAGGCATCGATCCACACATACACCACGTGCTTGGGGTCAAAGTCCACCGGCACGCCCCACTTGAAGCTGGTGCGGGAAACGCACAGGTCCTGCAGGCCGGGCTTGAGGAAATTGTTGATCATTTCATTGGCACGGCTGGCAGGCTGGATGAAATCGGGATGGCTTTCGATGTATTCGATCAGCCAGTCCTGATACTTGCTCATACGGAAGAAATAGCTTTCTTCGGTCACAAGTTCCGTGGGGCGGCCGCAGTCCGGGCACACCTTCACGCCGTCCTTTTCCACCAGCTGGCTGGCGGTCCAGAAGGATTCGCAGGGGGTGCAGTACTGGCCTTCGTAGGAGGCCTTGTAAATATCGCCCTGTTCGTAGAACTGACGGAAGATTTTCTGCACGATCTTTTCGTGGCGTTCGTCGGTGGTGCGGATGAAATCGTCATACTGGATGTTCATCAGCTTCCACAGTTCCTTGGTGTTGGCCACAATCTTGTCCACATATTCCTTGGGGGTCACGCCTGCTTCGGCGGCCTTCTGTTCGATTTTCTGGCCGTGTTCGTCGGTACCGGTGAGGAAATAGGCGTCATAGCCCGTCATCTTCTTGAAGCGGGTCATGGTATCGGCAGCCACGGTGGTGTAGGTGTGGCCGATGTGCATGTTGCCGGAGGGATAGTAAATGGGGGTTGTGATGTAATAGGGCTTTTTGCAGTTGTCACACATTTTGGGGTTCCTCCTTCAGGTCATTCGGAATGAAATGAAAAACGCCTCTGCGCTTTTCAGCACAGGGGCGTGAATATACGCGGTACCACCCTGATTCGCGTTTCAAAAAGAAACGCCTTCATTCATCGCAGATATCGGTGCGGCCGGAGAAGGCTGAACGTGCTTGCCCTCCCATGCTCCGGAGCCATCTTCCCGCACCCTCCGCCGCTGCCTTTCACCTTGCGCAGCTCTCTTTCAGACGAAGAAAATGCGGTACTCTCTCCTTCCCAGCATCTGCCCAACATCATACGATGAAAAAGCAAAAAAGTCAACGGAAATTTTCCTTACAATACACCCAGATGCTCCAGCAATATTTTCAGGCCCAGCAAAATCAAAATCACACCGCCCAGAATTTCCGCCTTTTTTTCATATTTTGCGCCAAACACGCTGCCCACCTTCACCCCTGCCATGGAAAGCAGACAGGTGGTAACGCCGATCACCGCAACGCTCACCCAGATATTGACGAACGTGCCGGTAAAGGCAAAGGTGACCCCCACCGCCATGGCGTCAATGGACGTGGCAATGGCCATGGGCAGCATGGCCCGAACGGAAAGGGCCGCATCCGCCGCTTCTTCTTCGCCGCCGGACACAGCTTCCCTGATCATGTTGGCGCCAATGAGTGAAAGCAGCACAAACGCCACCCAATGATCCACCGCCTTGATGCTGTCGGCAAACAAAGCGGCAATAAAATAGCCGATCAGGGGCATCAGCGCCTGAAAGCCGCCGAACCAGAGTCCCACCGTGCCCGCATTTTTCAGGCTGATTTTCTTCAGCGCCAGGCCCTTGCAGATGGCCACCGCAAAGGCGTCCATGCTCAGCCCCACCGCCAGCAGCAGAATATCCGTCAGTCTCATGTATTTCCCTCCCTTTCATAAGAAAAACCTGCAAAACAGACGAAAGAGGTGTCTGTCTTGCAGGTCTTGCCGTTTCAGACGTTACCGGACGGTAAAAACCGTCAGCATGTCGATAACGTCACGCCGTCCTGCGGCGCCGGCTACTCCCCTACAGGGATGATATGCTGTTTGTTTGAAAATCAGGCCAGAATTTCGCCGTCGTTTTCCACGGTCACTTCTTCCACCTGACGGATGGCCCAACGGGTGACCACCATTTCGGTGCGCTGGGAACCGATGGCCAGGGTGATGGTTTCGTCCTTGATGGACATGATGGTGCCGTAAATGCCGCCGATGGTGGTGACGCGGTCACCGGGCTTGAGGGCAGCCAGCATTTCCTTGACCTTCTTGTCCTTCTTGCGCTGGGGACGGATGAGGAAGAAGTAGAACACAACGCCCATCAGAATCAGGGGCAGGAAGGACGTGAGCAGAGCAGCAACGGGATTCATTTCAGCCAGTTCTTCGCCAGTGGCAGCAGCAGCTTCAGTGACAGCCGCAGCATCGGTGCCGGTAGCTTCGGCGATGGCGTTGGTAATACCAAAGAGGAATTCAAACATGGGAAAAAACCGCCTTTCAAGGATATTCTTTCATGCATTATACATGGAAAAAACAATTCTGTAAAGCCCTCTTTTTGCCCCGATCAGACCAAAAAGACAGCGGCCACGGTGCTCAGCACCATGATCACACACAAGGCAATGCAGATAATGCGCACCATCATTTTCTTCTGTTCCTGCTGTTTCTTCGTAGACATTTTGCTTTTCTTCCTTTCTGATTTCTTACAATTACGCCTGCTGAGCCTGCCAGGCTTCGATGGCCCGGGAAAGCTGGTCCGGGCAGGAGGTGTTGCCGCGGCATTCCACGCCCCGGAGGAGTTCCTTCACATCGTCCGCCTTCCGGCCGATCACCATCCTGGCCAGGCCCTGGGTATTGCCCCGGCAGCCCCGGTGAAATTCGCAATGGGTGATCACGCCGTTTTCGATTTCCAGATCAATCTGCACAGAACAGGTGCCTTTGGTTTTGTAGTGAAACATGGTTTTCTCTCCTTTTATCAATCAATGTATCAATTGCCAGTCATTTTTCAAAATGGCATATACCGCCACATCCCGGAACGTGCCTTTGTTCATGATCCTTTGCCGCATCACGCCTTCAAAGCGCATGCCGCAATGGGCCATCACCCTGCCCGAAGCCGGGTTCTGGGTGTCATGCTGGGCTTCGATCCGGTTCAGCTTCAGTTCTTCGAAGCCAAACCGCAGCGTGGCATCCAGTGCCTCCGTCATCAGCCCTTTGTTCCACCATTCCCGCCCCAGACTGTAGCCCACTTCGGCGCTTTTATAATCCGGGTTCACCCACATAAAGCCAATGGTGCCGATCATGCGGCCGCTTTCCTTCAGCTCCATGGCAAAAGAGCCGGGAAACCCCCGCCTGTACTGGCTGCGGGCAAAATGCAAAAACCGTTTCGTTTCCCAGATGCTTTTGTGAGCGTCCCACAAAACGTACCGGCTCACCTCTGGATCCCGGGCGTATTCATACATATCCCTGGCATCGCTCATCTGCAGGGGCCGCAGCACCAGCCTGTCCGTTTCGATATGGGGCAGATTGGAAAAGAAAGAAGTATACAATTGCATCTTTCTTCCCTCACAATGCCCGGGGAGGATTGAGCACAACCCAGCCCTGCCCCATGGAAATGCCAAGGATCAGCATCAAAATGCCCATCACCAGCAAAAACACAAACCCGGCCATGGCCCACCGAAACCCGGGATGCTTTTCCTTATTATTGGTTTTTTTCACAAAAAACAGCCTCCCCGGAAAGAAAATTTTATTCTGCCGGATGGGATAAACTTGCCGCCGGCATCCGTTGTATGGTTGTTCCATCCGTCAGATACGGCGCCGCATTGACGCCCAGAATCTGCCCGGCCATCAGAATACCGATCACCGTTTTGCTGTCCCGCAGCTCCCCTTTCAGACACAGCGCCACCGCTTCTGCCAGGGGGATACGGGTGATGTGCAGAAATTCATCCTCGTCAGGATGCGTGGCATGCTGGGAAAGGCCGGTGGCCAGGTACAGGGCAATTTTTTCGGTGCAAAAGCCGGGGGTGGTATCGATCCGGGAAAGCAGCCGCCAGTTTTCGGCATTCAGTCCCGTTTCCTCCTCCAGCTCCCTCCTGGCGCAGGCAAAGGGATCCTCGTCCGGGGAATCCAGCTTGCCGGCAGGAATTTCCCAGGTAAACCTGCCTGCCACCACCCGGTGCTGCCGAACCAGGGTCACATACCCCTCATCATCCACCGGTACAATGGCCGCCGCACCGTTGTGGCGCACCACTTCACGCAGCGCCGTTTTGCCGTTGGGCAGGGACACCTGCCAGTGCTCCACATTGATAATGACGCCGTGGAATTTATCCTCGCTTTTCAGGAACACTTCCCGCAGGGCATCGTCCGTCATATCCATTCGCCTCCTGGTTTTGTCCATAGATGTGTATTATTCCACATTCGTGTGCAAATTCCTGCCGGGCAAAGGCGGAACAAGTGTAAATTCTGCTGAAACAGAAGGTGAACAGATTGACATTGTAGATGAAATGTAATAAAATTGAAACAAACCTTTACCATTTATTCACGGATCATGAAGGAGGTCAAAAACATGACGTGTACACATAAAAAAACAAAGCTGTTCCTTATCCTGCTCTGCACGGTGATGCTGTGCCTGTCGATCCCTGCTCTGGCAGAAGACAGCCCTTATCAGATCACCGCCCAGTGGACGGATGAATGGGGCACGCCTCAGGCTGTGCAGGCCACGCCCATCCCCTATCAGGGCTATGAAATGGGCTACTGGCTGCAGCTGCCTCAGGGCGTTCAGCCCTGGCAGGCCGCCCTCTATATTCAGGACCTGTCCGGCGTGCACACCTCCTTCAGCCTGCCCAACGGCACCCTGCTGGAAAACGTGCCCGAAGCCGGGGATAACCTGTCCTCTGCCCAGCCCCTTGAAATCACCGGATTCACCCAGGATGGAAACCCGGGCATTGTGCTGCGCCTTTATGTATCCACCATGGCTCCCCTGCCCCAGGATCCCAACACCCCTGTGATCATGCCCGCCAATGTGAAGGTGCACTATGTGGACGCTGCTACTTATGCGCCCATCGCTTCCGACACCGAAAAAACCATCTACCAGTCCGGCGAAACCGTCACTCCCGAACCCTTTGATCTCCAGCCCAATTATGAGCTGACCGGCGAAAGCTCCTACACCATCTCCCTGGATTACAACGGTGCTTCTCCTGCGGAAGTTACCTTCTATTACAACAAACAGGCTCCCCAGCCCGCCAATGTGAAGGTGCACTATGTGGATGCTGCTACTTATGCGCCCATCGCTTCTGATACCGAAAAAACCATCTACCAGTCCGGCGAAACCGTCACTCCCGAACCTTTTGATCTCCAGCCCAATTATGAGCTGACCGGGGAA
>JAFSBN010000029.1 GCA_017437265.1 Clostridia bacterium
CGACCTCCAGAGCCACAATCTGGCGCTCTAACCAACTGAACTACACCCACCATGAGCGGATTGGCGCGCCTGAAGGGATTCGAACCCCTGACCCACGGCTTAGAAGGCCGTTGCTCTATCCAACTGAGCTACAGGCGCATTTGCCGCTGTGACAGTCATGAGTTACAGCCTGGCTACAAGCTATCCCTGCTGACAATCACAGATTTTAGCACAAAACCCTTTCCCTGTCAAGCGTTTTTTCAGGAATTTTTGCAAAAAATTATTTGCCGCTTTTCAGGAAGGAAAGGGCTGTTTCCATCAGCTCGCCCACCGTTTCCGCCTTGCTGACGGCCAGCTTGACCGCCTGCTTTTCCAGAAAATTCAGCTTATGATCCTTGTTCTGCTCAAACCAGCGGATCAACAGGTCAATGTCTTTTTGTTCCATGGTATCCTCCGAAGGATGTATTTTCTCCTTCAGTATAGCTATATTCTGCAATTTTTGCAACTGTTATTCCGTGCATTGAAAATTCTCTCTGCCTCTTTCTTTTTTCTGTTCTTTCCTATATAATATTTGCAGCATCACCAAGGAGGTAATTTGTCCTATGAAAAACAAGGAAAGGCTGCTGCCTTTGTTCCTTACCTTTCTCAAAATCGGCGCATTCACCTTCGGGGGCGGCTATGCCATGATTCCCCTGATCCAAAAGGAAGTGACGGAAACCCACAAATGGCTCAGCGATGAGGATATTCTCAACATCGTGGCCATTGCCGAATCTACCCCCGGCCCCATCGCCATCAACTCTGCCACCTTTGTGGGATATATGACCTGCGGTGTAATGGGCAGCGTGCTGGCCACGCTGGGCGTGGTGCTGCCGGCGTTCATTTTTATTGCGCTGGTAAGCCTGCTGCTGCGGAACATTATGGATATTCAGGCGGTGCAGTATGCCTTCATGGGCATCCGGGCGGGCGTATTGGCGTTGGTTGTGAAGGCGCTGATCAGTATGTACAAGCAGTGCCCCAAGCACCTGGTGGCTTATATCATTGCCGGGCTGGCCTTTGCGGTGTCGCTTTTGACGGATATCAGCATTCTGTATGTGATCATCGGCTGCGCCGTGCTGGGGCTGGTAACCAGCATGATGATGAAAAAGAAGGAGGCTGAAGCAAAATGACGGAAGTATCTTTGCTTACTTTGTTTTTCACCTTCTTCAAAATCGGCCTGTTCACCTTCGGCGGCGGCTATGCCATGCTGCCCTTCATTCAGCAGGAAGTGATGCTGAACAACTGGATTGACGAAGCTTCCTTTGTGAATTTTGTGGGCATCAGCGAATCCAGCCCAGGCCCCTTTGCCATTAATATTGCCACTTTTATCGGCATGGAAAAGGGAGGCTGGCTGGGGGCTGCCCTGTCTACGCTGGGTGTTGTGCTGCCGTCCTTCATCGTGATCCTGATTGTTGCCCAGTTCTATCTGAAATTCAAGGAAAGCCGCATTGTGTCCGGCGTGATGAGCGGCCTGAAGCCTGCCGCTGTGGGGCTGATTGCTTCTGCTGTGATTACCATGGTGATTGAAGTGCTGTTCCCGGCAGGGTTCAGCTTGGGTCAGTTCGCCGGGGCGCAGATCTATGTGTCGCTGGCCATCTTCGCTCTGGGGCTGTTCCTGCTTTTGAAAATGAAAAAGCATCCCATCTTTATCATCTGCATTTCCGCAGTGCTGGGGATCGGCGCCGGATATTTGTTCGGGCTGTGATTTATTACAAAGGACGGAGAAAAGCCGTCCTTTTTCATTTGGAAACAAAAAAGGAACAGCCATGGCCCGAAAAATGTGATATGCTTTTTGTATTATCTGAAATGGGAGGATCCGAAATGAACCTGTACACATCGGCAGAACAATTGATCGGACGCACGCCGCTTTTGCAATTGCAGAAGCTGGAAAAAGAATATAAGCTGGAAAGCACCCTGATTGCCAAGCTGGAAATGATGAACCCCGGCGGTTCGGTGAAGGATCGGGTGGGGCTGAACATGGTGGAGGATATGGAAAAGAAGGGCATTTTACAGCCCGGCGGCACCATCATTGAGCCCACCTCCGGCAACACCGGCATCGGCCTTGCACTGGTGTGTGCTGTGCGGGGCTATCGTCTGGTGATCGTGATGCCCGACAGCATGAGCCCCGAGCGGCGGAAGGTGATGCAGGCACTGGGGGCGGACGTGATCCTGTCCCCCGGCAGCGAGGGCATGGCCGGGGCTATCAAAATTGCAGAAGAAATGCAGCAAAACACTCCCGGCAGCATCATTGCCGGCCAGTTTGATAATCCGGCCAACCCGGCGGCGCACTATGCCACAACCGGCCCGGAAATCTGGCAGGATACGGAAGGTCAGGTGGATATTTTTGTGGCCGGGGTAGGTACCGGCGGCACGCTGACCGGCACGGCACGCTATCTGAAGGAACAGAACCCTGCTGTGCAGGTGATTGCCGTGGAACCGGCGTCCTCGCCCCTTTTGTCCGGCGGCAAGGCCGGGGCCCATGGCCTGCAGGGCATTGGCGCCAATTTTATCCCTTCCATTCTGGATACGGGAATTTACGATGAAGTGCTGCCTGTAACGGAAGAAGAGGCCTATGCCGCTGCCCGTGCGCTGGGCAGGAAAGAAGGAGTGCTGGCAGGCATTTCCGCCGGTGCGGCGCTGCATGCAGCTTTGCAGGTGGGCAAACGCCCGGAAAACAGGGGCAAGCGCATTGTGGTGCTTTTGCCGGACACCGGGGACCGGTATTTGTCCACAGCCTTGTACGAGTAAGGAGAAAATCGTCCATGCAATGGTATCTGGAACGATTGGAAGCGCTGGAAAAAGAAACGCCTGAGTATTCCGTTTGCGGGGATGACTGTGCCGTGTGCCCCCGATTTTTGGCCCAAACGGAGGAAGAATTGCACCAAACCGCCGTTTTCTGGCATCAGGTGGGCTGGCGGGACCGGGTGGTGAGCAATGAAGAAATTCGCTGCCGGGGCTGCGGTACGAGACAAAGCTGCGCATTTATGCTGCTGCCCTGCCTAAAGGAAAAAGGTCTGGTAAGCTGTGCAGCGTGCGGTGAGCACCCCTGCAAAAAAATTGACCGGATGCTTGCCCTTTCCGCTGAAAAGGAAGCCCAGTGCCGCAACGCTTGCGGCGATGAACGCATGTTTGCCATGCTGAAGAGGGCATTCTACGAAAAGGAAAGAAATTTGAATCTGTGAGTGAAAGTATTGATGGCCTAACTCACAAACATTTTCCCGCTGGCGCAAGAAAATCCCGCTGATGTGTGTCGCAAAAAGGGTGCAGGTACGATGGCTCTGCCGTGGGGTACAGGGGATGCGTAAGCCCCTGTATCGTCCCACTGTAGTCCAAATGAACGCTTGACACTTTTTTGTGCGGATGTGCGGGGGAGGAAGGCGCGGGCACCGCTTGCGTCAGGAAGAAAATGCGGGTATAATAGGGGGAAGGAAAGGAGATTTTTTCCATGGCAGTATGTCCCGTATGTAAGAGAGAAAATCCGGTGCCCTCCACTCACTGCCCGGCCTGCGGTGCGTCCATGACGGAGGAAGTGAAGAAGGCGGCGGAGTATGCGCAGCAGAACCGGCAGAACGTGGGTCTGATGGGCATGAAATGGTACAAATTTCTGAAATATTTCAGCCTGCCTGCCAGTCTGCTGGTGAACGGCGTGGGGCTGTATGACAGTATTGGGAATCTGCAGAGCCTGGATCTTTCCGCTTATTACGAAAGCCTGCAGCAGGCAGTGAAGGTGGAAGCCACGGCAGCCGTCGGGCTGGGTGTGGTGGTGCTGGTACTGCTGGCGGTGGCGCTGTGGGGGCTGATCAAAAAGAAATGGATTGGTGTGCAGGCGTTGCTGGGTGGCTATATAGTCAATGCACTGCTGGGGCTGGTGATGGTTGTGGTGCTGGCGGGCGTGCAGCCGGCGACGGAGGCAGAAGCCCTGATCAAGAGCACCTTTATCACCCAATACACCAGTTCTTTGATCGGAATAGCGGTAATGTTTGTTTTGAACAGGGTGTATTTTAACAAGCGAAAAGCCATGTTCGATGCGCAAAAAATGTAAATTTCAGAGAAATTCAAAAAAAATATTGAAAAACACTTGCGTTTTGGTACAGACTGTGCTAAAATAGCCAATGCTGATTACAGCAAAAAGAAGTATTTACCGGGAGGTGAAGGAAGTTGCCGAACATCAAGTCCGCCATGAAGCGTGTGAAGGTGAGCAAGAAGAAGAACCTGCGGAATCGTATGGTGAAGACGGGCGTTAAGACTGCCATCAGAAAGTATCAGGTCGCTCTGACTGAGGGTGTCGCCCCCGCCAGTGCGCAACTGAGCGCCACCACCTCCGCTATCGATAAAGCGGTTTCCAAGGGTATCATTCATAAGAATGCCGCTAACCGCAAGAAGGCTCGTCTGGCCAAGGCCCTGAACAAGGTTGAAGCCTAAGCCTTATCTATGGCAACAAACCCGCATTGAGCGGGTTTTTTTCTTTTGCATTATCATCATAAAAGACGGAGGACAGCGTATGTCTTCCGTCTTTTTGTGTATGCTGTTATTGCTGAACGGTCAGAAACTTTTCCATCACAAAGCCGTGGATGCCCTTGTATTCAATTTCGTACCAGCCATTTTCCAGCCCGAACACTTCCACCTCCGTGCCGGTGGGCCATTCGGCGATCTTGGCACTGTCGCCGGAGGGGGCATTGCGCACATTGATGGTGGTGCTGCCGGTGGTGCGGCCATTGTAGGAAAGCAGGCCTGTGCCTTCCGTCTGGGCATCGTACCATTTCAGGCAGCCGGTGAGCACATATCCCACGGTGTCCTTATAGCTGATTTTGCTCCACTGAGCACCTGTTTCCAGCACCATCACCACGGTGCCGGCCTTGCATTTTTGCAGAGCTTTGCCACTGTCCGATGCCTTGGCGCGCAGAGTGCAGGTGCCGCTCTTGGGGGCGTGGATGACGGCAATTTGCCTGTTTTTTTCTGCTTTGCTGCCAAAGTCCAGTTCAGTGGTGGGCGCATTCTTTTCTTCGCCGTTCAAAAGCACCGTGCTGGTGGCGACACCAAGACGTACCAGCTGTACCGTATTCTCGCCGCAGCGCACAGCCACCGTTTCCTTGGGAGAGGAAGTGGTTTTCTTGCTGCCGGTGGAGGAAGCAACGGGTTTGGAAGAAGATGGGGGATTACTGTTGCCATTGCTGCTGTTACTATTTGACAGGAATAACGAGTCACCGCGCCCCGAGACCAGATTATCTTTCTCATGGTCTTCCAACAACCGGTAACCGGGAAATGCTGTTCTTATATACTTGCGCAGCGCATCCTTGTCGTTCAGGTAAGCTTCCGCAACTTCTGTTACGCAGATCATAGAATTGCTTTCCTGCACACACTGAACATATTCGGCAGCCTTTACCAAAGGGTAGGGTTTCAGTTGAATATAGCAAAATATTTCACTGCCACCCTTTAAGTAACTAATTTTTTGATAACCGTGATCGCCTCGGGTGTATACTTTTACATAAGTGTTTGCGGGGAGGGAACCGATTGGACGATATTCGTATTGAGGCCAAATGAATTCTGTGCCATTGCTCTGATCTTCCTGTAGAATGGTAATTTGCTCATATATGGTGGTGGTTCCACCGGTTTTGGAAAAACAGGAACGGTTCCATTCCACTTCCGTCATGGCCAAAGCGCATGGCATGGCAGAAAGAAACAAAACCACCGCCAGCATCAGGACTGCGATTCGTTTTTGAGCACCATTTTGCACCACTGTTCGCCTCCTTGTCAATCCTGCGAGGAACAATCGGTTGTGATCAATTAACATTCTTGTAACAATTATACCATGTACAGAACCGCAAAACAACCCATTTTGGCTGTTACCTGTGTAAAATATGGAAGTACAAACAAAAAAGAGGGGCAATGCCCCTCTGAATGTTGCTCAATAGCGGTAAAATTGTTTTGGATAAATCATATCCTCTGCCGGGCCCGGGGATGTCCCCAGGCAACAGCGGGAAAATGTTTTTTTTAGATAAGCCAAGTAATATCCGCTGCTGGGTACAGGGGTAACGCCCATAGTGGTTTCCTAAGCAACAGCGGGATATTGTTTGCCAGAACAGCCAAGCAATATCCGCTACTGGGTCCAGGGATGAAATCCCTGGTGGTTACTGCCAGGTCTGGCAGATGGCCTGCACGTACCAGTTGTATTTTTTGCCGTCGGATTTGGTTTGCCGGGGGCCTTCGTAATAAACGCCTTCTTCCGTCCATTCTTCTTGGGGCAGGTAGGACATGTTCGTTTTTATGTCTGCTGCCAGAGAATCGTACAGGAAGGAATAACGCTTTACGGTGCTGCCGCCGATATTGCCTTCCACGGTGAAGATCTGATACACGCCGTTGCCCCTGTCCACAACGTCGGCGATCATGCCCACATGCACGTCAGCGTAATAGTTTTTTGCGCCGAAAATGATCAGATATCCGGGCTGGGGGATGGAGGTGATGCGTTCCATGTTGGTAAAGCCTGTGCGCAGCTTGGGCACGCCGGCTTCCCTGAGGCTGTAGGGCCGGCCGTCTTCCAGAGGCTTCACTTTGCGCCAATTGTCGCTGGGCTCCAGAGGCACGCCGGCGGTATCCAGACAATAGCCCACAAATGCGCCGCACCAGCCGATGTTTTCATAGCCCCACCATTTGATGTATTTGTTGCCTTTTTTGGTTTTGTCCAGCCGCTTTTCGCCTACTTCTTCCCATTCCTGCAGGGCGATGCGGATGGCGTCCCGGATGACGGAGGGCACAGGGTCGGTTACTTCCACGTCCATTACAAATTCATCCACGCCGTTCATCAGCACCAGCTGCGCCCAGCCTTCCTGCAGGGCGTGGATGGTGTTTCCTTCTGCATAGGCCACGTCCGGGGCGTCGCTGTCCCAGCTGCCCTCAAAGGGCAGGGAAAAGGACAGGCTTTCGCCGGCTTTCATCACAAGGACATCCGGCAGGCTTTCCGCACATGCACAGGAAAAGAGCAGTACAGCGGCGGCCAGAAAGGAAACCATTCGTTTCATCATATTTCAGCACCCTCCTTTTCACCCTTGCGGGCAATGCCCATCAGCGCCGTGACCGGCAGGCTGAACACAATGCCATGGCCTTCCGTCTGCAGCCCGGCGGCGCGGGAAATGGCCTGCATGACGGGGATTTTGTGCTCCTTGTCCACCACGATCAGCATCAGTTCCTTTTCGGGCTGGATGGTGATGCCAAAGAAATGGCTGGCTTCCTGGGGCGCAGCGCCCCGGGCATGGATTACCGTGCCGCCGCCGGCACCGGCAGGGCGTGCCGCCTCCATAACGGTTTCGGAAAAACCTTTGTTGATGATGGCAACGATCAGTTCATGGTTTGTCTGTTCCATGGCTGTATGCTCCTCCTTCGGGGGTGTGTTGGGAACGTCGCCCAGCAACTGATGCAGGGCGGAAGTGCCGGCAATACTGCCCACCGGCAAAACGAAAGCAATGCCTTTTCCGGGGCGGTCCATATCCAGTGCATAGGACAGGCGGCGCAGCGCGCCGGAGGCCACAGCGCTTGGCAGGAAGGTGAACACCACATCCTTGGCGGTGTCCTTCAGCCCCAGCACGCTGAGAATGCCCTTGTGCGCCGTGCCATGGCCCAGGGCCAGGGTATGGTGATGGGCGCCTTCCGCTTCCAGAAGACCGGTGACGGCGTCGCCCTTATCCCGGTCCACAATGGTGATAAGCAGGCTGAGCAAGGCTTGATGCATCTTTTTTCCTCCACAATCAAACGTCGATGATTTCTTCTTCCGCAGGCAGTGCCTCTGCCTTTTGGCCCCGGGTTTTGATGCGGTATACCACGCCCAGGATCTGAATGGCAATCAGGGGCGTCATGGCCACCATGGCCACCACGCCAAAGGCATCCTCCAGAATATTGCCGCCCACAGCGCCGCAGGCACCCATGGCCAGAGGCAGCATAAACGCCGCCGTCAGCGGGCCGGAGGCCACGCCGCCGGAGTCAAAGGCGATGGCGGTGAACACCGGGGGACAGAAGAAGGTAAGCAAAAGCGCAATGAAATAACCGGGGGCAACAAAATACCAGATGGAAATGCCGCTGAGCACCCGTACCATGGCCAGGCACACCGAAAGGGAGACGCCGATGGCCAGGGCCTGCATCATGGCCTTTTTGCTGATGGCGCCGGAGGACACCTGCTCCACCTGGGAATTGAGCACGTGCACGGCAGGCTCTGCCTGCACCACCAGATAGCCGATTAACGCGCCCAGGGGCACCAGCAGCCACCGGTGATGAACCGCCAGATGATTTCCCAGATACTGGCCCATGGGCAAAAAACCTACGTTTACGCCAGTAAGGAAAATAACCAGCCCAAGGAAAGTGTACAAAAGGCCCACGCCGATGCGGCGCAGCTCTCTGCCCGGCAGATGCAGGGAGAAGAACTGGAAGAAAACAAACAGCACCACAATGGGCAAAAGTGCAATGCATACTTCCTGAATGTAATGCGGGAATGCATGAGCAAAGCTGTCCATCACTTCCATGGTATTGGTAAGGGAAGCGGCAGCGACGCTTTCCTGAGTATTTTCCAGCTGCGGGAAGAAAAGGCTGATGAGCATAATAGCCAGAATGGGGCCGATGGAGCAAAGGGCCACCAAGCCGAAGCTGTCATCTTCTGCTTCCTTGCCGCTGCGTACATTGGCAACGCCCATACCAAGGGCCAGAATGAAAGGCACGGTGATGGGGCCGGTGGTGACACCGCCGGAATCAAAGGCCATGGGCAAAAATGAGGGCTTGATAAAAATGCCCAGCAGGAACACCAGGGCATACAGCCCCAGCAGCATATATTTCAGTTTGATACGGAACAAGATGCGAAGCAGTGCCAATACCAGGAAAATGCCTACGCCTACGGCCACCGTCAAAATCAGCACAGCGTTGGGCACGCCGTTGATCTGGTTGGCCAGCACGGTCAGGTCCGGCTCTGCCACGGTAATGAGCACCCCCAGCAAAAAAGCGAACCCGCACAGGAAATAGATATTCTTTTTCCGGGTCAGGCTGGCACCCATATATTCGCCCATGGGCAGCATGGCCATATCGGCCCCCAGCGTAAACAGCCCCATGCCCTGTACCAGCAAAAAGGCACCCAGGAAAAACTGGGCGATCACGCCAAGATCCACGGGTGCAAAAGTAACGCTGAGGGTGGATACCACCAGCGTGATGGGTAAAACGGATATCAGGGACTCTTTGCTTTTGTCAATCAGCTTCTTCGCCGCAGCTCTGTGCCGGGGAAGAAACTTGTCTGTTGCAGGTTTCACTTTCCTGAACAATTTCTGCCGTTCCTTTCTGTGCCATGCCGTCCAGTGTATCTTGTAATTCCTGGGTCTTTTTCTTCATGCTGGAAGAGCTGTCCCAGATTACGCTGCCAAGACCTACGATGAGAGAGAGGTAATAGGTGAAAAAGCGCCACAAAAGCAGGGCACCCAGCATTTTATTGGCCGGAAAAATATCCTGGAAGAAAATATAGAAGCCGCCTTCCTGAGCACCGGAGGCACCGGGCAGGGGCGTGAAAGATGCGCCGATGTACAAAAGCAGCTGCAGGGCCAGAATTTCGCCAAACAGATGGCCGCTTTGGCCCATGGCACGGTATACGCAATAGGAAATGCTCATCAGCCCCATCACCTGGATGCAGGAAATGAGGATCAGCAAAAGCAGCTGGCCGGGGTGATGGGTGATCATATCCACGCTGGCGTGGAAATCGGAAAGGGCCGCATCCAGCTTGGAAGTGGTGCGGGCTACGTCTTTTACGATGCGCAGCTTTTTGCCCAGGTTGATGCAAAGGGTGATAATGCCCCGGACGATGTTTTTATTGATGGCAAGCAAAAGAACAGCCGCCACCGTGAAGCCGTTGAGCACAAAGCCGGTGATGACGATCACCCGGGCCCTGGCAACGCAGGCGTTGACGATTTCCGGATGCAGAATCCAGAAAATGCCGCCCAGGGAGAGCAGCGCCGTCTGGAAACAGAAAAATTTCACCGTCAGTGCCGAAGAAGAAATGCCTGCCGGAATGCCCCGCTTTTTGAACGCAAACACCTGCATGGGCTGGCCGCCGGTGGCGGCGGGGGTGACGCTGGAATAAAACATGCCGATAATGGACACCAGCAGCGTGGACCCAAACCGGGGCCTGAGGCCCTGCTGGCGGAAAAATACGTGAACGCCCAGCGCTTCAAAAACCAAAAAAATGCCGTAGGAAACAATGGCTGCCCCGATCCAGAAAGGATCGCTGCTTTTCAGGGCAACCCATGCATCGCCGATTTCACCATTGGCAGCACCCAGATAAATTACCACGCCAATGGTCAGGAAAATCACCAATGCATTCAATATATTGCTGCGGGTTTGTTTGGTGATCTTTGCCAATGAACCGTCCTCGGATTCTTTGCATATTTGGATAGATAATCTCCACCAATAAACAGTATAGCATAGATGGGCCCTGTTTGTCACCTTTTTTCCAATTTCTTTCCTGTTAAAATGAGAATAAGCATGGGTGATGGGCATATTTAAGGGAAAGAAGGGCAGGGATTAAGAAAAAGCGCATTGACACAAATGGTATAAAATGATATATTTTTTTATAGTGGAACACTTGCTTCCATATACGTGAAAAGGAGAAATGCAATATGGCATATTTACTGGGTATTGATATCGGTACCTCCGGCACCAAAACGGTTCTTTTTGACGAAAAGGGCAACGGCCTTGCTTCCTACACCGGCGAATACGGCATGCAGCAGCCCAAGAACGGCTGGGCAGAACAGCATCCCGAAGACTGGTGGGAAGCGGTTGTGGATGGCATCCGTGCGGTGCTGGGCAAGAGCGGCGTGGATGCCGCCGAAATTGCCGGCATCGGTCTTTCCGGCCAGATGCACGGTCTGACCATGCTGGACAAGGACAACAAAGTGCTGCGTCCCGCCATCATCTGGTGCGACCAGCGTACCGCTCAGGAATGCGCTGAAATCGAAGCGCTGATGGGCGGCCGTGACCGGCTCATCGCCATCACTGCCAACCCCGCTCTCACCGGTTTCACCGCCGGCAAGATCCGCTGGGTCCAGAAGCATGAACCCGAAATTTACGAAAAATGCGCTCATATCCTGCTGCCCAAGGATTATATCCGCCTGATGCTCACCGGCGAATATGCCACCGAAGTGTCCGACGCCAGCGGCATGCAGCTGCTGGATGTGCCCGGCCGCTGCTGGAGCGACACGGTGCTGGACAAGCTGGGCATCGATAAGGCGCTGCTTGGCAAAGTGTACGAAAGCCCTGAAGTGACCGGTGTGATCACCACCAAGGTGGCGGAACTGACCGGCCTGAAAGCAGGCACCCCCGTGGTGGGCGGCGCCGGCGATAACGCCGCTGCTGCCGTGGGTACGGGCGTTGTGCGCTCCGGCCGCGCTTTCACCACCATCGGCACCTCCGGCGTGGTGTTTGCCCACACCGACATGGTCACCATCGATCCCCTGGGCCGCGTGCACACCTTCTGCTGCGCTGTGCCCGGTGCATGGCATGTGATGGGCGTGACGCAGGCTGCCGGCCTGTCCCTCAAGTGGTTCCGGGATACCCTGTGTGCGGACGAAGTGGCCGTGGCCAAGCAGATGGGCTGCGACAGCTATGACCTGATCAACAAGCAGGTGGCATCTTCTCCTATCGGCGCCAACCGTCTGTTCTACCTGCCCTACCTGATGGGCGAACGCACCCCCCACCTGGATTCTGATTGCCGCGGCGCCTTTGTGGGCCTCTCTGCCATGCACCAGAAGAAGGACATGGCCCGTGCGGTGATGGAAGGCGTGGCCTATTCTCTGAAGGATTGCCAGAGCCTGTTCGGCCAGATGGGCCTGAACATCAACCATATGGCTGCCTGCGGCGGCGGCGCCAAGAGCCCCATCTGGCGGCAGATGCTGTCTGACCTGTATGGCTGCGATATCATGACTGTCAAGGGCGAAGGCCCGGCCCTGGGCGTGGCATTGCTGGCCGGTGTGGGCGCCGGGATCTATTCTTCCGTGCCCGAAGCCTGCGACGCTGCCATCCAGTACGGCGAAAAGCAGTCTCCCGATGCCGATGCGGCCGAATATATCAAGCATTATGAATTCTACCGCACCATCTACCCCGCCATGAAGGACGTTTACGCCCGTCTGGCCAACCTGTAATCTTTCATATCAATCAGCGGAGGAGCCTTTGGCTCTTCCGCTTTTTGTCTTTTTTGTTGCATGAGGAACCATGAGGGGTTTCACCCCCTCAACCCCCACCAGGGATTTCATCCCTGGACCCAGTAGCGGAACTTACTCGTCTTATCTGACAAACAATTTCCCGCTGAAACAAGTAAAAATGGCTCCCTTGTGTAAAGGGAGCTGGCCCACAGGGCCTGAGGGATTGTCGTCTTCTCTCCAAGAAACACGCAGAGACCCTTTGGCAAATGCAAATTGCAATATTGCGAGTTGGATGCGCCACTGGCGCCCGCCACCACGGGCCGGCGGCAATTTATTGCCGCCAACCGGATGCAGAGCATCCGGGGAAAACGAAAAAATA
>JAFSBN010000030.1 GCA_017437265.1 Clostridia bacterium
ATCATTTTGGAATTGTGACTGTTCAAGGGCAGATGTACCGATACAGGGCAGGTGTATATCTTCCGGTTGAAGAAGATTTGATCGGGTCATATATCCGGAAACTGCACCCCACGGTGAAAACATCCCTAAAGAACGAAACACTTGACTATATTGCCGATGTCACATTCAGGGAAACGGTACAGGAAGAAAACCATTTGGTTAATGTCAGAAATGGACTTTTGGACATTGGAGCAGATGGCACCGTTAGCCTTTATCCCCATTCCAAAGAAATTATTTCATTCCGACAGTTTCATGCAGTTTTTGATCCCACGGCAAACAGTGAAATCTTGAAAAACACCCTGAACAAGTTCTTTGATCAGGATCAGGAACAAGTCTATCTGTTCAAACAGCTATTGGGGTATCTGCTGATGAATCACACAGATTTCCAGAAGGCATTTTTCTTCGTGGGAAGTCCGTCATCTGGTAAATCAAAGATTCTGAACATGATTACCGCTTTTTGTGGTAGGGAGAATGTTTCAAATCTCACTCTGAAGGAATTGGATGACCGCTTCAGAGCTGTTGGAATAGTCGGAAAATCCGCAAATATCAGCGCCGATTTGGAAAAAGCCAAAATTATGACTTCAGGCAACTTCAAAAGCTTTGTTACAGGTGATGTCGTTACTTTGGAGCGGGAATATGGAAAACCGTTTTCTTACGGCAGCACAGCAAAACTGATATTTGCATCAAACCAATTCCCTGATTTCAGCAAGGATCCTGAAGGCATACACAGGCGAGTAATTGTATTTCCCTGCAATCATGTGTTCAGCAAAACAGATCCGGACTTCAACCCAAGAATTGATCAAGATCTGCAATCCGAAGAAACCCTGTCAACGGTTTTGAACATGGCTGTTGAAGGCTATACAAGCCTTATCAAGCAAAACGGATTCATAGCCACTAAAGCCACCGAACAGGCGGCAGAGGACTTCAGATGCGATTTGAACAATGTTTACCGATGGGTAAAGGAAACGGAGAGGGATGCTGCTGAACTGCTTCAGGAACCTATCAGGATTGATTCTGGCGGTCTGTACATGGATTATATGGCGTTCTGTATTAGTGCAGGCGAAGAAGCAAAACCACAGCGGGAATTTTCAAGATCAATCTGTCAGGAATTCGGATTTGCTACCACTACAAAGCGGCATCGGTATTCTGGCAAGCGGTGCCAATACTTTACAAAGAAGAAATGACGGTTTGTCGGAGAAAGCGGGCTATATTTTAATTCTTTTCTTTATATCAAAAATTTTCTGAAAAATATTTTTCTATATACGAAGGGGAAGAATCTGAAACCGCTATCTCCGACAAGACCGACAAACTTACGAAATTTTACTAAAAAGGGGTGTTACAGGCATGAACAACCGAAAAAACAAGTTTCTTGTGGCTTTGTTAGAAGAAAGTTCTATTACAAAAGCAGCTGAAAAGGCGGGAATCAGCAGACCAACTGCGTACAAGTTTCTGAAGGATCCGGATTTTCAGGAAGAACTTTCTGAACGGAAGTCAGAAACTATTGATGGGTGTATTCGTTATCTGCAAGGGAAATTAGCCTTGTGTAACGAAACCCTGATTTCAATTATTGAAGATCCAACTACTGCACCGCAGGTTAAGATCAATGCAATCAACAGCGTATTTGCCACCGTGAAGGCCATGACTGAAACGGCAGAACTTTTGGAAATGTCTGAAAAGGTGGAGCGGTTGAGTGCTTTTGTTGAAGATCAGGAAGGCGGGGGCTGCTGATGGCAAAGAGAACCAAAAACGCATTTCATACCGGATTGACAATCAGACAGGTGAAAACCCTTCTGCGAAAGGTTGAAAATCTGGAAAGACAACTTGCAGATCAAGCAAACCATCCCCCGGACACGGTTTACATTTCCTATGATGCGGAAAAGAACCGATTCACTGTTCATGAAGATTTCTTTTCTGGATCCGGGAAAAAGAAAGCATTTGATTACCGCAACACACGGGAACTTCCTTCTTTACAGGCATATATCTTCCCGGCGAACTTTTATGGGCAATGTTTGCTCGATCTGATGGAACTACCGGAAGAAACAGGCAATATCTTTGCCTTTAACACTGGACTGCTACGGGCTGAACATGGCCTTTTGAAGCAGGAATTTTCCCTTGAATTTATAGGGCATTACGAAGGATCTATTTCTTCAGAATTTAACATTATCACTTACGGAAAGGACAATGAAAACAATGATTAAAGAACTGATTGCACACCTGAAGGCCTACGCCGAAAAGCGAAATGAACTTGATACCGCTTTTGCAAAGGCAAAAAAGAATCTGGATGATACCTACAACCCCGCAAGCCCCCAGTATCAAACCCAGTACGAAGAAGCAAAGAACACCTATGAAACCGATGTGAAGGCTATCACAGCTGAACTTCTGGAAGTAGTGAACAGTGCCTTTGCTTCTGCAAATAAGAAGCTGAGGGCGTATATCACCGCCCCCATTCCTGACGATCTAAAGCCTGTTTTTGACCATGTACACAATCACGGGGATCAGATGACTAAAGCAGAAATTGAAGTGTTCTGTGAACGTCTGTTTGACAATTACAGCGCAAAGCGTGTTCTTTTCCCGGTATACGAAAAGGCAACCGGAAACAAGCCTTCTTTCATGTTCTATGATGACATTATGGAGCAGGTGAATGAAGCTGAAGCTGTGGTGAAACACTGGATCAACAACTATGATCCGACCACTTACAGTCACGCTATTCTGATTGCCGAAGATAACAACATTCTGAACGAATGTGATAATCTGATTACATCTTTCCTGAACGGGAAAGTGTAATGTAGCCAATCAACCTTTCTTTAGAGAAGAAGCGTGGAGCAACCCTTCACGCTTCTTTCTCACAATATGATGAAGGGAGAAAGATCAATGGACAATGAACTGGAATCCTTAATTGATGCTACAATTCAAAGGGTGGTGTCAGGTACCATTGAAGATATAAAATCTGATAACATTCATGCACTGGATCCCAAATCAATCTATTCAAAAACAGAATCTTTGCTGTACAACCTGCCACAGCTGAAGAAGGCTGTCCAGGAACGCTGGGAGCAGATCAGTGAGATTGAAAGATACGGTCTTCCCCGCGCTTCAAAAAGCTTTACAGTGTTTATTCCCAATTCTGGCTATGTAGACACTACAAGCGAATATGAGAAGAAGGAAAACAAGCTTGATCAGCTGCACAGCGTTATTATCGAACTGGAAAACCGTATTGCACAAATCGAAGCAGCCGTTGATACCGTGAAAGATGATCCCTACTTCCCCATTATCAAAATGAGATACTTTGATAAAAAGACCAATGCACAGATTGCGGAACGCCTGAAATGTGATGAAGGCACCGTAAAACGGCGCAAAAACAAGATGCTTGAATCCATCCGCTTTGCACTATTCAGGGATATTATTTTGGAAGATATGATGGGCTGGCTTGTTGTATAGAAAGAGGGGCAACACCGCAAAGGTGCTGCACTTGTCAAGAAAAAGTAAACACTAAAAAAGCATAACTACATGAAGCTCTCCCATTTTGTGAGATTCTACGCTCCTGCAACCGCCACCGCCTCCCCAATCTCAACAAACCCACGGGTCAGTTCATAGACTGCGGCTCCGATCATGAGATTCACGCTATCGGCCGGATCCGATGGGTTTGACGATAAAACAAGAAATAATCCCGATAGCAGCGGTTAGCGATCTGCTATCGGGATTATTTGTGTTATTGGTTGTTCAGAATGACACGAGCATCCGCGACGCAGTACTGTGCCCCGCCGTAACAAATCACGGGATTGAGGTCAATTTCTTTGATGGCCTCCATACTGATCAGGTGCGATACCTTGACGATTAGTTCGGCAAGGGTGTCCTCATCAACAGGCTTGCTTCCACGCACACCCTGCAGGAGGGCGCGACCCTTCAGCTCACCCAGCATCTCTTTTGCTTCGTTCTTGGTGACGGGAGCAAGGCGGAAGGCCGTATCCTTCAGCACCTCAACGTAGATGCCGCCCAGGCCGACCATCACAACGGGCCCGGCCTGAGGGTCACGGAGGGCACCGATGATGAGTTCCTGGCCACCGGGCGGGAGCATTTTCTCCACCGCAACGCCCTTGAACCCGGCGTTCGGAATTTTCCGGGCATTGGCTTCGATTTCATCATACGCAGCCTGCACTTCGGCGGCACAGGTGAGGTTGAGCTTGACGCCTCCCATATCGCTCTTGTGAATAATGTTGTCGGC
>JAFSBN010000031.1 GCA_017437265.1 Clostridia bacterium
GACGGCCATCATCTGGGCCTGCATATCGGTGGGAAAGCCGGGATGGGGCTGGGTCTGCAGGGCAGAAAAGGCCTGCAGGCGTTTGGGTGCCGACAAATGCACCCTGTCCTTATCATCATACAGCCTGCAGCCCATTTCCGCAAGCTTTGCTTCCATGGGAATCATATCCCAGGGACGTACATTTTCCAGGGTAATTTCGCCCCCTGTAATGGCCGCTGCACAAAGCAGCGTGCCGGCCACAATTCTGTCCGGCATGGGGGTAAAGCAGGCGCCATGGAGCCTTTCCACCCCTTCTATTTCGATCAGCTGGGTGCCGGCGCCCCGGACACAGCCGCCCATGGCATTGATAAACTGCTGCAAATCCTCAATTTCCGGCTCTCTGGCTGCATTATGGATGTAGGTAACACCGGGCAGCAGCGCCGCCGCCATCATCACATTTTCCGTGGCGCCAACGCTTGGATAATCCAGATACACATCCCCGGCATGCATGTTTTTTCCGTCGCAGTAGAGAATGCCCCGGTCGTCGGATATCTTCACCCCCAGGGCCTTCAGCCCCTTCAGGTGCAGATCAATGGGCCGGATACCGATTTCGCATCCCCCGGGATAGGTTACCGTGGCCTTTCTCAGCCTGCCCAAAATGGGCCCCAGCAAAAAGATGGAAGAGCGGATTTCTTTGGAAATTTCATCCGGCATTTCCCAATTATGTAACGCACTGCTTTGGATGGACAGGCTGCTTTCCCGCATTTCGCACCGGCAGCCCAGCATTTTCAGCATGCCTGTCATGGCGTGCACATCTCTCAGTTCCGGGCAATCCCGGATCAGCACTTCATCCTCCGTCAGGATGGCCGCAGCCAATATGGGCAATACCGCATTCTTGGCCGCCTGAATCCGTTCCACACCCTGTATACATTCGCCGCCATGTACCATAAATCCTTCCATTGCATGGTTCACCTTCCTTCTTCTCCCAAACTATGTGAAAGAAGGAAAATGGTGCGTCACAGGATGTGGCTGCTTTCCGCCCGGCTCACATTCAGCACAATGCCCACCGCTGCCATGGTGATGGAAAGCGAGGTGCCGCCTGCACTGAAAAAGGGAAGCGGCAGGCCCGTGGTTGGCAAAATGCCCACCACCACCCCCATGTTGATGAACGCCTGCACGCTGATCAGGCTCACGATCCCCGCCGCCAGCAGGCACCCGAACCGGTCTTCGCAGCGCATCGCTATCCGCATCCCTGCAAACATGAATGCCGCAAACAGACAAATCACCGTAAGGCACCCCATCAGTCCGAAATCCTCCCCCACAATGGCGAAAATGAAATCGCTTTCCGGGTACGGAAGATAGGCAAATTTCTGCCTGCCCTGCCCAAGCCCCATGCCAAATAAGCCTCCGGAACCAAAGGCAATCAACGATTGGGAAAGCTGATACCCCTCGTCACTCATCTTGGCAAAAGGGTCCAGAAAGGAAAGCAGCCTTTCCCTTCTGTATTCGGCGCTCCAGGCGTAATAAAACCCCACCACGGCACCCAATACCCCCAGCACCCCCAGGTGCTTCCATCTGGCTCCGGCCAGCATCACCATGATCACGCTCACGATGATGATGGTGCCGGCGGTGGAAAGGTTTGGCTGCTCCAGAATCAGCAGAAACATGATGGCCGGCACCGCCAATACCGGCAGCACCCCCCTGAAAAAGGACTGCAGCTTTCTTTCCCTGCCCGTCAGAATATTGGCCAGCAATATCACCGTGGCGTATTTAGCAATCTCCCCCGGCTGAAAGGTGAATCCGCCCACCCCCAGCCATCTTCTGGAACCGTTTACCGACCTGCCGATTCCCGGAATGGCTACCAATACCAGCAGCAATAAACTGATGCCCGTCAATGTGAGCACCACCTGCTTTCTGCGGAAAAAGCTGTAATGCATCCGCATGGTAAAGCTCATGGCACCGCCCCCTACCAATATGCCCAGCAGCTGTTTTTCCACCTCTGCCAGTGCCTCCGCTGTTCCCTGCGCCTGAAAATAGGTGGCGCTCAGCAGCGTCACCAGCCCCACCGCCATCAGGCAGAACATCAGCGACAGAAAGGTTTTGTCCACCGGCTTTTGTTTGACTTTTGCCCTTTGCAGCACCTTCATCCATCCCTTCTGCTATTTTTTCTGTGCTGCAAAAAACAGGCCGCATCTTTGCAGCCTGTTTTGCTTTTGTGTTTCTGAATTTTACAGCTGATTCACCAACTGCTTGAAAATGCGTCCCCGCTGTTCAAAATCTTCAAACATATCAAAGGAAGCGCAGGCGGGAGAAAAGAGCACATTGCTTCCCGGCACCGCCATATCATGGCACATCTGTACCGCTTCCTTCAGGGTTTTGGCATGGGAGAAATGGGCATATCCCGCATCGGTCAGTGCAGCTTCGATTTGCTTTGCCGTTTCGCCAATCAGCACACAATGGCGGATAAGGGGCGTTTTGGCAATTTCTTCTGCCAAAGGTGCAAAGGACACGTGCTTGTCATAGCCGCCCAGGATCATCACCGTGGGCACCAGCATGCTTTGCACCGCCTTGATGGTGGAATCGGTATTGGTGCCCTTGGAATCGTTGATATAGCGCACGCCGTCCAATTCCCGGGTGAATTCAATACGATGCTCCACCCCGGCAAAGGTGCGCAGCGCATGGCGGATCACGGCCCCGGGCACGCCCCGGCTGGCTGCAATGGCAGTGGCTGCCAGCGCATTTTCCAGGTTATGCGGGCCGGGAATGCGCACTTCATCGGTGCGGCAGATGATTTTCTCTTCACCATTCAGCCGCCAGATGATCTGCCCGTCCCGGACAAAAGCCCCTTCCGGCACTTCATGCAGCCGGCTGAAATACAATACGTGGCTGTGCAGATCGTCTGCCATTTCCCGGCAGGCATCGTCTTCATAGTTCAGAACGGCAAAATCCTTTTCCGCCTGTGCATCAAAGATATGCTTTTTCAGCCCCGTATAGACGTCCATGGTGCCGTGGCGGTTCAGGTGATCCTCCGTCACGTTCAGCACAGCGGCAGACAAAGGATGGAAAGTGCTGGTTGTTTCCAGCTGGAAGGAAGATACCTCCACCACTACCATATCCTCTTTCTTGGCCAGCATGGCCGCCGCCGACAAAGGATAGCCGATATTTCCGGCCACATAGCACACCTTGCCCGCTTCCCGGAAGATCGCGCCCAGCAGGGAAACGGTTGTTGTTTTGCCGTTGGTGCCCGTCAGGGCCACCATGTCGCAGGGAATGAACCGGGCGGCCATTTCCATTTCGCCCAGCACAGGAATGCGCATCTTTTCCGCCTTTTGCACAATGGGCGCATCAATGGGCACACCGGGACTGATAATCAGCATGTCCTGGTTATCCAAGGCATCCAGGCCATTTTCGCCAAGGCGGAAGGTAAGGCCCATTTCTTTGAGCACATCCAGCTTATCGCCGAAGGCGTCCTCCGCCTTTCCGTCATTGACGGTCACAACGGCACCGGCCTTGTGCAGCAGCTGGGCTGCCGCAATGCCGCTTCTGGCCATGCCCACAATCAGCACACGCTTACCCATCCATTCGTTTTCCCGGGCTCCTTCCGCAGCAAAATGGCGGTGTTTCACACCAAAGTAAACAGGTTCACGCATACTGAATCATCTCTCTTCCCAAAGTAAGTTTTTATCAATCAATAGAACCGGTTCAGGCTCCATACCCCGATCAGGCTCAGCACCAGCGTCACCGCTGCATACATCAGCACGATCTGATTTTCGTTCATGCCGCACAGTTCAAAATGGTGATGAATGGGGGCCATTTTGAAAATGCGCTTGCCCTGGCCGTACTTTTTCTTGGTGATCTTGAAATAACCGGTCTGCAGCATCACAGACACGCTGCTCATAATGCAGGTGAAGCAAATGGGGATCAGAAGAAACTCCAGCTTCATCAGCATCGCAACGCCCACCATCATGCCGCCGATAAACATGCTGCCGGTGTCGCCCATGAAGATCTTGGCCGGATGCCGGTTAAACCGCAAAAAGCCAATGCAGCCGCCTGCCAGCGCAAAGCAGCCGCAGGCAATCACCTGACACCACACAGACTGCGCATCGGATAAAAACAGGGCAATCAGCCCAAAGGCCGCCATGCCCACCACCGTCACGGAGGAAAGCAGGCCGTCCACGCCGTCCTGCAAATTGGCGCTGTTGGTCATGAACATCACCAGCACTGTCATGATGGGAATGTAGAAAATGCCCAGATCCCAGGTGTGCCGCGTGAAAGGAATAATCACGTCACTGCCCACAAAGAAGAAGCAGAACAGGCTGAATACCAGCCCTACCACCACCTGTCCCATCAGCTTCTGCTTAGGTTTGAGGCCTTCGTGATTCTTTTTCACATCCTTGATATAGTCATCGGCAAAGCCCACCGCCAGGCTGCCCAGCGCCACAAACAGCAGCGCCCACAGAGGGTTGTCCAGCCCAAAGGATGCGCCCAGGGCGGCCGTATACACAATGGAAATAACAACCAGTGTCACCACCGTGGCACCGGCAATCACAATGCCGCCCATGTTGGGGGTGCCCTGTTTGGCCAGATGGGCCTGAGGACCCAGCTCGTAGATGGTCTGGCCGAACTTGAGTTTTTTCAGGTAAGGCAGAAATTTGGGCATCACCAGCAGCACGATCATCACGGCAGCGGCGGTGGCCAGCAAACTGTAAAGCAGCATATCTTTCTCTCCCTTGTACAGCCGTTACTTTCCGGCGTTCATTTCATCCAGCAGTTCCTGCACCACGATCTTTTCATCAAAGGGACGCTTGACCCCCATGATTTCCTGATACGTTTCGTGGCCCTTGCCTGCCAGCACGATCACGTCCCCATCCCGGCCCATTTCCAGTGCCCTGCGGATGGCTTCCCGACGGTTTTCGATCATTTCGTAAGCGCCGTTTGTCTGCTTCATCCCCTCTTCCACCTGTTTGAGAATGGCGAAGGGGTTTTCTGTGCGGGGGTTATCGCTGGTGAGAATAGAATAATCTGCCAGCCTGCCGCTGATTTCGCCCATGATGGGCCGCTTCATGGGATCCCGGTCGCCGCCGCAGCCAAACAGGGAAATGAGCCTTCCCCGGGTAAAGGTGCGTACGGTAGTAAGGATATTTTCCAGAGCATCCGGAGAATGGGAATAATCCAGAATCACTTTGTAGGGCGTATGGGTATCCAGCATTTCCACACGGCCGGGCACGTTTTTCACGCTCTCCAGCCCTTGTGCGATTACGTCCGGAGACACGCCGACCACCAGCGCCACAGCAGAAGCGGCCAGTGCGTTGTACACATTGAACATGCCCGTCAGCTTCAGATGCACTTCCTTTTCCCACATTTTGTGGAAGCCCAGCTTGAAATTTACGCCGTTTTCGGTGATTTCAATATCCCTGGCAAAAAGATCGGCAGGGCTGGAAATGCCGAAGGTGATGAAGGGTACGGTAATATCTTTCAGAATATCGGCGCTGGTTTCTTCGTCGGCGTTGATCACCGCATTTTTCACCCATTTGGGGGTGAAAAAGGTTTTTTTGCATTCAAAATACCGCTGCATGGTGCCGAACAGATCCAGATGATCCTGGGAAAGGTTGGTATAGCAGCCGCCTTCGAACATCACGCCTTCCAGCCGTCCCATTTCCAGCGCATGGGCAGATACTTCCATGCTCACGGCACTGACACCCGCGTCCAGCATCATCCGCAGGTTTTTGAAAAAGTCAATGGGTTCGGGGGTGGTGAATTCGCTTTTGATGAATTCGCTGTCGATCATGTTACCCGTGGTGCCGATCAGGCCGGTTTTGTGGCCTGCATGTTCCATGATGGCCTTGAGCAAATAGCTGGTGGTGGTTTTGCCCTTGGTGCCGGTGATGCCCAGCAGCATCATTTCCTTGTCCGGGTAGCCAAAGAAGCAGGCAGCCATCAGGCTCATGGCCGCACGCACGTTCTTCACCTGCACCTGGGGCACATCCACATCCAGGAAACGGGTCACCACCAACGCAGCAGCACCGTTCCGGATGGCCTGAGGGGCAAAACTGTGCCCGTCAAACCGGGCGCCGGGAATACAGAAAAACAGGCCGTTTTCCATCTTGGCCCGGCTGTCCATGCTCAGGGCGCCAATTTCGCAATCGCCCTTTACTTCCAATACTTCCTGTTTCGCAGCCAATACCAGTTCATTCAGCAGCATTTTCTTTCTCTCCTATCACAGGGAATTCAAACCAAACTTCCACTTTCGTGTCCCGCGCCGCATAAGTACCGGCCCCGGGACTTTGCTTTACCGCCAGACCGCTGCCTGACATAACCATTTCCAGTCCCCTGGCACGCAGGGTACGGGATGCTTCCACCATGGAAAGCCCCTTCACATCCGGCACGCACACCATATCCCGGGCCGCCGGTGCATTCACATCATATGTGTACAAAATCACCTGATCCCCTGCCCGCATATCTTCACCGGCATAGGGAAGCTGAAAGGTGACGCGCTCCCCCTCTCCCGTCACCTGGGAAAGCAGCATTCTTTCGGAAAGGGCTCTTTGGGCCTCCAAAACCGTCATGCCGCACACATCCGGCACAGCAACCGTTTTTTCTTCCGCCATTCTGCCCGCATCCCGTTCCACGCCCAGATAAGGCAGCACCTGCTCCAGTATCTGCCGGGCATAGGGGGCCGCCGTTACGCTGCCGTAATCCACCGGCACCCGGGCCTCGTTCACCGTTACCAGCACGGCAATCCGCGGGGCATCCATGGGCGCAAAACCGATAAAGGAACCGATGTGCACATCGCTCACCACCCGGCCATCCCGGTACACCTGAGCCGTGCCCGTTTTGCCGCCGATCAGATACCCGGCAATGGCAGCGTTCTTGCCGCCGCCGTTATCCACCACATTCAGAAGCAGGGCCCGCATGGTTTCGCTTGTCTCTTCACGGATGGGCGTTGATACCACCTGAGGGGATGTTTTATCGATCACGTTTCCGTCTTTGTCCAGCACAGCATCCACAATGTAGGGCTTCATCAGCCTGCCGCCGTTTACCACGCTGGAAGCGGCCGTGATCAGCTGCAGCGGCGTTACCGCCACGCTTTGGCCAAACCCGATCCGGGCCAGGTCCACATTCTTCACCAGCCGGCTGTTGATCAGAATACCGGCGCTTTCCCCCGGCAGATCAATGCCCGTTCTGTTGCCAAGGCCAAAGGCACGCATGTATTTGTACATGGTGTCCGTCCCCAGCCGCAGGGCAATGTTCACAAAAGCCGGGTTACAACTGTTGGCCAGGGCATCCGTCAGTGTCTGGGAGCCGTGGCTCACTTTCCAGCAGCGGATTCTGTCCCCGTCCACCATGATGCTGCCGGTGCAATGAAATCCGTCCTGCAGCGTCACCGCCCCGGCGTCCAGCGCCGCGGCGCAGGTGAGAATTTTGAAAGTGGAGCCCGGCTCGTACACATCCGTAACGGCAGTAATACGCATCAGGTCATTGAGCAGGCTCACGTCGTTCCGGGGCGGATTGCCGGGGTCGTAATCCGGTTTCATACACAGGGCCAAAATGGCTCCGGTATTCACATCCATCACAATGCATTGGGCACCTTTGGCGTTGTTATCTTCCATGCATTCCCGCATGGCCTTTTCCACAACGCTCTGGATAACGCTGTCCACGGTCAATTGCAGCGTGTTTCCTTCTTCCGGTGCCACATATACTGTTTCGCCGTCCGGAAGCAATTTTCCTCTGGCGTCCGCCTCTGTTTTCAATAAGCCTTCCGTGCCCCGCAGCAGCGTTTCATACCTGCTCTCCAGGCCGGATTGCCCCTGGCTGTCTACATTGGTCAGCCCCAGAGCCTGGGCCAGAAAGATGCCCTTGGGATAAAACCTGCGGGTATCCTCGTCGAAGGATATGCCCCGTAGCAGCTGCTGCATTTCAACGCTTTCCTGCCGCAGGGAACGGATCCTGTCCACCTGCTCCCGGGCCACCTGCCGCTTGAGCATCACCAGTGCCTGTTTTTTATTCCGCAGCTTTTTTGCAATGCCTTCTGCGTCCGCATCCAGCAGTTCTGACAGAAGCGCTGCCGTTGCTTCCTCGTTTTCCACCAGCTGCGGATTGGCAGAAACGATATAAGCCGTGGTGGACAAGGCCAGCACATCGCCGTTTCGGTCCACAATGGCACCGCGCTTGGCGGTCACCACCCCTTCCCTTGTCCATTGGCTCACGCCCCTGGCCGTCAGCTGTTTCCCCTGAAACAGGGTTAAGCTGCCAATCCGCACGCCCACCAGAAGAAACAAAAGCGTGAGTATTGACAGCGTCAAAGCAATTCTTTTTCTTAATTTCAGGTCCGCTCGCACAGGCAATCCCCCCGGCGGCAGACGGCATTGTGCTTTACCGGCTGCCGATGATCATCCCATGCCCGTCAGCAAGGGGGGAGCTTGCTGTCTGGCCGTTGGTATAGCTGTTTGCGTTGCGGGTGGCAGGGGCCGTAACGGGAATGGATTCCACACTGGCCGCCGTCACCATATGGTATTCATTGCTGGCCAGATAACGGATTCTGTTCACGTCCCGCACCTTGGCCAGCTTTTCACCCAGCTGTTCTTTTTCAAGGCTCAGCTGCTGAATGGTGTTATTGGTGTTGTTGTACACATTTGCCAGGCTGTTGCGCTGAATGCACTTGACAAGCACCACCAGGCTCAGCACCAGGAAAAGCGAAGCCAGAAACACCCGGGCCACATTCCGGGACAGGGTCTTTTCGCGGCTGCGTTCCACAGTCTTTTCAGCCCGGTAATGGCTGCGCGCATATTCGCTGCCGGCTTCTGCATCGGGGATGAACACGTTGCTGCGCACATTCATGGCAATGCCCGGCACCGGCTGTACCCCTGCGGTGGCATACATCATGTTTTTCGCCCGCTGCATATCTTACGCTTCCTTTCTTATCAGTTAGAACCCCGCTGCACCTGTGCAATGAACGCCAGCGGATCGGTAAACATTTCATCGAAGAGCTTGTCCTGCTCATCGCTGACGGCGGCAGGCAGGATACGGATATGGCTGGTGGCGCCGTTGATATCCACTTCCCGCACATCCTTCAGCCGCCAGGAACGGATTTTCTGGGGCAGCAGCACACGGCCCTGGGCATCCGTTTCACATTCCACAAAGCTGTACTTGCTGAACTGGTCCAGAAACACCTGCATCCGGGCATCCAGCTTCACCAGTGCTTCCAGTTCTTCCCTTCTTTTCACCCAGCCATCCAGCGTATAGATGGCCACGGCCTTAAAGTCCGGCGTGGGACATACGGCAAACTGATCGCCCAGCGCTTCTCTGAAGCTGGCCGGGATGATCATGCGTCCCTTGCCGTCCACGCCATGATTATAGGAACCAACAAATCCTAAAAACGGCTTTTTTTCTTTGGCAGTCTTCTGATTCTGTTCGTTTTCAGGCAACTGCAAAGCATCGGCGGGCTGTTCGTCCGTCGTACGCTCCATCTTCTCGTCTGCCATCCAACTCACACCAATCTGCCATAAATTCGCCACTTTTAGGGCTCTGGTTGCATTTTACCCCACATTTTGGTTTTTTGTCAATCTCTCATTCAAAAAGCAGTTCCGGCTTTGGGGATTTTTTTGTTTCGGTTTTTTAACAACGAAAACACATGTTCTTATTGCGTGCAAAAAAGAACAGGGAACGCACTTTCGCATTCCCTGTTCTTTTGTCTGTATTGCACAATTCGTATATTTACATTTTGTGCAGTATGACGGAATATATATTTCTTTTTTGTTTTCACTTTTTGGGAAAGTGTGACAAAGATTTCATTTCTATAAAATTTCTGTGTATTCTTTTCCGCACCAACCCACTTTATGGGAAACAATCGGCCAATTTGTACCTTTTCGCACACTTCTATGCCGTTCAGCCGCCATTTTGCTGGCCTTCTTCCCCATTTTCCTTGTCTTCGCCGCCACCCGGCAGGGCATACATCCTGAATTTCAGCCCATCGCAGGAAACACAATGATACTGCACACAGCCATACTTACCGGTCACTGCCCCCCGGAGGGATGCCCCGTGCAGATGCCCGTACACCGCATCATCCACTTCATACTGGTTCAGCAGCCGGGACATGGGGGTTTCGCCGCCCCCTTCTGCCAGCGGCGGATAATGGGTCATCACCACCAGCCGCTCTCCCCCCAGCTTCCTGGCACTGGAAAGAGAAAGCTCCATCCGGATCAATTCCCGGTTATAGATCTTTTCGTCTTCGGCATTGCCACCCTGAGGCAGTGTCCACCCCCGGGTGCCGCAGATGACGGTGTCCCCAAAGCGCATGGCGTCGTTCTGGATGGCATACATATTTTCGGGCAGCACGTCCCGCAGCCGGTTGATGCCGCACCACCAATAATCATGGTTACCCCGGAGAATGATTTTTTTGCCCGGCAGTTTTCCAATCATTCGCAAATCTTCCAAAGCAGACTCCAGCTGCATGGCCCAGCTGATATCGCCGGGGATCAGCACCAGATCCTCCTGGGAAACCTTCTCCTGCCAGTCCTGTGCGATACGCGAAAAATGGCCCTCCCAATGAGCACCAAATACGTCCATGGGCTTGTTATCGCCCCCGGGCAAATGCAAATCGCCTATCGCAAAAATCTTCACGGTTATTCTTCTTCGTCCTCTTCTTCGTCTTCCATCTCTTCTTCGCCCATGGCATCCAGAGACAGATCCTCTCCCAGCTCCCCGAATTCGGTGTCATCGTCAATTTCAGGAATGATTTCATCCATGGAGCTGACCGGATCAATATCCAAAGAAGCTTCGTCCACGTGCACGTTTTCTTCGTGATCAGCATTATTATTTGCGTTCATTTCCTTCAGGCAGAAAAGGCAGGCATCCTTACCGGGAAGCGCAGGGGCTTCGTTGCAGATGGTGCACATTTCAATCTCTTCCCGCTGCACTTCGCCCTTCATTTCCCGTTTGCAGATTTTGCAATACCCTTCGGTATCCTGAATATAGTTCAGTTCGCAGCGCGGACATTTGATCAAAGCCATGAAAAAATCCCTCCTGTAATGGTTCCATATATTGTTATGGTTATGATTTTCCAATTCGTTCGACATCCTGCCTGATTTATGCTACATTTCCATTGTAACACTTTTGTAACAAAAGGAGGACATCATGAAGTACTTACGCTTTATTCTTATCTCCCTGCTGTTCCTTTCCCTGATGGCAGGAACAGCCGCCCTGGCAGAAGGCTGTTATGTAGGCTGCGACGAATGCAGCCGGAACAGCGATTGCGCATCCTGCGAATTCTGCATCGCCGTCACCGCCACCGCCAGGCCCCGGCAGGAAGCCACCCAGCCCATCGTCACCAAACGGCCCGTGGCGCAGAAAACACCTGCCCCCACACAAAAGCCCGTTGCCACAAGAGTGCCGGAGGTCGCCGCCACGGTAAAACCGGCCGTCACTTCCACGCCCTCTGCAAGCATGGGTGATTATACTACATTCCCTCAAGCAACGCAAGAGGAAATTGCACTTCAATTACTCAATCAGGACAGGATCCGCAACGGCCTGCCTGCCCTCACCCTGGACCCTGCTCTCAGCCGCATTGCCCGCATCAAATCCCAGGACATGAAGGACAACCGCTATTTTGCCCACGAATCCCCCACTTATGGGCGTGCACCCCAGATGCTCACCCATTTTGGTTATGCCTACAATGGCGTAGGTGAAAACATTGCTCACCACGCCACCGTGGAAAAATCCCAGGCTGCTTTCATGTCCAGTACCGGCCACCGGGCCAATATTCTGGGCAGACAATGGCAGAAAGTAGGCATCGGCGTGGTGTTTGACGATCATGGCTATGTCTACGTCACCCAATTGTTCGTCCGATAAAAAACAAGGGGCTGCAAAACGCAGCCCTTTTTCTTTTATGTTCTGCGCAGCACCTGATGTAAGGCTGCCCTGCTGCCGGGAAAAGCATACCCATTGCGCATTTCATTTTGTGCTGACTGCAGGATACCGCTCCCGGCCTGCACCGTGTTGCTCAGCTGCATTTCCTTCATGGCATCCGCCCGGCGCATGGCGTCCTGCAGGGCACTCCGGCCGGCAATGCTGCGGCTTCTGGCCGGCAAAAGCGCCGCTTCCTCCACCCGCATGGCCGGGGTATATACATCGCTCCAAAAGCTCATTTTCTTCCCTCCTTCCTGCTCCATCCTATGCAACAGAAAGAAAAAGGTGCAAATGCGACACTTCTTTATAAGAAAAACCTCTGCACAGCACGCCGTACAGAGGTTTGTTTTCAATAGAAAACATCCGTTTCAGATACATTCCCACACGTCCAATCGCACCCATTCAACTAACTGCCATCAGCTCGTGTTTTTATTCTGCTGCGTTTTCTTCCGTTTCCGGCCGGGTGATGGCTTCTTCGATTTTTTTCAGCAGCTCCTCCCGGCCGTCACCGTTTTCGCTGGAATAGCACAGCACCTGCCAGGGCTGCACCTGCAATCCGCGGCAAATGGGAGCCAAATGTTTCATCCGGGCGCCCCGGCTGATTTTATCCGCCTTGGTGGCCACCACCAGAAACGGCAGCCCCATGCCACGCAGGAAAGCATTCATCTGCAGATCGTCCTGGGTGGGTTCGTGACGGATATCCACCAGATGCAGCGTCAGCTTCAGTTCTTCCGTTTCCCGGAAGTATTTTTCCATCATTTCGCCCCAGCGCATTTTTTCTTTCTTGTCCACCTTGGCAAAGCCATAACCGGGCAGGTCCACCAGATGAAAATTGTCGTTGAGCAAAAAGAGGTTGATCAGCCGGGTTTTGCCGGGGGTGGCGCTGGTACGGGCCAGGGCCTTTCTCCGGCACAGGCTGTTAATGAGGGAGGATTTCCCCACATTACTCTTCCCTGCCACTGCAATCTGGGGCAGTGCCGCTTCCGGCGGCTGATAAACACTCATGGAGGTAATGAATTCCGCTTTTTTGATTTCCATAATCGGCTCGCTTTCGTTCGTCAAGGGAAGCTTATTTCATCAAAGCCACTTGCAGCACATCTTCAGCGTTTTCCACCAGCAATATGCGGAAACGGCTCAATACATGCATGGGCACATCTTCCAGGTCTTTTTTGTTTTCCTTGGGCAAAAGGATGGTTTTCACCCCGGCACGATATGCTGCCAGCAGCTTTTCCTTCACCCCGCCAATGGGCAGCACACGGCCCCTGAGGGTAATCTCACCGGTCATGGCCACAGTCTGATCTACAGGCTTTCCGCTGAGGGCGGACACCAGCGCCGTGGTCATTGTCACACCGGCAGAGGGGCCGTCCTTGGGCACGGCGCCTTCGGGCACATGGATGTGAATATCCAGCGTTTTGTGGAAATCCTCGGCAATGCCGTATTCCACCGCATGGGCACGCACCCAGCTGCGGGCTGCCTGAGCGGATTCCTTCATCACGTCACCCAGCTGCCCCGTCAATTGCACCTGACCGGAACCGGGCATCACACTGCATTCCACTGCCAGCATTTCGCCGCCCACCGCCGTATAGGCCAGGCCGTTCACCACGCCCACCTGGGGCTTCTTTTCCGGCATATCCCGCAAAAACTTCACCGCACCCAGATACTTTTCCACCACCTGAGGGGTAACGGAAATCACTTCCGCATCCGTCTGCAGCATTTCCACCGCCGCCTTGCGCACCACTTTGCCGATGGTACGGCTGAGGGTGCGGACGCCGGCTTCCCGGGTATAGCCTTCAATGATGCGTTTCATGGCCGCATCGGAAATCTTCACCGATTTTTCCGGCAGGCCGTGTTCCTTCACCTGCTTGGGCAAAAGATGCTTTTTCGCAATGTGCAGCTTTTCTTCTTCCGTATAGCTGGGCACTTCGATGATCTCCATCCGGTCCAGCAGGGGGGCAGGAATGGTGTCCTTGCTGTTGGCGGTGGTGATGAACATCACCTTGGACAGATCCACCGGCAATTCCAGATAATGATCCCGGAAGGCAAAATTCTGCTCCGCATCCAACACCTCCAGCATGGCGGAAGCGGGATCTCCCCTGAAATCGTGGCTCATTTTATCAATTTCGTCAAAGAGGAACACCGGGTTCATGGTGCCGGCCTGCTTGAGACTGGCAATGATGCGGCCGGGAATAGCGCCGATATAGGTGCGCCGGTGGCCCCGGATTTCCGCTTCATCCCGCACGCCGCCCAGACTCATCTGCACAAATTTGCGGCCCATAGCCCGGGCAATGCCCCGGACAATACTGGTTTTGCCCACACCGGGAGGCCCCACAAAGCAAAGGATGGGGCCCTTCATGGTCTGGTCTTCGGTGTACATTTCCTTCATCCGCCGCACCGCCAGATGCTCGATCACCCGCTCTTTCACCTTTTCCATGGCGTAATGATCTTCGTTCAGAATCCGGGCAGCACGCTTCAGATCCAGATTATCGGTGGTTTCCTTGCCCCAGGGCAGATCCAGAATCCATTCCACATACGTGCGGCTCACGCCGATTTCCGGGGTGCCGGGGGCCATTCTGGACAAACGGTCCAGCTCCCGCTTCACCTTTTCCCGTGCTTCGTCATTGAGGGGCGTTTCATCCAGCCTGCGGCGCAAATCTTCCACATCGGTGGCTTCCTTATCACCCAGCTCTTCCTGAATGGCCTTGATCTGCTCCCTGAGGTAATAATCCTTCTGGTTTTTGTCAATCTGCTTTTTCAGCCGGCTCTGCACCTGCTTTTCAATCCGGGCCAGTTCCGTTTCCCGGCTGAGAATGCCACAGAGGGTTTCCAGCCGCTGCACCACGTCAATCTCTTCCAAAATGGCCTGCCGGTCTTCCACCCTTGTCAGCACATTGGCGGCAATGATATCAGCCAATTGATCCGCCTTATCCACATCCCGGACGGACCGCAGCGTTTCGCCGCTGACCCGCATGGACGTGCGGGCATATTCTTCAAAAAGCTCATGGGTGGTGCGCACCAGCGCTTCGGTTTCAGCGGTAGGCAGGGCAGCCTTTTCCGTCAATACCACTTCGGCTATCCAGCAGGGGTCTTCCTGGGTCACCGCATGGAGCAGTGCCCGCTGCTGGCCTTCCACCAGCACCCGGATGGAATCTCCTGGCATGTTCAGCACCTGCTTTACCAGCGCCACCGTGCCCACACGACACATATCCTCCATGCCGGGCTCGTCCACATCCCCATCCTTCTGGGCCACCAGAAATACCTTCTGGTCTTCCATCATGGCCTGTTCCAGGGCAGAAATGGAACGCTGCCGGCCCACATCAAAATGCAGCACCATATGGGGAAACACCATCAGCCCCCGCAGCGGAATTAAGGGTAAAAGCTGCTTCGCTTTTTTCTTTGCCATAATTACTCCTGAATCTGTTTTATTTCCATTCATTTGCCGGAAAGTGCATACCCCGGCAACATTATATTATATCCCATTCCCGAACCAAAAGCAACTGTCCCCTCAGTTCATCCCCTGGGCGGCCATGGGCAGAGAAAGGGGCGCATTTTCCTGTTCATTTTTCTCCGGCGCAGCACTCAGCAGCATTTTTTCCACCGTCTGCCGCACATCATCCACCGGTATCACCCGGATGCCTGCCAGTTCAAACCTGTCCATATAATTGGCCCTTGGCACAAACACCCTTTGCAGCCCAGCCTTTCCGGCCGCTTCCACCTTCTGGGGCACGCCGCCCACCGGCAGCACCTTCCCCTGTACGCTCACTTCCCCCGTCACCGCGGCACTGCCATCCACCGGAATTCCTCGGATGGCACTCACTGCAGCCACCGTCATGGCTACCCCGGCAGACGGCCCGTCCACCGGCACGCCGCCGGGAAAATTGATATGCACATCCTTGTCCTGCTGCCACAGGCCCATTTCCTTGAGCAGCACCAAAACGTTTCTGGAGGATGCATGGGCGGTGGATTTTCGGCGCATCACATGGCCTGCTCCGCCCAATTCTTCCTCTTCTACAATGCCCGTCACAAACACCTGGCCGCTGCCTTCTTCCACCACGGCCTCAATTTCCATCACCGTGCCCTGATGTGCCCCCTGCACCGCCAGGCCGTGCACACAACCGATGCGGTTCTCATTGGCGGCAATCGTTTCCGGCCGGGGGCTGTAGTGCCCGGACTCGATCACCCATTCCAGGTCCTTTTTCGTAATGGTTTTTCGCTTTTCCATCTGGGCCAATCCACCTGCCATCTGCACCATATTGATGGCATCCCGGCCGCAATGGGAAAATCTGCCCAGCAGCGCCGCCGTATCTTTATCCATGTCAAAACCGGCCCTTTGTGCCGCTTCCGCCCCGATTCTGCCCACTTCATCCTTTTCCAGAGGCCGGAAAAACACCTCCATGCACCGGGAGCGCAACGCCGGGGAAATATCCTCCGGATTCTTGGTTGTGGCCCCCACCAGACGAAAATCCGCCGGCATGCCGTTCCGGAATATTTCATGAATGTGCCGGGGGATGTTTCTGTCCTCCCGGTTATAGTAGGCAGATTCAAAATGTACCTTTCTGTCCTCCAGCACTTTCAGCAATTTATTCAGCTGGATGGGATGCATTTCGCCAATCTCATCCAGAAACAATACGCCGCCGTGTGCCCGGCTCACCGCCCCCATTTTGGGCTGGGGCACCCCTTGCTGGCCCATCTGGCCTGCCCCCTGATAGATGGGGTCATGCACACTGCCGATCAAAGGATCGGCAATGGACCGCTCGTCAAAGCGTACGCAGGTGGCATCCACTTCAATAAACGGTGCATCTTTGCGAAAGGGAGTGCCTTCGCTTTCCTTCGCCATTTCCAATACCAGCCGGGCAGCGCAGGTTTTGCCCACGCCGGGCGGGCCATAGATAATCACATGCTGGGGATTTTTTCCACACAATATGGCCATCAGGGCCCGGACGCCTTCCTCCTGCCCCACCAGATCCCCAAATTTTTTTGGACGTACATGCTCGCAAAGGGGCTCGGTCAGCTTCACCGCCTGCATACTGCGCAGCCTTTCCATCTCCCTGCCGTCCTCACGATACCGGGGCGTCTGGCTTTTTTCCTGGTTGCGCAGCTGCGTATAAAAAAATACGCCCGTCACAATGGTCACTGTCAATTGAATAAGCAATAAAATCCATCCCATTTTCTCCACCTCTTTTCATTCCTCATTAGCATGTGGAAAAGGTGGAATTTCATAATGGAAAAGAATGGCGAAAAGAGACGTATTGATGTATTCAGGCGCCAATCCGGCGGTTTCTGTTTCCATATTTCGGTTGTCAAACGGAACGAAAACAAACTATCATATACGATTTTTTCGTTGTTTTCTTTTGAAAACCCGGCCAACCCAACCACACCCATTTTTGTGAATCATCCATTCAATAAGGGGGAACTCAAATGAAAAAACGTCCGTTGCTTGTCACCCTGCTTGTCCTTCTCATTTGCATGCTGGCCGTTCCGGCACTGGCAGACGGCTTCGCCAGCGATGCATCCGATATCCGCTGCGAAAATATGCAGTTTGCCCCCGTGACCAATTCTTCCTTCACGGAAGGAAATATTCCCTGGTATTGCAGCATTACCCTTTCCCCTGCCAATGATAAGGAATGGGCATCCTATTACTCTTCGATGTTGGAAGGTTTTGCCAGGTGCGTGTCGTGCTTTACCGGATGATTAACATTATCCACACCGGAAACGGCATGTGGCAGGCCTATTGCACCATCCTTTCCAGTGCCGATTATGCCAAGGTGCGCACCGTTTCTTTTTCTGACGGCGGTGTGGTTTATCTGCCGGCCGGCAACTACAGAATCAGCCCGGAAACATTGTGGACGGTGCAACGGGCAATAACTATGCCCTCATGTCCATCGAAGAAAGCCATGTATATTACAACATATACGTCCAATAAACCGAAAACAAAAAAGCTGCCCTGCATGATGCATGTCATGCAGGGCGATCTTTATGCTGTTTTCAGTTTAGCCTTCATAGCCTCTGGGGTTTTGCTTCTGCCAGTTCCAGGCATCCCGGCACATGGTGTAAAGATCCCGCTTGGCTTCCCAGCCCAGCAGTTCCTTTGCCTTTTGGGGATCGGCGTAGCAAACGCTGATATCGCCGGGGCGGCGAGGGGTGATCTGGTAAGGGATGGTGAGGTTATTGGCCTTTTCGAAGTTTTTCACAATATCCAGCACGCTGTAGGCGGTGCCGGTGCCCAGATTGATGGCCTCTGCCCCCTTGTGGCTCTTGGCATATTCAATGGCCGCCACATGGCCTTCGGCCAGATCCATCACATGGAGATAATCCCTTTCGCCGGTGCCGTCCCGGGTGGGATAATCATCGCCGAACACCCGCAGATAATCCAGCTTGCCGCTGGCCACCTGGCAGATGTAGGGCATCAGGTTGTTGGGAATACCGGTGGGGTCTTCGCCGATGCGGCCGCTTTCGTGAGCACCGATGGGGTTAAAATAGCGCAGCAGCACAAAGGAGCGGCTTTCGTCCGTTTTCGCCACATCCTTGAGAATCTGTTCGCTCATGATTTTCGTCCAGGCATAGGGGTTGGTGCCGCCGGTGGGAACCGTTTCCCGCAGCGGCATTTCCGTAGCCAGGCCATACACCGTGGCAGAGGAAGAAAATACAAGAATATTGCACTCATATTCCTTCATTACCTGGCACAGGGTCATGGTGGCGATCAGATTGTTCTGATAATAATACAGCGGCTTGGCCACCGATTCGCCCACCGCCTTCAGCCCGGCGAAATGAATCACTGCATCAGGCTTATGCGCGGCAAACACTTCCCGGGTACGCTGCACATCACAGCAATCCCCCACTTCCAGGGGCGCTTTCTTTCCTGTCAGCTGTTCCACCCGGCGCAAAGCTTCCGGGCTGGCGTTCAGCAGATTATCCATCACCACTACGTCATAGCCCTTTTCCAGCAGGCAAAGAGCGGTATGGGAACCAATATAACCGGCGCCGCCGGCAAGCAAAACCTTCATGGTGATTTCCCTCCGTTTTTCAGAAATTTTCGTACCTTTATTGTATCAAAATACGCTTTTGATTGTCAATCAGCTTTCTTCCGCTTTTCTCAAAAATGCTGCCATCGCCTCAATGATTTTATCCTTTTCGTCGGTTATGGTACACACATGGGGCGATGTTTCCAGCCACAATATCCCTTTTCTTTGGCTGCTCACGCCATCCAGGATCATCTGAGCGCTTTCCGGCTTCACCGTCTTATCCAGCAGGGTGATATGCAGGATACCCGCATAATGCAGGCCGAAGAGAATCATGATCATGCCGCAGATGAGGTTGACCTCACGCTGATAGCGAACCAGCAGCCCGCCCAGACTGCCCGCGAACACACCCAGCAGCACAAACAGCGCCGTAAAGCCCAGCACAAAACTCAGCGCGCGAGCCAGCGTGCGCCTGGCCTGCTTGCCCTCGCTCGAGCCGGCAAAATAGAGCACGTACACCGGAATCATCGGCAGCACGCACGGGGAAATGAATGTAATCAGGCCCTCGATGAGCGTCGTCAGGGCTTCCAGAATGGTGATATTCAATCGCATACC
>JAFSBN010000032.1 GCA_017437265.1 Clostridia bacterium
ATGAAGGGAGCGTAAGAGGCAGCATCCTGCGCTACAAGTTCCGGGGCAGCCGCAGCTACTGCAAAAGCTATGGCCGCATGCTTGCCATGAAGCTGCTGCAGGAGGATATGGAATTTGATGTTCTCACCTGGGTGCCCATCAGTTCCAGAAGAAAATGGCGCCGGGGCTACGATCAGGTGGCCTTGATTGCCCAGGCTGCAGCCAAAGAGCTGAATGTTTCCCCCACCCCCACTTTACGAAAAATCCGGCACAACAAACCGCAGTCTTCCCAGAAGGATGCTGCCGCAAGGCGGGCCAATGTTCTGGGTGTATACCGGGTAATCGACCCGGAAGCCTTTGCCGGAAAGCGTATTTTGCTTCTGGACGACGTTCTTACCACCGGTGCCACCCTCAGCGAATGTGCCAGAGCCCTCCTGACCGCAGGTGCCAAAGAAGTAAACTGTGCCACGGTTGCCGTGGCTTCCCATCAACGACATAACAGCAGGTGATTCTATGCAATTATTTTCCAATGACCTGGGCGTGGACCTGGGCAGTGCCAATACTCTGATCTATGCCGAAGGCAAGGGCGTCGTCGTCCGGGAGCCTTCCGTGGTGGCCATGGACAAAAATACCGGCCACATTCTGCAGGTAGGTGCCGCAGCCCGGAATATGCTGGGCCGTACCCCCGGCAATGTGGTGGCTATGCGCCCCCTGAAAAGCGGCGTCATCTCCGACCATGAAATGACCGTGCGGATGCTCCAGGAGCTGTTCCGCAGCGCCACCAAGTCCAGCCTCTTCACCCCCAAACCCCGTGTGGTGGTGTGCGTCCCCAGCGGCGTTACCGAGGTTGAAGAAAGAACCGTTATCAACGCCGCCATTGAAGCCGGTGCCCGGCGTGTGTACCTGATTGAAGAGCCCCTGGCTGCGGCCCTGGGCGCAGGTCTGGATATCAAGGGTCCCAACGGCCACATGGTGGTGGATGTGGGCGGCGGCACTACCGATGTGGCCGTGCTGTCCATGAACGGCGTTGCCGTGTCCTCCTCCGTGAAGGTTGCCGGTGACACCTTTGACGAAGCCATTGCCCGGCATGTGCGCCGCAAGCATGATGTGATCATCGGCGAGGTTACCGCCGAAGAAATCAAAATCCAGATTGGCTGCGTGTACCCCCGGGAAGCCGATGCCGCCATGCTGGTGAAGGGCCGCGACGCCAAGACCGGTATGCCCCGGGAAGTGACGCTGCTTTCTTCCGAAATCTACGAAGTGCTGCGCCGTCCTGCCCGGCAGATCGCCGACGAAGTGCTGAATGTGCTGGAAATGACCTCCCCCGAACTGGTGGGCGATATCGCGGAAAACGGCATCACCCTCACCGGCGGCGGCAGCCAGATCTACGGCATGGCCGCAATGCTCATGGAGCGTACCGGCATCCGCTGCACCCTGGCAGATGACCCGGATTCCTGCGTGGCCTACGGCTGCGGCAAGAGCCTTTCCTGGATGAACCACATGACGGAAGGCACCATCAACATCGCAAGAAAGCGCCTGATGCGCGGATAACACGATTAGCCCCCGGAACTTTTGTTCCGAGGGCTTTCGCAATGTATCAAAAAGTCTCAGCTTTTCTTTGTCATTGCGAGGGCCGTCAGGCCCGTGGCAATCCGCATCTTCAAAACCCATCGTTTTGAATCAAATTCCCAAACAAACTGTTTTGGAAACGGATTCCCACGCCAGTGTGCGC
>JAFSBN010000033.1 GCA_017437265.1 Clostridia bacterium
ATGGCGGCGGCATAGGAGCCGATGTACTTGCGGATGCCGTATACCAGCATATCCCGGGCCAGCTGCGCACGGGGATGGCCTTCCTTGGCGGCGTTATCCACGTCACGCATATCGTTGGAGATGCCGCTGATGCCAAGCAGACCGCTCTTTTTGTTGCACAGGTTCAGCATCTGGCCAACCGTCAGGTTTTCCTTATCGCACACAAATTCCACCACGGCAGGATCCAGGTTGCCGGAGCGGGTGCCCATCAGCACGCCTTCAAGAGGCGTAAGGCCCATGGAGGTATCCACGCACTTGCCGTATTCCACGGCGGCCAGGGAGGAACCATTGCCCAGGTGGGCGGTGATGATGCGCAGCTCTTCCGGCTTCTTGCCCAGGAATTCAGCGGTGCGCTTGGAAACAAAGCGGTGGGACGTGCCGTGGAAGCCGTAGCGGCGCACATGATGCTTTTCGTAAATTTCGTAGGGCAGGCCGTACATATAAGCCTTGGGGGGCATGGTCTGGTGGAAGGCGGTGTCAAACACGGCCACCATGGGGGTTTCGGGCATTACTTCCTGGCAGGCCTTGATGCCCATGAGGTTTGCAGGGTTATGCAAAGGGCCCAGGGGGATATTTTCTTCGATGGCAGCGATCACTTCGTCATTGATGATCATGGATTCGGAGAACTTGCTGCCGCCGTGCAGCACGCGATGGCCCACAGCGCTGATTTCGTCCATGGATTTCACAGCGCCCTTTTCCGGGTCGGTCAGCGCAGCCAGCATCATCTTGCAGCCCTGCACATGGTCTTTAATCCTATCTTCAGCCCAGTCCACGATCTTTTCGCCGTTCACTTTGCATTCGTGATGGCCGTTTTCCGCCATGCCGATGCGTTCCACCAGGCCCTTGGCCAGGGTCTGTTCATTATCCATATCGATCAGCTGATACTTCAGCGAAGAGGAACCTGCATTTACAATCAAAACTTTCATGACAAAATACCCTTCTTCCTTTTTTTATCAGAAAAATTCCAAATGTCATTATACAGGATATCCACCTATTTTTCAACCGATAAACAGAAGATTTTCCATGAAAAAACACAAAACAAAAGAAATTCCCCCATGCAATATCTGCACAAGCATCAATTGCCATGCCTGTATGCCGCTTTCCTTCCAGAACAATAAATTCTGCATCAGAATGGAAATGCCGCCAAAGGATGTGGCCCCACACACAAAAGCCAATATATGCTCCCCTTCCCTTTCAATCAGCGCCTGCACACCCCCTGTCACCTCCATCATGCAATGCAAACAAGCAGCCCATTTTTCCGGAATGAACGGAAACGCACATTGCATCATTTCCGCCGCCACCGCCCCCACCATCAGCAAAAATCCCACCGTCAGCAGTGCATTCACGCTTTGCTGCACACATTGAAAAAAAGAAAGCCTCTCGTCTGTCTTCCGCACTTTATTTCTATTTACCGGGATAAACGCCGCTGTCAAAAAAGCCCCCAGCACATGACACACCCACACAAGTGCTGCGCCTTTTTTATCCCCCATCCATCCGGCCACCGCTCCCAGAAAAAACATGGGGCTCATCACCCCTGCAAGGGCCGCATCCCGCAGCGCTTCCCTTCCCCTTTTTTCCTTTGCCGCCATCAGCCGCGCTCCGCCGGGGGACCCGCACAAAACCGATGCTGCGATCTGCAAAATTCTCTTCTCCTGCATCCGGCCGCACAGGTACATGGCCAGCACCATCCCCACCCCCAGCCCCGGCACCACACTGCCAGCCCACACCTCAAGCCCCTGTCTCGCCGCTTCTGCCGCCGCATGCGGAAAAACATACACCGCCCCCAGCAGCGCCCCGGCACAGATATAGGGTAAAAAGCCCATCCGTTTCCTCCTTTTGTTTGTCATATAAAAATAAGACAAAAATATGCACAATTCCGGTCTCACGGCAGGAAAAAGGAAATTTGCGGCGTAATGAAACAACAAGAATATGTGCGTTCTTTTTACAGGAATGCAAAAATGATAAACAGGAGTGTATGCAAAATGAAAGCGGTATGTTTCGGCGAAATCATGCTCCGTCTCAGCCCCGAAGGGTATCTGCGTTTCCCCCAGGCAGCCAAGTTTGAAGCCACCTATGGCGGCGGTGAAGCCAACGTGGCCGTGTCCCTGGCCAACTATGGCAACGATGCTGCTTATGTAACGGCCGTTCCCGCCCACGAAATCGGCCAGAACGCCGTGAACGCCCTGCGTCAGTACGGCGTGGACGTCAGCAAGATCCTCCGTCAGGGCCCCCGTCTTGGCATTTACTACTGCGAAAAGGGCGCTTCTCAGCGCGGCAGCAAAGTGGTGTATGACCGTGCCGGTTCCTCCGTGGCCCTCTCCACGCGGGAAGATTATGACTGGGAAAAGATCCTGGACGGCGCTACCTGGTTCCACTTCACCGGCATCACTCCCGCCCTGGGCGGCGAGCTGCCTGAAATCTGTATGGATGCCCTGAAGGTGTGTAAAGCAAAGGGCATCACCGTTTCCTGCGACCTTAACTACCGCGGCA
>JAFSBN010000034.1 GCA_017437265.1 Clostridia bacterium
ACCCAAGCAGGACACCGATCAAAAGGCAGGCAACATAGAAAATGATAATACCCCAGGGAAAACTTTTCTTCTTTTTGTTTTCAGACAGCTGTTTACTTTCGTTTTTCATTCTACGTTCTGCACCTGTTCACGAATTTTTTCGATTTCGCTTTTTGCATTAACCACAAGCTTTGCAATCTCCGCATCGGATGCCTTGGAACCGATAGTGTTCACTTCCCGGTTCAATTCCTGGGTCAGAAAGTCCAGCCGTCGGCCCACTTCGCCGTCCTGCTCCATGGTGGTGCGGAACTGCGCGATGTGAGAAACCAGCCGGGAAAGTTCTTCATCAATAGCGCATCTGTCCGCCATCAGGGCCACTTCCTGGGTCAGCCTTGCCGGATCAATTTCTTTGACACCCATTTCTGCCAGCCGCTGCTGCAGCCTTTCCTGATACGCCCGGGGCACATTGGGCGCCAGCTGTTCAATCTGATCCCGCAATGCAGCCAGCTGATCCAGGTGGCAGGTCAGATCCTTTTTCAGGCTTTCCCCTTCAATCTCCCGCATCCGGCACACATCGGACAGCACATCAGACAATGTGTCCCGAATCAGCATCTGCACGGCTTCCTGGTCTTCCTCGCAAACGGACAGGGTGATCACATCCTGCTGGGCAGCGATGAAGGAAGCACTGCAGGGTTGTTCGTTGCCGATCAGCCGGCCGATTTTTCTGTAAGCCTCCGCATACTTTTCAACCAACGCTTCGTCCAGGGAAAGTTCCCTGGCATCGGCACGGCTGTTGCGATAGGTCATGTTCACATCGGCGTGTCCACGTTTCAGGCTTTCACCCATTTGCTTTCGGATACCGTCCTCGGCAAAGGCAAAGGCCCGGGGCAAACGAAAAGCAATATCCAGAAAACGGTGGTTCACCGTTTTAACTTCTACCGTCAATTCACGGCCATCAACCATTACCTGTTTCCGGCCGTAACCTGTCATGCTGCGCATAAAAAAGACTCCTCCTTTTAACCTTATTATTATAGCACATCTCATCCGCTTCTGAAAAGCCCGTTTTGGCTCATTTCGCTACAAAATTTGCACAAAAAAACGCCGTTAAAAAACGGCGTTTATAATCATTTTATTCCTTTAACTCAACACCAGGGAAATACAGTTTATTTCAGATAGCATACTTCGTTGTATTTCCCGTCCAGATCCACAATTTCTTTGATAATACTGTCGTATTTCGTTTCAAAAGTGCGGGCGCGGAAAATCTCAATGGGAGATTTCACAAGACAAACAGCCGTTCCGTCTTCATAAAACGCCACACAATGACTGCGCAATACGTCGCTATAATACGGCGCACTGGAAAAATAATCCGTATACAGGGTGCATTCCACATAGGCCGTCATGGGCGAACCGTTTTCATTTGCGAAATATTCCTTAAGAAATGCGGTTGTCTTGTCATCATCAGATTCGGTATACAGATAAATCACCCGCGTGTGAGCCACCTCAAAATAGCCGTCTGAATCATCCCTGAACACTTCATCGCGCCAGGTTTGTTTCATCAAGTCGATGGCATTTTCGCACAATTGCGCCGTTGTATCCTCCGCAAGCACAGAAAATGTGAAGAGAGAAAGCAGCAATCCAAAGCAAATGACAACAGCAAAACATATTTTCATAACAAATCACCTCGCAGCAATTTTATCAAACATTTCAGCATTCAGTCAACAAAAAAAGCACCACCACTTTGTACAAGCAATGATGCCCTTCTGGTGCGGTCGACGGGACTTGAACCCGTACTCGGTTAAGAACACGCCCCTCAAACGTGCGCGTATGCCAATTCCGCCACGACCGCATGTCGCCTTTCAGCGGCAGCAAATAGGATTATAATGTACCTTTTACCGTTTGTCAAGCCATTTCCGTGAATTTTTATTGCATTTCATTCGATGACGAAAGATGTGCCAGAATAAAATCGATCTTCTCCTGATCTTTCTTTCCCCGCTCATTCACCCGATAACCATCCTTTATGGAGGTTTGATATACTTTCAGGTACTGCTGCAGGCTAAGCAGCATAAAGAATGCGCCTTGCTCGTCATATCGCTTTATTTCATCCATTCCGATACCGGCAAAAGGTTCCAAATTCTCTACGCTGGCATAGGAAAAATATACGCCGTCTTTTTCGAATGTATGCTCATGCTCATCCACAAGCGTATATCCATCCAACGCAAGACATTCCCTCATTTCCGGCCATTTTTCCTGCAAAAACACATCCGGAATCAGAATATCAATATCATCTGCATTCAGGGATTTCTCTACAATATACTCCAGGCCCAGAGAACCATACATAAGCGGCACAATGCCCAATTTTTTGTTGAGATATTTACAATTGAGAAAAAACAGCTGTAATTTTGACATGCCATTCATTGCATATCTTCCCTTTCGCTTAATATGCCATCCAGCCAGATTTTTTCCTTTTTCGTCAGTTCTGCCTTTTCCAGCATTTCAGGCCGCCTGTCCAGAGTGGTCAGAATAGCCTGCTGCCGCCGCCACTGATTGATCTTGGCATGGTCACCATTGAGCAGCACCTGCGGCACTTCCATGCCTTCAAATTCTCTGGGGCGGGTATACTGGGGATATTCCAGCAGCCCGGCCACGGAAAAGCTTTCATCTTCAGCACTCTCACTGCTGCCCAGTACCCCGGGAATCAGCCGGCTCACACAATCCGCAATCACCATGGCTCCCAGCTCGCCGCCGGTCAGCACGTAGTCCCCCAGGGAAATCTCCATATCGATATACTTATCCAGCACCCGCTGATCTACGCCCTCGTAATGACCGCAAAGCAGCAGCAGATGTTCTTCCTTCGCCAGTTCTTCTGCCACCCGTTGGGTAAACGGCACACCCTTGGGAGACAGATAAATGCGTAAAATACGTTTGCAACCATCATTACAGACCGTATTCTGTTTTTCGGAAATGTTGTCCACACAAGGAACATTCCGCTTTTTGCACACATCTTTGATGGCGTCTGCAATGGGCTGGGGTGTCATCAGCATACCGGCACCGCCGCCAAAGGGGTAATCATCCGTATTCTTGTGTTTTGAAACAGAATACGGTCTGATATCCGTCGTTTCCACGCAAATCAGGCCCTTTTCCCGAGCGCGGCCCATGATGGATGTGTTCAAAACGCTTTCAAACATTTCCGGAAAGACGGTCAGTATATCGATGGTCATCTTTCTTCTCCCGAATCTTTATTCCCAGTCACACACGGCCACTTCATGCAGCCTGCTTTCGTCAACCGTTACAAATCCATTTTCCGTCTGCACGTCAGTCACGATATGCAAAAGTGCCGGCAGCAGCATTTCCCCCTGCTTGCACTTTACAACATACACATCATTTCCGCCAGGCTGCAGCACATCTTTGATTTTTCCCAGCACATTTCCCTGTCTGTCCTTCACTTCGCAGCCGATCAGATCACAAATGAAGGTTTCGTTTTCGGCCAGCTCAACCGCATTTTCCCGATCGATATAGAGCATGGTGCCCCGCTGCTTTTCAGCCAGGTCCCTGTCCTGCACGTTGTTAAGGCGCAGGAAAACAGCATCCTCCCGGACGCTCACATCATCCACCTTTGCTTTTTCATACGTATCGCCTTTTTTCACAAATACGTATTCCAGATCCAGAAAACGCTCCGGATCATCCGTATCGGGCCGCACCTTCACCAGGCCTTTAATGCCCTGGGGCTTTAACACTTCACCGATCAGTAAATATTCAGACAGCATATTCGTTTCCTTTCTCAAAGAAAAAGCGGACAGCATCTGATCTGCCATCCGCTTTTTTCTTTTACTGAATTTCGACAAAAACGGGCTTAGCGTTCTTATCCGTAGCAGCCTTCACAACCGTACGGATGGCCTTCGCAATGCGGCCCTGCTTGCCGATGACCTTGCCCATATCTTCCTGTGCGACGGACAATTCCAGAATGATGGCCTCAGGGCCTTCTGTTTCCATCACCTGCACAGCATCGGGCTGATCCACCAGCGTCTTTGCCAGAAACAGGACGAGTTCGCGCATGGAATTCCCTTTCTTCGCTTATTGCGAGGGTTCTTAGCCTTCGATAGCGCCGCTCTTCTTGAGCAGGATGCGCACGGTGTCGGTGGGCTGAGCGCCGTTCTTCATCCATTCAACGGCCTTTTCGTTGTTCACCTTGATTTCGGCGGGCTGCTTCATGGGATCATAGTAGCCAATTTCTTCGATGAAACGGCCATCACGGGGAGAGCGGCCATCGGCCACCACGATGCGGTAGAAGGGATGCTTCTTCATGCCCATTCTCTTGAGACGAATTTTCACAGCCATGGTATTGTTCCTCCTGAATGATAAAATGTAATCTATGGTAATCATATTTTCTATGATAACCGCTGTTGGAAAGGGGGTTACCGGATGTTCATGTTGCGCATGGAGCGCATCATCGCTTTTTTGTTGCCCATCATTTGCTTCATCATCTTCTGCATTTGCTCAAACTGGCGAATGAGGGCGTTCACATCCTGCACCTGCACACCGGCGCCGGCAGCAATACGCTTGCGGCGGGAGGCATTGAGGATACCGGGGTTCCTGCGTTCTTTCATGGTCATGGAGCAGATGATGGCTTCAGGCTTCTTCAGCGCATTTTCATCCACGTCCACATCCTTCAGCTTTCCGCCGATGCCGGGCAGCATACCCAGCACGTTCTTCAGCGGCCCCATCTTTTTGATCTGCTTCATCTGATCCAGAAAATCGTTCAGGTCAAAATCAGTGGGATTCTTCTTGGCTTTCAGCTTTTCTTCCAACTCGGCGTCGCTGCTTTCAACTGCCTTTTCAATCAGCGTCAGCACGTCGCCCATGCCCAGAATGCGGCTGGCCATGCGTTCGGGATGGAAGGGTTCGATATCGCCCAGCTTTTCACCGGTACCGGAGAATTTGATGGGCTTGCCTGTTACGGCGCGCACGGAAAGGGCAGCACCGCCGCGGGTGTCGCTGTCCAGCTTGGTGATGATCACGCCGTCAATGGACAGCTTTTCATCAAAGGACTTGGCCACATTCACCGCGTCCTGACCGGTCATAGCGTCCACAACCAGCAGGATTTCCTGGGGCTTTACGGCCTTTTTCACATCTTCCAGTTCCTGCATCAGCTCTTCGTCGATGTGGAGACGGCCGGCGGTGTCAATGATCAATACGTCACGGCCGTAATACCGGGCGTATTCAATGGCCTCCTGGGCGGTTTTCACGGGGCTCTGGGTGCCCTTTTCGAAAACAGGCACGTTCACCTGTTCACCCACCACCTGCAGCTGGTTGATAGCGGCAGGGCGATAAATATCGCAGGCAGCCAGCATAGGCTTTTTGCCCTGCTTGGTAAGGTAGCCGGCCAGCTTGGCCGCCATGGTGGTTTTACCGGCGCCCTGCAGACCGCAGAGCATGTAAATCGTGGGAACGGCGGGAGACCAGGTGAGCTTTGCGTTCTGGCCGCCCATCAGGGCCGTCAGTTCTTCATTGACGATCTTGATCACCTGCTGGCCGGCGTTCAGGTTTGCCAGAATTTCGGCACCCACACACCGCTCCGTCACCTTTTTGACGAAGTCCTTCACCACCAGGTAGTTTACGTCTGCTTCCAGCAGGGCCATCCGCACTTCGCGCATGGCGTCCTTGATGTTTTGTTCATTCAGCTTCCCTTTACCGGTCAGCTTCTTAAACGCATTTTGCAGTTTTCCGGACAGGCCTTCAAATGCCATTTACATATCCTCCTGTGCCAGTAATGCGCTGATAATATCTCTTGCCTTTTGCAAGTGAGAGGCGCTTTTTTCGTCGGGAATCACTTTTTTCAGTGCTTCTGCGCATTCCCTCAATCCGTTTTCAAGCCGTTCAAAACGGGCTGCCAGGCCCAGCTTGTTTTCAAAATCGGTCAAGGTTTTTTCCACGCGGGTGACGGTATCATGGATACTCTGCCGGCTGACGGACAGATGCTGTGCAATTTCAGCCAGGGAATAATCTTCCTCAAAGTACATATTGGCAATTTCCCTTTGGTTTTCCGTCAGCATTTCGCCGTAGAAAGCCAGATACCAGGAAAGCTGCACCTTCTTTTCCATCGCTGTTTGCTTTTCCATGTACCCTCCCGTCAAGCCTGTTTGCTTGACACAAAGCATATTATACATCATTTCCTTTGTTTGTCAAGGGGTTTTACCTGACAGTTTCATTTTTTCTTTCGTTTTTAGCATTAAAAATGATGCAATTTTCACCATATTTTTGCAGATGCAATCCTTACGACTTTCTTCTATTGACAAAAAGACAAATTAATCCATATAATATGTATATAACGATTCAACAAAAAGGAGCAGATAACATGAAAAGAACGCTTTTCTTCTCCCTGCTTATCCTGACGCTGACGCTTTCCTGCGCCATTGCTGCAGAAACTGCGTTTACGTTCGATGACGGCGCAAACCCCGGCTTTTTCCAGAGCGGCAGCTGTTCCGTTTCCGTAAAGCCCGGCATTGCCCATTCCGGCGAATATGCCCTGGCTGTTACCGGCCGCGCCGCCAACGATTATGATGCGGCCGATTATAAATATCAGAGCCTTGAAATCGCATCCGGTGATACCGTAACCGTATCCTTCTGGGCCTATCACGAGGGTGAAAACGCAGGTGATATCAGCGTCAGCTACGCCGGCGGCAGCTATGATATTCTGGCATCCCGGAAAGTTTCCCCCAGCACCTGGACGGAAATCAGCGGCACTTTCACCGTGGGCGAACCTCAGAATCTTCGCTTCAAAACGGACGGCACCCTTGTGGGCGTCAATTACTATATTGATGACGTGAAGATCGTTGTGGAGCATCCTGCGGATGCCGCCCCTTCCGAAGACACCTTCCAGCCCTATGTTTCCGATTTCTCTGCCGGCACGGACGGATGGTACGCCCGCAGTGCAGGCACGGCATCCGTTGAAGTGAAGGACGGCGCACTGTGCATTTCCGGCCGTACCGCCACCTGGAATTCCCCCGGCCGTGATTTTGATCTGATTGCCGGCAATTCCTATCGCGTCAGCCTGATGGTGAAGCAGGACGAAAAGGATACGGCCGAATTTATGCTCTCTGCTGCCCATTCCAAGAACGGCACGGAATCCTATGAAAACATTGTGAAAGTAAAGGCCAAAAAGGGCGAATGGACCATGATCGACGGCACGTACGCCCCCGGCAAATACGACAATTACATTCTCTATGTGGAAACCTCCGGCGGCAATATGGACTTTGCCATCAAAGAGATTTATGTTGAAAACAACGAAATCAAATATCCGGAAAACATTGCATCCCTGAAAGATGTGTACGCCCCTTATTTTGATTTCGGCACCGCCATCACCCAGGCAGAAGCCATCGATGAAAAGCGCATGGCTTTCTATGCCACTCAGTTTAACATCATCACCCCCGGCAACGAGCTGAAGCCTGATTCCGTGCTGGATGTGGTCACCAGCCGCCGCCTTGCCAAGGAAGACGATACCGCCGTGGCCATTTCCCTGGAAGCAGCCAAGCCCATGCTGGATTATTGCCAGAAAAACGGAATCAAAGTGCACGGCCACACGCTGGTATGGTATCAGCAGACGCCGGACGTATTTTTCCGTGAAGGGTATCTCTCCCGCAACGATTATGTTTCCCGTGATGTGATGCTTACCCGTCTTGAAAATTATATCAAGCTGGTGCTGGAAGAGACTGAAAGGCTCTATCCCGGCCTGATTGTCAGCTGGGACGTGGCCAATGAAGCCGTTTCTGATAATTCCAGCAATATGCGGGATTGCACCTGGCTGCAGGTGGTGGGCGAAGACTATGTGGAAAAGGCCTTCGAATTTGCCCGGAAATATGCCCGGGAAGATATGATCCTGTGCTACAACGATTATTCCACGCCCTATGAACCCAAGCTGACCGGTATCTGCAACCTGCTTGACAAACTGGTGGAAGACGGCGCCATCGACTGCTATGGCTTCCAGTCTCATTATCAGGTTCAGTCCTCTTCTCCTTCTGAACGCGATATCGAAAAAGCAATGAAAAAAATTACCGAAAAGGGCCTGAAACTCCGCATCAGCGAGCTGGATATCGAAATTTCCCAGAACACGGAACAAAGCCATCAGTATCAGGCTGACCGCTATGCAAACCTGATGAAGCTTTACACCAAGTATGCCGAAGACATTCTGGCTGTGCAGGTGTGGGGCGTGACGGACGATCTGAGCTGGAAGGCCGATAAGTATCCCCTGCTGTTCGACCGCAACGTACAGCCCAAGCCCGCCTTCCATGCCCTGATTGAAAACGTGGTAAAATAATCCCTGAAAATCTTACGATGGATAAAAAGCACCCCTTTGCCGACATTGGTAAAGGGGTGAATTTTTATATGCGGTTTGTCAGCCAGGCGAGCATTTGTTCATTGGCTTTCCCTCTGTTTTTTAATGTTTCGAGCGTTGCAAACACCTGCTCACGTCCCAGTTCCGTTTCGTTTATATCCTCAAAGCCTGCCGCACGTCTGGCGTTATAGTACAGCCAGTCTATCATGCCTAAATAGCCGCAGCTTAGCGCCTCATCCCATGGGGCACCGGACAGAGACCTTCCCTTTGCATATGCGCCCAGAAATGCCTGAAAATGGCTCTTATTCAAGCTTCCTCTTCCGTCATCTGCCCAGTAAAACAGACATTCTACCGCTTCTTGCCAGGGATTGATGTAACCCGCAGCCTCCCAATCGATCAAAACGGCCGCATCTTTCTGCCACATCACGTTTTTCGGATCCAGATCCCGGTGGCTGATCACCTGAAAACCACTCAATTTTTCAGCGGCCAGACACCCACTCTTTTGCCAATTCTCAATTTCGGGAAGCAGTTCTTTGATTTCCGATGCCCAGGCTTCCTGCCGGCATACAGAAAGAACGGTTTCCCAGTCCTTTTCTTCCCGGACGAATGCCGTTTTTTCCACACCGTCAACCGAAATACCGGCTTCATGGATATTGGCCAGCACTTCGCCCATTTTTGCACAATGGTTTTCCCTGATTTCCGTCGGAAAAATGCTGCGTCCCTCCAGCCAAGGATATACCATATAATATTGTTCGTCAAAATAGTGCACACAGCTGCCGTTTGTTTCAGCAGCAGCAACCAGCGGCACTTTCCCCTGCAACGCATGGGCAATTTTTTCAGACATCACCATGTTGTGCAGGGCTTCCGGCCGCTTCATCACTTCTTTGTTCAGCAATTTCAGGGCAAATATACCCTTTTCCGTCTGTACCCGATACATTCTGTGCATCAATCCGCCGCTTAGCGGCACAGCGGCGGCAATCATTCTTCCAAATCCGGCACGGCTCAAATATTCATTCAATTTTAACTGCATATCATTCAGGCGTCTTCTTTCATTTATTCTGATATTCTCCGTTCGTCCATTGTCCTTCCATCACCGTTCCGTCCCATCCCTTGTAAACGCCGCTGCCATGAAACTGATCATGATCAAATTCACCGATATAGGTGCTTCCGTCTTTCCAGACATACATGCCGTATCCGGATTTTGCGTTGTTTTCATATTCGCCCACATACATATCGCCGTTTGCATATTGATGAACACCCTGTCCGTGGAATGCGCCATCCAGAAAATCACCGGTGTACCGGCTGCCGTCCGCCCAGAAATAGGTGCCGCTGCCGCATCGCTTTCCATTCTCATATTGACCGCAATAGCAATTTCCGCCAGCCCATTCATAGGTGCCCCAGCCGTGCATTCTTCCGTTTTTGAATTCACCTGTGTAACGGTCTCCTGTCTGCCAACGGAGCACACCATTCCCTTCTTTTTGTCCCTCCGACAGCATGCCATAATACACATTGCTTTCCGTTTCAAGCATAGCATAGCCCGTGTATATGGAGCGGGACAACCCCATTTCTATATCCTCATTGGTCACATGCGCCGTTTGCTGCACAAAAGAAAGGGCATTTGCATCCATTTCGTCCGTCCAGCCGATCAGATACGCCGTCAGGCTGTCTGCCCGGTTCCCTGCTTTGGGCTCCAACATGATGCTGTCCGGGAAATATTGCATTGCGGCGGCGTGATACGCATCAGGATAATAGTAGTCCTGTGCGCCAAACAGGTGCAGCAATTCGTGCATACAGTTTTCCGCCTGGTCATCGTCATAGGTGATGATATATTCCTGGGGATATTCTTCACCGTCGGCAAAAGCCATGCTTCTGCCATCTTCAGCGATACAAAAAATCGTCAGCGTATTCTCTTTCCCGTCCATGTCAAGGGCAAGTTTCAGATAATCGAAACTTTCCATTAAACACGCTTCCACCCATGTGTCCGGATTGGTAACATCCGGCAAAAAAGAAGGATTTGTATGTACAAATGTAAAATGTAAACGCAGCTCCTTGCCATAGGATGCAGCCTGTTCTTCCAGAAGAGAAGCTGCCCGCTCCAGGATAATCATTTTCTTTTGTTTTTTATCATCCGTCCATGATTTTTCATCCGTATCGGCAAATACCACCAACGCCTGTACGTCGCCCGTCATTTGTTTGCACATGCCCTGGTTTTTGCTGCTGAAAATCAGCGCATCGTCCTGCACAGCAGCCTCTTCGGCAGCAACACACGCAAAAAGGTGCATGCAACACAAAACAACACAAATCATCCTTCCAAACCACTTTTTCATGTTCCATGCACCTTTCTGAATTATTTACTTTTCTGCTTACTTCTTTTCCTTGAACAGATATTCGTCCACTTTCTTGCGAATCTCATCGCTGATGGTGCGTTCAATGGGGAAAACTTTTGCATTCACCACATGCTTTGCCAGCATCAGCGCCTGCTGCAGCGTAATATCCAGGGACTTTTCATCCAGATAACCACTCTTTAAGTTATCCCGGCGGTCGTGAATGTATCCGGCGCCGGCGGTGCCAAAGCGGCACAGATTGATGGCCGGCACGCCATGATCGGCAAAGGGGATACAGTCACTGGAATAGATGTCCATCTTCACGCTGCATGCCATGCCGTGCTCCTTCATCAGCGCATCCACATATCCGACGGCAGCTTCTGTGGCCAGGATGGGCGCTGCATTCTGTCCAAGCGTTGCCGCTGCCACGTCCACATTGATCATCAGTACATGATTTTCCAGTTCATCTTCGTGTGCCTGTGTCCAGGCCTTGCTGCCCAGCAAGCCCTGTTCCTCCGAGCCATACCAGTTAAATTTCAGTGTTCTTTCCGGTTGATGGGCGGCGAAGTAGCGAAGCAGTTCCATAATGATCACACTGCCGGACATATTGTCATACACGCCGGTGGAGAAATGCACGCTGTCGTAATGAGCACCGAAGGAAATAATTTCATCCGGATATTTGCTACCTTCAATCACGGCACATACATTCTGGCTCTGGGCATCAAAACATTCGCTGTCCACTTCAATATGCATCGTTTTCGCACCCCGGCGAACGATTTCTGCCGCATCAGCCGCCCGCATGTTCAGGGCCACGGCAAAGCCGAAAGGATCCGTCATCACTTCCCGCAATTTGCGAATGTCGCAATCCGTTTCGCTGTTACGGTCCAGCGTGGTGCCGGAAAATGTGAGGATGGCAGCAACCTGTGCTTTCTGCAGCTTTTCATAATCCGCCCGGCGCAGACGGCCGTTGATCATAACGATCTTGCCTTTACAGTTTTGCAGATGTACCGGCAGCAGGTTCTCTGCGTAATAGAATTCAGCATCCAAACCGCCTTCCGTAGTGGACAGGCTGCGTTCATAACCGGTTACTTCATATTCTTTCACATAAGGCGCCGTTACCACCAGCCTGGCTTTGTTTACCTTGCCTGTTTTCACGGTAAAAGGTTCAATTTGCGTCTTGACGCCGCATTTTTTTGCTTCCGCAAGCAGCCGCTCAGCCGCTTTCTTTTCTTCTTCCGTGCCGGACACGCGCACATAAGCCATTTCTTTCAATAAATTAAATGCTCTGCGGGCAGAAACGTCCATTGTTTTTTCCTCCGATGTTTTTTCTTTTATTATGCTACGAAATCAATCAACTGTCAAACATTCATTTCACAGTAAAGCCCGTCCATTCAACATGATTCTTCACCATCACGTCATCCGCTTTTGCCATGCCGAATTTTTCATAAAACCCAACGGCATTTTCATTGGCGCAGGTGTACAGGATGATATCCTTCTCCCCGCCGGCTATTTGATGAGCCGCCTGCATCAGTTTTTTTCCGATGCCCTGTCCGGTATATCGCCTGTCCACCCCAAGATCGGTGATGAACAGCCAATAGGCAAAATCCGTGATGCCAAAAAGCACGCCTACCAGGGCGCCGTTTCCTTCTCTGGCCGTCAGGCTGATATCCGCATGCTTCACCAGCCGTTCGATTCTCTCTTCAAAACGTTCCTTTGGATATTGACTGCCAAGATCCGTTCGCTTCAGAAAATCAATATATTCTTCTGCCGTAATTCTTTCTTCCTGAATGTTCATCGTCTTTCAATCATCCTCTGTATGCAATGGCGTCTATCTGCACCTGCAGGCCCTGTTCGCCGCCTTTATGGGCAAATTCCGTGGCAATGGTCTTTCGGGCAGGCAGGTGCCCTCTAAAGCGCTCATGAAATACCTTTTCCATGGCAGGGATATTCCATGGATTTTTCATCATCACATCCACTTTCACAACATGGGAAAGGTCCAGACCAACCAGCTTCAGCCTTTGTTCCATATTGTCCAGCGCACCGTGCACCTGCCTTTCCACGCTTTCGCCAACATTGCCCACGCAAAAGGTGAGAAATACAAATCCACCCGCCTCTACAATTTCGGAATAAGCATAATCTCTTGCCGTTTTTTCATCCAGATTCCGTCTGATAATACCTGTCATCCTGATCCACTCCTTTTTTCCATTATCATACCATAATCATCTGAATATTGCAAACGTTTGTTCTCTTTTGCTGTAAACATCAAAACAGTACGACTGTATAAGCATTTTTCTGACGCAATGTCGCATATCTTACTGAGGATATTTCATTTCACAACCAGTAAAAAATGAAGGAAAATCAGTTTGGCATTTCATTTTTTGTTAAAAAATACACTCATTATACGATTTGCATATTGAAAAATGAAGTTTTGTCTGGTAAAATATGCGTATTATCCAATTCGGATAATGATCTTTTGTGTATGGAGATGGATTGATGATGAAGCCTTACAGCGAAATGACCGTTGCAGAGCTTTCTGCGGAACTGGTAAACCTGAAAGCTCAGTATAAAAAAATGCAGAGCCTTGGCATGCAGCTGAACATGAGCCGCGGCGTGCCCTGTCAGGAACAGCTGGATCTTTCCATGGGGATGATGGACGTGCTCTATTCCGGCTCTGATCTTACCTGTGAAGACGGCACGGACTGCCGCAACTATGGTTCTCTCACCGGCATTGAAGAAGCCCGTGAGCTGCTGGGCGATATGATGGAGAACAACCCCAAGGACATCATCATTTACGGTAACTCTTCCCTGAACGTGATGTTCGATACCATTTCCCGCGTTTGGACCCACGGCGTCATGGGCAATACGCCCTGGTGCAAGCTGCCGGAAGTAAAGTTCCTTTGCCCCGTTCCCGGTTATGACCGCCATTTTGCCATCACCGAATATTTCGGCATCAAAATGATCCCTGTGCCTATGACCAATGAAGGCCCCGATATGGATCTGGTGGAAAAACTGGTTTCCGAAGACGAAACCATCAAGGGCATCTGGTGTGTGCCCAAGTACGCCAACCCCCTGGGTATTTCCTATTCCGATGAAACGGTGCGCCGTTTTGCCCGGCTCGAGCCCGCCGCACCCGACTTCCGTATCTTCTGGGATAATGCCTACGGTATGCATCACCTGTATGACCATCATCAGGATCACCTGATTGAAATTCTGGCCGAATGCAAGCGCGCCGGGAATCCGGATCTGGTGTACAAATTCGCTTCCACCAGCAAGATTACCTTCCCCGGCAGCGGTATTGCCGCCATCGCCACCAGCCCCAACAACATGGAAGACTTCATTTCCAACCTGCGCATCCAAACCATCGGACACGATAAGGTAAACCAACTGCGTCATGTCCGCTTCTTCAAGGATATCCACGGCATGGTGGAACACATGAGAAAACATGCGGACATCATCCGGCCCAAGTTCGAAGCAGTGATCAACATTCTGCAGGAGGACCTGGAGGGCCTGAACATCGGCACCTGGACCAAGCCCCTGGGCGGTTATTTCATCATGTTTGACAGCCTGCCTGGCTGTGCCAAGGACATTGTGGCCCGCTGCAAGAAGGCCGGTGTGACCATGACCCCCGCCGGCGCCACCTGGCCCTACGGCCTGGACCCCAACGACTCCAACATCCGCATCGCCCCCACCTACCCCTGCATGGCTGACCTTTCCAATGCCATGAAGATCTTCACCCTGTGCGTCCGCATTTCCGCCGCCAAGAAAATTCTGGCCGAAATGCAGGCAGAAACCCACTGAGAATAAGACAAGACCTGCAGTTTACATCCTGCAGGTCTTTTTGTTCGTTCGAGAGTTCGAATCTCTCCTTCCGCTCTGTATCTACTCCATATTTTATAAACAAAAAACCTTTGAAGCAATCCTCAAAGGTTTTTCTTGTCTATGGGCAACAAAAAAGATATTTTTCTCTTTTTTGCGTATAACTTTGAACCCTCGCGGTTCTAAACCTTATCGAATTATGTTTAGAGTGCTTTTCAATATCTTCTTTCTACATCTTAAAGTTTTTCCTTAGTATCAAGAAAAGCGAGATATTGTTTGTACTTTGTAAGCATCAGATTTTTGGCATACTGTTCCATATACTCATAATCAGGTTCGCCGCCATCGTTTACAGGAAGCATGATTCGGGTATTTGCCATGCGTTCTGCATTAAATTTATATAGATAGCCGAATTTGCTTTTCTGCTGCAATATTGCTACTTTCATAAACAGTAGGACAAATGCGTTATCCTCATGATATTTTAAGTGAAATCGTTTTACAGAATCAGAAAAAATACACTCATAAGGATGGTAGAAACCTATTACCATTCCGTTTCCATCATAGTTTACTCCAAGAACATTCTGATCTAAGGATGCGTTCATATCGTTTACAAATCGTGCTATGCCATTACTGTTATCCAAAGCCCCTATAAATGGTCTGTTTCCAGGTGTTGAATCTGCTGCAACAAGTCTTTTTCCAGGGAGAATATCAAATATTTCCGCTATCAAAAAGGATTCCCATTTCTTTTCTTGGATAGAAGGGATATCTACCTTCTCACCAAGTTTCTTGATGTTGCTGATGACATACTGCTTATATTTTCCTAACATCATTTTGCGCTGTTTTATGACATAGTTGGTCATAAAGTGATAGTTAGGCTTGCCGCTTTCATCTACTGGCAACATATTTTGCAAGCGTTTTGCTCGTGGTAAAGAAATTGAACGTCCATGCCCAAAAATATCATGTTGCTTAGAAATACTGGCACTCATATACAATAGAGATTCCGGTGTGGCATTGTCCTGTGGAATAAGCGCAGTAACATGAGTATCAAGTGCGAAATCACACGATTGATAGTAAGCGAGTCCTGCACCTCCATCACCATCATTATTAAGAGTAATAACATTTCCACCAGAGAATACTTTAGCTGGAGAATCGACAAAACCTTTTACTCCATTGTTAACATTACGAGCAGAAACAAGAGGAAGATCACCTTCTTTAAGAGTCGCCATATTTTTCTCTTTACCACGCTCAAATGTAAATAGATCACGAAGTGGAATGCTTTCCCAATTCATCGTTTCACTCATTTTTTTCACCACCCTGCAGGAACAGATATTCTCTGTTTTGCATAATCATTGAGAATTCAAAAGTTAGGTAATCACCAATTGCCCTTTCAAAGTCCTTTTCGGTAGGAATATCATCATTGAAATAAAAAAACGAGTGTAGCCATTCATCCTCGGCCTTTACGGTGGATTCAACACAGAATTTGGATGCTGCCTTAATGCGACCATTCCACACATCAAGCAAATGTTGGCGTTTATCTTTTGCGGAATCTCCTTCAACAAATCCAACGTGAGCACGGACTTCATAACCGTCATTTCGAAAATCAATGAATTTACAAAGCTTTTCTTCGGGATGAGGCTCGTGGGCAGTAAAAATTGCAATGACCGGGTTTGTTCCTACTCCATAGAATGTATCGGTATTGCAGGTGATAACACCTTCCAACGTATGGTGCTTCATAATATTTTCCTTAAATGCTTGTTCGTCTTTGGTTTTACCAGTCATTGAAGATTGCGGAACAATTACCGCACCCCTTGCTCCTTCGGTCAGGGAATCAAGCAAATGCTCTACAAACGACAGCTCATATTGGGAAGGATCTGCTTTGGTTCCTTGGGAGTATGGTGGGTTCATCATGCCAACCGTGGCGCCCTTAAGCTGCACTTGGGCAGGATTCTGCCGAAGAAAATCTTCGCATTTAATGTTACTATTACCATCATCCCGGAGAATCATATTTGTGGCTGCGATTGCAAACATGTTGCTCTGGAGTTCAAATCCGTGCAGTTGCTTCTTTTTTATATTCTTTCGCTTATTCTGATCTGCCCCCGCCTTTTCAAGCATATGATGCATAGCGGCAACAAGGAAGCCAGCAGTACCACAACAGGGGTCAAGCACAATATCTGTCGACTGAACATTCAACAAATCACAGAACAGATCACAGATATGGCGGGGAGTGAGAACAATTCCCAATGTCTGACCATCACCGCCAGAGTAGCGCATAAACTCACCATAGAACCTTCCGATGAAGTCCTCGCTGGAACTGCGATATTTGATATTATCAAAAACATTCTTTTTCAAGAACTCAGTGTAGAATTTAAGCGGAGTCTTGCCCAATTTAGTGTCGATTTCGTTCAAACGGGCGCTGGTGCGGATGATAGAAAATTCACTCATCAGCTTGTCTCGCTTTGCGTCAGGGCCAACATTGGATGCTTTTAGGCGGCGCTGAATGGCATCATAAATTAACTGACCGTCCGTGGTTGTTTCATCACCGAGCAAATCACTGGGCTTAAAGAATTTGTCATCCAATGCCAGCAGAATACCGGAAACGACTAAAGGCTTATCCTGATCCTTAAGAGAGCCATAAGTGCGAAGATATTCGTGCAGTTCCGCTGCATCCTTCAAAATATCTTCGGTAGTCTTTTCGATATCGGTCTTCTCAGCCAAAACGTAACGAGTATAGTATTCATCAATATTGGCATCAGTGAATGATGTAAAGGATTCAATATCGGGGAGCTGCTTATACCCATCTCTGTCATCTACATACAACGGTGTGATTTTATGATGCTTTTCATCACCAGAAACGCCGATTGCAAAAACCTTGTGAAAACTACTGTTTTGAGCAATGTGCTTGGCATAAAAATATGCTCCATTAACAGCATAGTCCACAATATCCTTTTGCTCGACTGACAGTATTCCTGTGTCGGTCAACTTTTGGTGTTTAGTCAATTCAGCTTTATCTTCAATGACGATAACAAAATCTTTGATAACCGCCACATACTCTGGATAACCAGCGTTTCCCGTACCTCTTTTTGATGCACTTTGCAGAACTTCATTAAGTTCCTTAACCTCGCTACCTTGTGCATCGTAGTTTATTTTACAATCATCAAGTTGTCGAGCAACCCACAAATCTGTTTTAACTTCTTTTTTAGCCATTTTATTTTCCCTCCAAATCCTTCGTCAGTATATCTGTCAAATACTGATTGACGCTATATCCGCGTTCGTCCTTTTTCTTCTTTTGCACCTCATCCATCATTCGATTGTAAATCTCTGGTGGTAGCCGCAGAGGGATCATAATTTTTTCGTATGTCGGAGTCTTTGTTTTGTTCACAATCCCACCTCCATTTTTGATATCATAATATCTTGATATAATGATATCAAAAATCAGAAAGAAAGTCAACAATTTTGCAAACAAAAAATGAGCATAGTGTGTTCTATGCTCCTTAAATATAGCGATGTTGTAAGAGTTCACCTCTGGCCTGAGAAAAATATCTTTTTTGTACGAGTAAACCATAAACTAAAATTTCACCCATAAAAACAGAAAAAACTCTGATAAAATCAGAGTTTTTCTGTGGCTATATCTTTTTTGTAGCCCTTTATTGGTGCGGATGACAGGACTCGAACCTGCACGTCAAAGACAGAGGAACCTAAATCCACCGAGTCTACCAATTCCACCACATCCGCATTGTGGATATTCTACCATTCTTCCGGGGCGTTGTCAATGCGAAGAAAGGTGTACAGATTTACATAATTTTTGTAATTTTTCTTGACATTGCCCCTGTGGAAAGGTACAATATATTCGGTATGTTGTACGCTGGGGAATATGTTTCCCGACGTTTTAACACATTGGCATTACCGAGGTCAGCGTTTAAGGCCTCATGTTGATATTTCCAATTTTATACATGGGGTCTGTGCGTTCACCTCTTTCATGTCTACACTAAAAAAGGAGGTGTGCATTGAATTTATGGGACCTTTAGAAATTATTATCGTCGTTGCTGCAGGGGCAGTATTGTTTGGCTTTGGTTTCGGACTGGGTATCGTCACCCGGAAGAAGACAGCTGAGCGTGAGATCGGCTCTGCGGAGCAGGAAGCCACCCGACTGATCAATGAGGCCATTCGCAGCGGTGAGAGCCGCAAGAAGGAGATGCTCCTGGAAGCAAAGGATGAGATCCATAAATCCCGCACAGAGTACGAAAAAGAAGTCAAAGAACGCCGCGCGGAAATCTCCAAGCAGGAGCGCCGGCTTCAGCAGAAGGAAGAAAACCTGGACAAGAAGACCGAAAACTTCGAGAAGAAGGAAGAGGACCTTGCCCGGCGTTTGGAAGAACTGGCAGCCGCTAAGGAAGAGGTTGCCGCCGTTAAGAAAGCCCACCTTGCCACCTTGGAGCAGATCTCCGGCTTGAGCCAGGAGCAGGCGAAAGCCCAGCTGCTTGCCAATGTTGAGCAGGAGATCCGTCACGAAACCGCCCTGAAGATCATGCAGATCGAGCAGGAGCTGAAGGACGAGGCGGACGAAAAGGCAAGAGAGATTCT
>JAFSBN010000035.1 GCA_017437265.1 Clostridia bacterium
CCATGCAAGGGGAGCAGGGCTTTGCTTGTCAGAGGATCGTCGCTGGCGAGGGTTGTCCCTTGCGATAGGCGGAGGGGGACATGCCTGTCATCTTGGTGAAGGAACGCAGAAAGCTGGAATAATCGTTAAAGCCGCATTGATAAGCGACCTCGTTGAGCGGCCGACCGGAGGAGATCAGCTCCTTGGCCAGCAGTACCCGACGGTAGAGCACATAGTCGTATACGCTGCGCCCGGTGTATTTCACGAACTCATGAGAGAGGAAGGACACGCTCACGCCAAATTGGCGGGCGATCGTTTCCAGCTTGATGGACGTGGTGTAGTGCTTGTCGATGTAGGCCAGCACATCCTGCATGGCTTCGTTGACGATGATGGGCTCCACGGGTTTTTCTTCGCGGTTCATCACCTGTCCGATGACGCTGAGGAACTCAACTATCTTGGCAAAATTTGCATACCGTTCCAGGGAGGCGGTGGTGTATTGGGTCTGCATCAGAGCCTGCATCAGCGCTTTGCAGCATTCGCCTTCTTCTTCGTTCATCCGGAAATGGATGGCACCCTTCTGGCTGTGCTGGCTAAAGAAAAATTCAAGGTCCATCAAACCGGCGCTGCAGACCTTGAGCATGGCAGGGCTGATATAGAGGAAGCAGCGCTCGTAATCCTGGGGGATATGGTCACCAATCAGGCCGTGCATGCGGAATGGTGGGATCACCATCAGATCATAAGGGGCGAGGGGATAGACCTGATTGTCGATGCAATAGAACTTTGCACCGTTGAAATGGATGTAGAACTCCCAAAAGTCATGACAGTGCAGGCCGATCAGCCCCCAATGCGTGTCATGACGATAGCAAGGTTCATAGTCGGAACGACCATTGCCCATCGCGGAATAGGAAGTGCGGGAGGATAAAGCTGATTGCTGAGACATAAACGGACACCACCCTTCAAGTAGGACAATCTGGCAATCTTACATGTTTAATTCTTACTGAATATGCAGGTTTCCTCCTTCGTTCGATTTTCTTTGCAGGATGTGCATACATTGAAACAGAATGTGCGTGGAATTTGCAAATATCGTCCAGTATAATGTAATCAAGAATATGTGCAATGGAGAATTTGGAAATGCATCGGCCTGATGCAACATTTTACATTGGGGAGGTTTTATCCATGACCACCATCAAGAAGCGCAAACCCAAGTTGACTTGGCTGGTGCGGGACTGGCGGCTCTATGTGATGCTGGCACTGCCGGTGATATGGTATCTGCTGTTCTGCTACAAGCCGATGATCGGCGTTGTGATCGCGTTCCAGAAGTACAGCCTGGTCAAGGGTATGTGGGGCAGCCGCTGGGTCGGCCTGGACAACTTTGAGTTCGTGATGGGCCTGCGCGACTTCCCGCTGGCGCTGAAGAACACTCTGTGGCTCAACCTGATGGGCTTGGTGATGGGCTTCCCGGTGCCGATCATTTTGGCCATCATGCTCAACGAGATCAAGCATTCCGGCGTGAAGCGCGTCTCTCAGACGTTGCTGTACCTGCCGCACTTCCTGAGCTGGATCATCATTGGTGGTATGGTGCTGAAGATCTTTGCCCCCACTACCGGTGTTGTCAACTCCATGCTGCTGCGCTTTGGCTTGATCGATAAGAACGTGCCGTTCCTGACCGATGGCCCGACATGGCAGCTGACCTACACGCTGGTCGGCGTATGGCAGAACATGGGCTGGGGTACGATCCTCTACCTGTCCGCCATCACCGGCATCAACATGGAGCTCTTCGAGGCGGCCCGCATCGACGGCGCCAACAAGATCCAGCAGATTTGGCATTTGACGCTGCCGGTCATCCGTTCTACCATCGTGGTGCTACTGATCCTTAACATTGGTCAGATGATGAACATCAGCTTCGACCGTCCCTACATCATGGGTAATACCCGCGTGCAGAACTATTGCGACGTGCTCTCCACCTTTGTGTACCGCGCCGGTATCACCAATGCTCAGTTTGCCCGCGCCACTGCCATCGGTCTGTTCCAGTCCGTGGTTGGCCTGATCATGGTTTCTTCCGCCAACTTCGTCACCAAGCGTCTTGGCGAAGACGGTATCTGGTAAGGAGGTGAAAGAAATGACGACAAAAGCTCAGTCTGTTGAAATCATCAATGGCAAGCGCAAGTCCATCTGGACCGGTTATCAGATCGTACTGGTTATCATCGTTCTGTTTGCCTCTGCGCTGTGTCTGCTTCCTTTCATCAACGTGATCGCCGTTTCCTTCAGCTCCAAGTCCGCCATTCTCCGCGGCGATGTGGGCTTCTGGCCGGTTGAATTCACTTCCATGGCTTATGAAGCCATCTTCAACGATAAGTCCATGATGCACAGCCTGTGGTACACCGTGCTGATCACCGTGCTTTATACGGCGCTTGCCATGGTGCTCACCATCCTCATGGCCTATCCCCTCACCAAGAAGCGCCTCAAGGGCCGCAAGCTCTTCAACCTTCTTGCCCTGTTCACCATGTACTTCTCCGGCGGTACCATTCCGATCTACCTCAACATCAAGGAACTGGGCATGCTCAACACCATGTGGTCCCTGATCATTCCCGGTGCACTGTCCACCTACAACATGATCATCATGAAGAGCTTCTTCGCTTCCCTGCCCGATTCTCTTGAAGAAGCTGCTACCATTGACGGTGCAAACGATTTCCAGATCCTCACCCAGATTTACCTGCCCCTGTCCCTGGCTTCCATCGCCACCTTGACCCTTTTCTATGCAGTGGGTAAATGGAACAGCTTCCAGGATGCTCTCTACTACATTACTGACCGCAACCTGCAGCCCCTGCAGCTGAAGCTGTATAACCTGATCAAGGGTGCTCAATCTGTTGACGTAACGATGATGGAAGGCGGCGCATCCACTGTTGCCACCAACATCTCCGAATCTATCGAATCCGCCACCATCATCTTCGCCACCCTCCCCATCCTGGTTGTTTATCCCTTCGTACAGCGCTACTTCGTTTCCGGTGTAACCATCGGCGCTATCAAGGGTTAATCAAGATTCTTGCCGCATGAAATGCGGTAAAATAAAAAAAGGAGAGAAAAACCATGAAAAAGACTCTGACTCTGGTTCTGGCTCTGGTCATGATGCTGAGCCTGGCTCTGCCCGCTTTCGCCGACGAAGGCTGGGTGGAACTGCGCGTGGAAGCCTATGACCGCACCATCGCTGGCTTCAATCTGGAAGATTGCTGGCAGCTGCGCTATGCTCAGGAACACTTCGGTGATCCCAACAAGATCAAGCTGATCTTCGTTCCCGTTCCCCGCTGGACTGAAGGCGAAGTGCTCACCACCCAGCTGGGCGGCGGCACCGCTCCCGACCTGTGCATGACCTACAACGGCGACCTGATCAACCAGTACATCGAATTCGATGGTCTGTATCAGCTGGACGCTCTGCTGGAAGAATACGGCCCCAACCTGAAGGCCTTCCTGGGCGATGATCTGCTCAAGTTCGGCCAGCAGGATCGCGATGGCGATGGCACCAAGGAACAGTGGTTCCTGTCTGCCCGTCGTCTGTCCGTTGCCAACGTTGGTAACTTCATCCGTGCTGACTGGCTGAAGGCCCTCAACATGGAAAAGCCCACCGACATCGAATCCTTCACCGCTTACCTGAAGGCCGCTAAGGAAGCTGGCCTGGGCGGCACCCGCACCATCCCCATGCACTTTGACCTGTACGAATCCAACCCCCTGTACAACGTGGTTCGTTTCGCCGATGCTTTCATCGACTTCTCTCAGGTCACCGAAGAAGATTGGTTCGCCTACAGCGGCCTGCATGAAATGCTGCCCGGCTCCAAGGAAGCCTATCGTTGGTTCAACCAGCTGTACCATGAAGGTCTGCTGTACGAAAACTTCGACATCAATGACGATACCGCTACCGACTCTGCCCTGCTGAACGGCTACTTCGGCTTCTTCTCCATGCAGCCCGACCAGCCCTGGCGCACTGACAAGAACTATCAGAAGGAAATGGAAACTGCCGTTGAAGGCGCTGAATGGGTTTCTGTCAACTGCTTCAAGAACGAATCTCTGGGCAAGTACCTGCATGATGAATATGCCGCCAACGGCCTGAGCATCATCATCCCCAAGAACGGCGGCGCCACCACCGAAGAAAAGGCCATCGCTGCCGTGAAGTACATGGATTGGCTGGCCCAGCCCGAAAACATGTTCGCTATGCAGAACGGTGTTGAAGGCATCAACTACCTCGAAGTGACCGCTGATGGCATCCCCACCAAAGTGCAGTCTGCTGACGCCGTTCCGGACGAAAACAAGATGCACGCCGGCGACATTTGCTTCATCTCCAACGGTCTGTACTACGGCTCCCCCGAAAAGAACGCTGCCGCTATCGCTCTGGGCTTCGATGAAAAGTATCAGGCTAACATCGTTGAATCCTACGTGCATGCCGGCACCGATGCCTGGACCCAGACTTCCTTCTCCATTCCGATCCAGGCCGAAACCGACTACGGCGCCATGATCAAGTCCAAGCAGGGCGAATTCCTGTCCAAGGTCGTCACCTGCGATCCCGCTGAATTCGATGCTATCTACGATGCTGCCATTCAGGACATCCTGAACACCGGCGCTTCTGAGCTGATCGAAGAACAGCGCGCTGCCTACCAGGCTGGCGAATTCCGCGGCACCTTCCCCGGCGCTGCCCAGTAATTCCCTAACTAAAAATGGCACCGGTCGCAAGACCGGTGCTTTTTTCATAGGAAAAAGCAGTTGCCTCACCAGCAACTGCTTTTCTTTCAGTTCATCAGTTCCACGCCGGCCAGCATCACAATGCCAATGCCGTGGGTGTCATTAAAGTTCCAGGAAAGCGAGCGGTAGTAATTCCGGGAGAAGGAAAACCCGCTGCCCCGGCACACGCCGTACAGGTTTCCTTCCCTGTCAATGGCATTTTCTGTGATTCCCTTCCACGCCTTATACGCCGCTTCTTTTGCGCTTTCAGCCATATCCTGTTCATACCATCCGCCTCTGAAACCACGCATAAAGGCACAGATGAACATGGCGGTAGCGCTGGTTTCCAGATAGCTCTTTTTATCATCCAGCACCTGATGCCACATGCCGGTTTCATCCTGCAATGCCAAATAACCGGCCGTCAGTTCCCTGAAAAATGCGATCAATTTTTCCCGGTCCCCATGTTCCTTGGGCAGCACCTGCAAAAGCTCTGACAGCGAAAAAATAACCCATCCATTGCCGCGGCTCCACGGAATGCCGTTGTGCAGGCCGTGCTGCAGGCAGCGCATGTGCGCCATCACGTTTTTCTCCGGCATAAAAAGCAGTTTTTTGTAATGAAGCATTTGCTTTGCGGCAAAATCAAGCGGCGTACTGTCGCCCGTCATTTCGCCATACCGGCACAAAAACGGCACCGACATGTACATATCATCCGCCCAGACGGTATCATCCCTTCGCTGAAATGCGCCGTCTTTCGTGCAGGGCTGTTCATGCAGCATATAATGGCCGATTTTGTCTGCCAATCTTCTCACATCCGGATCTTCTCCCCGGGGATCACAACGAAGCATCAGCGCACCAAAGGACCCACAGTCGTCCAAAGCATCCAGCCAGCACAGCTGCTGATTGACGCCGGCAAAGCCGTACTTTTCAGTATCATATGCTGCATATCGGGAAATCCCCGTCACCTGCTTCACGTGGGACAGAACATAATCCAGCATCTTTTTATCCTGCAGCTTTTCCGCTGCACGTTTCATGCCATACAGCGTTACGCCCAACGGGTATGTCCATTTGCCGAACAAATTTGTTTCCACATAGGGCCGCAGTGCCATGCCCTCCAGTGCCGGCCGCCACACCATTTCGCCTTCCGCCACGGTGCCCACAGGCATAAACGTGCATTTGTCCATAGGCCCTGCCACAAGGTAAGGCGTGCATCTTCCATGAACAGGCACCGGAGGATGCAGGGCAACGCCTTCGGCGCGAACCGCATGAATGCCGGCCAACGTGCCAAACATATGCAGGGTGTGTTCTCCCTTTTTCAGCAGCCCAGTTGCCTCTTTTTCATCCACCCACATCTGCACATCCGGTGCCTTTTGCCACGTCACGTTTCTGTCTTCATCCAGTTCGAAAACAGCGGCGGCTGAAAACAGCCCGTCTTCTTTCAGTGGCTTTTCTTCCACAACCGGAAGCCATGAAAGCAGTTCCTTCTCTCCCCACAGCGCCGCTTCTTCCGGCATCGGTGCATCACATGGAAACAGCTGATAAACGAACCCTGCTTCGCCCTCTCTTTCTTCAAAAGGCATAATGTAATTACAGGGTTCCCATTGGGGCATGGCGTTTTGCAGCATGCAGTAAAAGCCCAGCTTCGTCTTTTCCGCAACGATCACAAAACGGTTTATTCCCTCATGAAGGGTCACCTGAACCCGGTCCTTTTCACCGCTTCTCTCCTTTGCGCCGTTTGACTGGAACACCAATTCCCTGTTCAGATACAGCTTCACCGGGTTTTTGCACGCAATCAGGAACGCCGATCCCTTGGCCGACGGGCAAAACAGATCCCCAATGGCAACGGCATAGTCTCCAATCTCCGCCTTTGGAAAACGCCGGTCAAAATCAAAATGGTACACAGCCTTCTTGTCTGCCTGAATACCGCTTTCATCAAAGCTGCGCCACACATAGGGCTCAGCAGGGTTCAGGCTGCAATACCTGTCCGCCAGCAGCCGGATCACTTTTTCCGTGTTGTTTCCGGAAAATACGGCGGCGCTGTTTTCCAATTCAATATATCCCATCATTTTCACCCTTCTGTGTGAATCAGTTTATCAAACTGCATGGATAATGTATGTTTATCTCCACAAATATTGATCTCATCTGCGTCAAACGCCATCTCACACCCCGGCATATCGTAGCGAGGATACTGATGGATATTGATTGTCTTGCCTTCCACCACCAGCTCCTTCCCCCATCCGCAGCGCATCTCGCCAAAGGTGGGCGAAAAATAAGTAAATGCGTGGGTATCGCCTGCCAGCCCCTTTTCTTTGAAGCCATCGATAAAAGCCCTGAATGATCCGTTTTCCCCTTCACTGCCCATTTCCACCGCCCACACTGCGGCATGGCCCTGAGCAACGTATTCGTAATCCTCAGCCTTTTGATACATTTCTTCCGCTTTTTCGCCATACACATGGGCAAACAGCGCCTTGTCCTTTTCTTCCCAGTACTGATCCCCGGCACTGATTACGCTGACAGCGATATAGCCCTTTCCCTTCCGGCCGAAAATATAGCCCTTCTCCTCCACCACTTCGTCCATTTCGTGTTTTGGAAAATAGAGATGGGAATTGAGATAATCCACAAAATCAGGCATGATCCGATAGATACAAAAGAGCACGTTTTCGTGTTGCACAGCCCTAGGCAGGCACAGGTTGCCGGCCCAGCGGTTGGGCCTGTTCTGGTATTCCAGGGAAGCGGGATTGGTGGTAAAAATCACCGCACGTCCCCCAAGCGACGCTGTCCAGGGATGCTGCTGATAGCCCATTCTGCCCTTTCTAAAGTCCTGAGCACAACTGATGATATAATCCTTCGTCTTCCGTGTGCAAATATCCACCTGGGTCATAGCCGTAAAATCCGGCGCATCCGGGGCAGGAACACCGGCTTCGTCGCACAATTCATAGCGTTCTTTATACGCCCGCACACGGTTGGTCATCCAGTTCCAGATGGGAAATACTTTCAGGGAATTATCAATACACACCCGGTCAGAGTAGGTTTGCATCCCCCAGAAAAACATGATGTTTTCAAAATCTTTGGGGTCAATGCCGAAAGCGGCCGCATCTGCCGCATCCACGCTCATGCGTTGATGAATGGTCATCTCCCGTTTGTTATATACTTCAGCAACGGCCCCGGGACATTCATAACCCACACTGGCCAGCATCACAGCCGCTCCGCACAGGCCTTCGTTGCTCCCCTCATCAAACAAGAAACGCATCAGGTGGGAGCAATCTTCATGATCCGGCTCAATGATGAAATCGGTATACACCCGACCGTGAGTGGTGGGCAGATGGCCGCGGAAGCCGTGAGCCGCCAGATCAAACACCAACAAGTCCACAATCATCCGGCTCTGCAGACGGATATCTTCATCCTCTGCATACACCATCAGGTTCACAAGACCCAGAATATCATCCATATAGTACCCTTGGGTCAGCCATTCGCTGAAGCCAAAGCGCCAGCGCCAGGAAAGCCATTTCCGCAGGGCTTTGGCACCATGCGCCTTCCGTTCTCTTCCTGTCATCCCGTTATTGGTAAACACAGCGTCGGGAAACAATTGTCCGGCCAGATATTCTGCGCTGTAGAAAAGCACCTGATGGTTTTCCGTGAAATAACAGGCGTGCACTTCACCCGGCTCATCCAGCCAGTATTTGAAACCGATCAGACTTTTTTCCATCCGCTTTGCCATTTCTTCCGGCAGCCTGTCCGTCCCCCGATGCTCGTACAGCATGCGAATAATGGCAGGAATCACAAAATCAGCACAGTCCAGCCGGGTATCCATTCTGTCCAGTGCTTTGTCGATGATATAATCGCGCACGTGCGGGATGATGCCGGTAGCTTTTGCCAGTTCCATCTGGGCCAATTCGTAATACAGTCCCTGAAAAGAATCTGCGCCATGGTACGCTTTTACCGCCATGGCCTCTTCTTTTGTGCTTGACATTTTGTCCCTGCAACTATCCGAAACCAGCTGCAAATAGCTGATCCTGTCCATGTTATCTCCCTTCCAGAAGCAACGCTTCCACCTGTTTTTTCAGTCCATCATAAAGCTTCGTATCCGGCAAAGAAATCCCTGTCGCAGCCAGCTTATCCATGCAATAGGCCCTGTGGCACAAATGCCCGCTGTACTGGGGATGGCTGTCCAGATAGCCTTCTTCATCCACCGTTTCAATGCTTACAGGCCTTTCCATGATCTCGCCCAATATTTCGTAATACCGGGCATTTTCCACAATATCGGCTCCACCAATGCAGAAAATCTGGTTGTATGTTTTTTCATTTGCAACTGTATCCAGCATCACCCGTACCAGATCCTCCACATAGATGGGGTGGATCAGGTATTTGCCGCCGCCCACCAAACGGATTTTTTCGCCGTTCCTGATGACGGAAAGCAAATCCTTCTGCCTTGTATGTTCCGGGAAGCAGCCCAGTTCGCTGCCGGGACCGAAAATATGGCCCGGCCGTAAAATGGTGTAATCCATGCGTTTGCCGTTATCATTTTCAAACACCATTTCCATCTGCCGCTTCAAATCGCCGTAGCTGCCATCCTGCATATAGCCGTGCACCGTTTCATCCTGCATGATTTTCTTGTAATCGGGATGATATACAGAATCGGTGGAAATGACAACGATGCGCTTTGAAAACGCAGAAAAAACAGATAAATCGATTTCTGCCTGCTCCGCATTGAAACAAATGCAGTCCATCACCGCATCAAACTGAACATTTTCCTTTTCCAGGGCCTGACGCAATTGTGCCCCGTCATTTCTGTCGGCAATAATGGGTCGCACGCCCTCCGTCATTTTGCGCATGCCTCTGGTAATAGCCCACACCTCATGTCCCTGCATCAACGCAGTGCGTGCCAGCCAGCCGCTGACAAAGCCCGTTCCTCCAACAATCAATAGCCGCATGCTGCATCCCTCATTTCATCAAAAACCGCAGGCAACCACCCGACCGCCTGCGTATTTGTTTGGGTTTATCGTTTTGTCCAAACTGCCTTTTCCTGGGCAGACAGGCACAATTCTGCCGCCTTGAAAGCGTGATGCTGTGTCATAGCTTCTTCGGTGCCGTTCAGACAATCCAGAATCAATTTGCCAAAGAACGGGAAGCCCGTCACGCCGGCAGCATTGAAATACTGTTCGCCTTTATCATTTACCAGGAACACATGCGCGCCGCCCTGCATATCGGTGGCCAGATTCACATACTTGCGCACTTCAATGAATCCTTCTGTTCCAAGGATGGTCACACGGCCGTCCCCCCAGGTGCGCAGCCCGTCGGGGGTAAACCAGTCCACACGGAAATAATTGTTGGTGCCGTTTCTGCCGGTGATCATGCAATCGCCGTAGTCTTCCAGTTCGGGATATTCCGGGTGATTGAAATTGGCAATGCGGCTGCATACCACCGTAGCGTCCTCTTCCCCGGAGAAATGCAGATATTGTTCAATCTGATGGCTGCCGATATCGCACAGGATACCGCCGTATTTTTCTCTTTCAAAGAACCACTTGGGCCTTCCCGCGGCACCCAGCCGATGGGGACCGAAGCCGTTCACCGCCACCACCTTGCCGATGGCACCCTGATCCACCATATTGCCGGCCAGAATGGAGCCTTCATCATGCAGACGTTCGGAATAATACACCCTGTATTTTTTACCGGTTTCCTTCACCTTTTCCTTGGCGCTGTTCAACTGGGCCATAGTGGTAAAAGGCGCTTTATCGGTAAAATAATGCTTGCCGGCATCCATGGCCCGCAGGCCCAGGGCGCAGCGTTCACTGGTAATGGCGGCCCCGGCAATCATGTGCGTTTCTTTGTCGGAAAGCGCTTCTTCTTCGCTTCTGGCAACCTGTACCCCCGGGAAAGCCTTGCAGAACGCTTCCACCTTTTTGGGGTCCGGATCCCACACATACTTCAGCGTGCCGCCCGCTTCCGTCAGCCCGTTGCACATGCCGTAAATGTGGCCATGATCCAGCCTGACTGCAGAAAAAACGAATTCGCCCTGCTTTACCACCGGCCGGGGCTTGCCCTTGGGTGCATAGTTCATTCCATCAGAAACTTTCATATCATTTTCCTTTCCCGAAACCGCCAAAGCTGATTTCGCCGTCCAGATCGCCAACGGATGTGGTTTTTTCATAAAAATGGGGTACGGAAGCACGAATGCCATCCACGGTATAGAAGGGGTCGTCCTGGGCGATGGGCATGTTTACCGGCATGCCGGTGGCACCGGCCTTATAGATAGCCGTGATCAATTCCAGCGCCAGCTTTCCGTCTTCGCCGCCAATGGCCATTTCAGTATCGTTTTCCAAAGAAGAAAGAACGCTTTCCAATTGGCCCGTATGCATTTCATAGGGAATGGGCGGCAGTGTTTCCAGATATGCGTCCACCTGAGATTTGAAGTTTTCATCCGGGTTGCTCAAAGGAAAACCGTTTGGCTGAGGAATAGAAGCATACACGGCGTAGGGCGCAGCAATCTTTGCCCTCTCGCACTGGAACACCACCTGCTGTTCTTCCGCATGGTGCACCACCGAAGCCGTTACCGTGGCCAGTGCCCCGGGATATTCCATCACAGACACAGAAAGATCTTCCACCTCTGCGTTATCGTGGGCGGTATTGGCCATCATGCTCACCACACGCTTGGGGCGGCCCATCATCCAGCCCAGCATATCAATGTGATGCACAGCATGGTTCAGCGTGCAGCCGCCGCCTTCTTTTTCCCATGTGCCGCGCCACCAAAGATCATAGTAGCAATGGGCACGATACCAGAAGGAATCCACCTGTGCATGGCGCACCGGGCCGGCAATGCCGCTGTCAAGCAACGCCTTCAAATCCCGGATGGGCTTGCGGAAACGGTTCTGGGCAATGATGGACAGCTTTTTGCCGCTTTCATCCCTGGCTTTCAGCATGGCGTCGCATTCTTCCAAAGAAGCCGCCATGGGCTTTTCGCACACCACGTTTTTGCCGCTTCTGAGGGCGTTGATGCTGATCTGGGCATGCACAAAAGGCGGCGTACATACGTCCACCAGATCCAGCTCCATTCCCAGAATATCCTGATGATCCTCAAACACTTCGCAATCCAGTCCATACTGTTCCTTCACCTTCCGGGCTTTCCCGGGCACAATATCCACCAATGCGGCGATCTTGCACCGCTCCGGAAACTGAAGATAAGCCTTGATATGGGCGTGGGAGATATTTCCCGTGCCAACAATTGCCACTTTGATCATTTGTCGTCATCCTTTCTGATAATCACGGATTAACGCCTATTATTTTTTCGTTGTATAGAGTATATCAGACACAAAATACATTCGGCTACGTAAATTTTGCTTGATTTTATGTAAAAACTGCATTATCATTAAGCTATGAAACGGAGGTGAATTTATGGCCGGTATCTTCAACGAAAAATCCATTCCGCTGACCACCATGCCGGAAATTCATTCCGGTTTTGAAGCCTTCTATGCACTCAGCAACAAGGTGGACAGCTGGGAATTTCATTGCCATGATTTTTATGAAATCTATATCCATGTAAACGGCGGGCAATACTTTGGCCTGGATAACAATATGTATCTGCTGGAGCCCAATCAATTTTTTATCATTCCGCCTTTTTGCATGCACGGGCTCTCCTCTGCCGGTGAATTGATCGGCTATGAACGGGCATATATGAATATATCACTGGAAACATTGAAGATACTGGGCTGCGGCCAATTGGATCTGGATCGTTTTTTTCGCTCCTACACCTCCCGGGGGCTTAACCGTTTCCAGTTCACCCGGGAAGAAGCCAGAGAATGCCTGGGCATCATGAAAACATTGCAGGAAATGCAAAATGCCGCCAGCGCCATGGATCGCTTCCAAAGCTATGCCCTGGCCCAGCGCTTCATCAGCCGCATCTGTTCCATCATTGATCATTCACAGGCCCTCACCAGCACCGTCGTTTCCAACAGCATCATGCAAAAAGTGCTCACCTATATCAACAGCAATTACACCCAGCCGCTTAAAATTGCGGATCTGGCAAAGCAATTCAATGTCAGTGTTTCCTATCTCTCCCATGAATTTGTCAAATATACCAACCGCAGTGTGTACGATTACATTCTCTACCGCCGCGTGATGCTGGCCCGAGAGCTGATTGGCACCGACATTTCCCTCAACAGCATTGCTTACCAGTGCGGCTTTAATGACTATTCCAATTTTCTGCGCATGTTCCATAAGCTGGTGGGCGTTTCACCCAATCAGTACAGAAAGCAATTGGCTGTGCTGGCTGCCGGAAAAACATGAATGTATCAGAAATGATTTTTTTCCAAAAAATATTGAAAACAACGCCGTATAATGCTATAATTTATGGGTTGTTTGATTTTCGGCATGCACAGCATGCTTCATTCAAAGGAGATGTAACGGTATGAGTCGTATGATCGGCACTGTATCCCGAGGCGTAAGAGCACCTATCATCAAGGCGGGGGACGATATTGTGAAAATCGTCACCGAATCCGTTCTGGAAGCTTCCAAAGACGCACCTTTCTCCTTTAACGACCGTGACGTAGTGGCCATGACGGAAGCCATCGTTGCCCGTGCCCAGGGAAATTATGCCACGGTGGACGATATTGCCAACGATGTGAAAGATAAGTTTGGCGGCGAAACCGTGGGCGTTATCTTCCCCATCCTCAGCCGCAACCGTTTTGCCATCTGCCTGCGGGGCATTGCCAAGGGCGCAAAAAAGGTGGTGCTGATGCTGTCCTATCCTTCCGACGAAGTGGGCAACCATCTGGTCTCCATCGATAAGGTGGACGAAATGGGTGTCAACCCCTACAGCGATGTGCTCACTCTGGAAAAATATCGGGAATTGTTCGGCTATGAAAAGCACACCTTCACCGGTATGGACTATGTGGCCTATTACGAAGAACTGATCCGCGAAAGCGGCGCTGACTGCGAAATCATTTTCGCCAACAATGCCAAGGCCATCCTGCCCTACACCAGGAATGTGCTTTGCTGTGATATCCACACCCGCTTCCGCACCAAGCGCATCCTCAAGGCTGCCGGTGCCGATATCGTGCTGGGCCTGGACGAAATTCTCAACGCTCCCGTCAACGGCAGCGGCTATAACGAAAACTACGGCCTTCTGGGATCCAACAAGGCCTCCGAAGATAAGGTGAAGCTCTTCCCCCGTGATTGCCAGCCCATCGTGGATGCCATCCAGAAGAATCTGTTCGAAGCCACCGGCAAGAAGATCGAAGTGATGGTCTACGGCGACGGCGCATTCAAGGATCCTGTGGGCAAAATCTGGGAGCTGGCCGATCCGGTGGTCTCCCCTGCATACACCGCCGGTCTGGAAGGCACCCCCAACGAACTGAAACTGAAATACCTGGCCGATAACGAATTTGCCTCCCTCTCCGGTGAAGAACTGAAAGAAGCCATCAAGGGCAAAATTCAGGAAAAGGATAACGATCTGGTGGGCCAGATGGTTTCCGAAGGCACCACTCCCCGCCGCCTGACGGATCTGATCGGCTCCCTGTGCGACCTGACCAGCGGCTCCGGCGATAAGGGCACCCCCATCGTGTTCATCCAGGGCTATTTCGACAACTATACCACCGAATAAAAAAATCATCCGTCGGGCTGTCCCGGCGGATTTTTCATAAGGAAAAGGCAGCATGCACAAAAGCACACTGCCTTTTTTCATTCATTTGCCCTGCACATAACGGCAGATAGCGTCAAATGTTTCATCGGAAATATCGTGTTCAATCTTGCAGGCATCTTCCCTGGCCACATCTTCCGATACGCCCAGGCGAATCAGCAGGGCGGAAAGCACCTTGTGCCGCTCATACATGTGCCGGGCCACCTTTTCCCCGGGAACGGACAAAAGGATAAAGTTGTCCTTATCAAAGGTGATATATCCGTTCTCACGCAGTTTTTTCATGGCTACGCTGACGGAAGGCTTGGTCACATTCAGCGCCTGTGCCACATCAATGCTGCGCACATAGCCCTTTTGCTCCCGGATCATCAGGATCATTTCCAGATAATCCTCCGAAGACCTATGAATCGTCATCGTTATGCCTCCTTTTCAGGGTACTCATTCGCAAATGCCGGGGTAATGATAGCCCAGGCTTTCTTCCTTTTTGAACGGTGTTATCTCCACATATACCACTGCATTGGCCATCAGTGTTTTTTCCACGCAAATACCCTTTTCATCACTGATGAGGCTGTATGCATCGGTATGGGGTATATCGCTCTGGCGCAGGATGTTCAGCTGATCCCGGGTCAGGGATGCAGGTTCGCCCATCTCATGCCAGATGCGCAGGGGATTTCCGTTTTCCATGTCCACCGTGCGTGTCACCACGCCCCATTTTCCTTCCATACCGGGGAAATGCACTTCTATCTTCTTTTCTTCCTTTTCCAGGTTCCACATGACGCCCCGGATGCTGCCGTTTTCCGTTTTTACAAACAGGCAGTCTTCCTCACGCAGGATCATTTTCCCTTCCAGCCGCTTGAAAAATTCAAACGTCCAGAAGGTAGGCTTTCTGATCAGCCCATTGGCCACCAATCCGAAACCGCCGTGGAACACCCTGTCCGGGATGCCCATTTCTTCAAACACATCCCCGAACGTCCAATAGGAATAGGAGGCACAGGTGTCCCCCATTTTTGCCAGCAGCCCGGCAATCAGTGCCGCATTGTACACCGTATCATGGGTGGGACAGAAGGGATTGTAGGAGGTGTTATACTCGGTAATGTGCAGCTCATACCCCTTGAATTCCGGGAAGGAATCAATCAGTTCCCTGGTATCTTCCGCTTCCCGGATGTTCACTTCCGGCTTATTCATGGCATGATAGAGGTATCTGCCATCCCGATGGGGATCCTGGCCCATGTAGATGTGCCGGCTCACAAAATCCACCGGCACTTTGTTGTCCCGGCAATGCTCCAGGAAGGTGCGGATAAAATGCATGCATTGACTGCCGCCGCACACTGCAGGGCCGCCCACCCGCATCTGAGGCAATATCTCCTTAACCGCCCCGACAGACACATCATACAGCTTCAGGTAGGCATCCAGATCCGCATTTTCCCAAAAACCGCGCAGGTTCGGCTCGTTCCACACTTCCACCGGCCAGGTAACCACTTCTTCCCTGCCATAACGTTCACACAGATGCAAAAGCAGCGCTTTGATCATCCTCGCCCATTGATCGTGATCTTTGGGGGGCGTGGTGTTGCCTTCCCAGTAGAAGATCGTCTGGGTGCCGCTGGCCATCTTCTTGGGCATGAAACCCAGTTCCAGAAACGGCCTCAGCCCCACCTTCAGATAGTTATCAAAAATCCGGTCCAGATAGGTGAAATTGTAGCGTTCCTCCACCACATTTCCATCCTGGTCCAGCACCGGCCAATAGATGCCCACATCGTCGCAGAAAAGGCCGTGGCCACGGATATGGGAAAAGCCGATCTCCTCCTGCACCATGCGCATTTGCTGCTGATATTCTTCCTGCAGTGCCAGCCCCATTCTGCCGGTTCCGATACAGTATGCCATATTATTCTGAAATAACGCGGTTGCCTGCGCATCGGCGTTATAAACATGTCTCGTGCTCATCATTTGCACCCTTTCGCCATTTTTATAAGATTATACCACATTTAACCAACATCTTCAAGGAGAACCGACATTTATCTTCAGGCAGAAAAATGAGCACAAAAAAAAACTGTGCTGCATCTTTCAGCAGCACAGTCTATAGCCAATCTTAGTACTGGGGACGGTTCTTGGCGAAGCAGTCGCGGCAGTACACGGGCTTATCGCCACGGGGCTGGAAGGGAACCTGGGTGGTGCAGCCGCAACCATCGCAGATCACTTCGAACATCTGGCGTTCGCCACGGTTGTTGTTGCCGTTGGCACGACGAGCGGCGCGGCAAGCGGGGCAGCGGCCGGGTTCGTTCTGGAAGCCCTTTTCGGCGTAGAAAGCCTGTTCGGAAGCGGTGAAGGTGAATTCCTGACCGCATTCACGGCAAGTGAGCGTCTTGTCCTGATACATGGTGTAAACCCTCCAAATAATTTGTTCGCCAAACCGAAGAGATGATACGTTCCGGTAGTTTCCGTTGGGCTTCTTCGCATCCGTCGGCTGACGATGAACAAAAGCAGAGGAACACCTGAAATAAATCCATAGGCTTGGTCTTCGATGGCATTATATCACATTGTATTTCACTTGTATACCTCTTTTTGAAAATTTTTTTGCCACAAATTTCAGGGCTTTTTCCCCCTTTCCCCACGCCTTTACATTTTTCGCCCTTTGGTTTATAATGTTTTCGTAACAGAAAGGAGGGGAAAGGCCCATGGTGAATTATGAGGAGCTTGGCAATCGCATTCGTTCCCGCAGGCAGCTGCTTGGCAAAACCCAGAAGCAGGTGGCCCAGGAAGTGAACGTGGCCCCTTCCTTTTACAGCAATATTGAAAGAGGCCTGCGTGTGCCCAGCGTGGATACGTTGGTGGCCATCGCCAATGCGCTGGATACCGGGCTGGATCTTTTGCTGGTAGATAGCCTTGTCAACGCCATTCCCCGGCGCAGCGCCGAAGAAATGCGGGTGATCCGCCGGTTCCTGCGGGAAGAATTTGAAAAAATTGTGGATGCGG
>JAFSBN010000036.1 GCA_017437265.1 Clostridia bacterium
CAATGAAAACGAAAAAAAGCGGTTGAGAGAATGACTTCTCTCACCGCTTCTTTTTGTCGTTTTCCCCGGATGCTTTGCATCCGGTTGGCGGCATTCTGCCGCCGGCCCGTGTGTGCCAGTGGCGCCTCCAACTCGCAATGTTGTAATCCTCTTTTGCCAAGGGGTTTCTGCGTATTTCTTGGAGGGGAGACGACAATCCCTCAGGCCCTATGGGGCAGCTTCCTTTACACAAGGGAGCCTTTCTTTCTCTTTTTCTCATGTAGCAGCGGGAAACTGTTTGCCAGATAAGTCAAGAAGTTTCGTCACTGGGTCCAGGGATGAAATCCCTGGTGGGGTGAAGGGGCGAAGCCCCTCGTCGTTCCTCAAGCCTCAGCGGGAAATTGCGTGTTAGATCAGACGAGAAAGTTCCGCTACTGGGTGCAGGGCCAATGGCCCTGCTGAGATCAGGGATGAAATCACTGGTCCGCCCCTGGTTAGGGAAAGAAATGGGCTTGCATATCGCTGTAGCGGAAAAAGCGCAGGGGCGCAGCATAATCGGCATAGAAATCGTCAGGATCAAAAAGGCAGGCGTCCATACCGGCGTTTTGGGCGGCTTCCAGGTCAATATCCCGGTCTCCCATCATGATGCAATTTTCCAGCGGCAGGGCATGCTTTCCGGTCAGGTGAAGCAGGGCATTCGGTGCAGGCTTGGAGGGGAAACCGTCCCGACTGGTGACAAAATCGGCAAAAAGGGGTGTGATGCCGTCCCGGTCAAGAGCGGCAAAAGCGCTGTCGTAGCCACGGTGAGTATAGAGGTAGTTTTTGCCGCCGTTTGCCAGGACGGCCTCCAGAAACGCCCGGGCACCGGGATAAAGTGCCATGCTTTCGGGGCCTTCGGATTCCGAATGGCTGCGGTAGGCCTTCATGAATGTTTCTTCGGTGATGGAATGAGGCTGGGCATAGGTCAGGTACACCGTATGCAAAGAACGCTTTACATGCTGATAGACCTCCCCGAAAGATACGGGGAGGCCCAGATCAGCCAAAGCTTTTTGTGCCGCACGGGTAATGCGGCCGTATGTGTCGTACAGCGTACCGTCAAAATCCCAGAAGAAATGACGGTATTGCATTATGCCTCCACTTCAGGCAGTTCGCTGGTGCAGTGATGGCAGCGGGTGGCCTTATCGTCCACAGGCTGGCAGCAGAAGGGGCACAGCCGGGGTTCGGGAGCGGGTTCGGCGGGAGCTTCTTCCTTCTTCTTATGCAGTTTGCTGATGAGGCGGATGGCCATGAAGATGCACAGCGCAATCAGCACAAAGTCAATCACAGTCTGGATGAAGTTGCCGTAGTTGAAAGTGGCAACGCCCAGCTCCTTGGCGGCCTCGATGGTGGCAGGCACTTCGGCGCCTTCGGGAACCTTGCCCAGCAGCAGGAACTGGCCGGACACATTGGTGCCGCCGGTGATCAGGGACAAAAGGGGCATCACCAGATCATTCACCAGAGAGGTGACGATCTTGCTGAAAGCACCGCCGACCACAACGCCAACAGCCATGTCCACAACATTGCCCTTCAGAGCAAAAGCCTTAAAATCCTGCATAAACTTGCCCATGATTAAAAACCCCTTTCAATGGCCGCCCATGCGGCGCTTCTGTTTTTACATATTATATCATGCACAAAGCTGCATGGCAAGAAAAATTCTGTCAAAAAAGCCGGGAAACCATGAAATATCATGGCTTTCTCAGGCCCTTGGGATAATGGTTTTTGATCTGATTCTGGCTGGCCTTGCCCCAGCCCAGCTGCACGCCGTCCAGGGTGGGGCACAGCCATCCCTTCACATGGTCCGGGCAGGGCAGCACCTGACCGTTTTGGTATAACGCAGCTTCTTCTTCCGAGACAGGAAAGGTATATCTTACAGGGCAGGAAAGGGAAAGTGCATGATCGGGCTGAAATATTTTGCCCTTCACATCCCCCAGCTGCAGCCCGAGGCGAAGGATGCGCAGGCCTTTGAGATCGGGCAGGGGAGTGGCGGGCAGGGCGATGACGTGGCCCAGAAACAGCCCGGAAACGGATAACGGGCAACAGATGTGTTCGGCAAGGAAAGCCTGCGTCACCTTGGCCTCCTGCTTGCCAAGCGACTGGCAGGGAAAAACAGGCTTTTTACAGTCGCCCTGCCCATCGCCGTCTTTTTGCAAAAGGGCCACAAAATGCCCTTCTCCCGGGACGATATGGGGCCACAGGTGCAGCATGCCGTCATTTTCCGGCAGGCCCGGCAGAGAAAAAGGAAGCAGGGAAAAGTCGGGATGTGCGGCAAGAAAACGCTGCACCACCCCTTCGTTTTCCGTATTATTGAAGGTGCAGGTGGAAAACACCATCCGGCCGCCGGGACGGAGCATGCGTGCCGCATGCTCCAGAATGTACAACTGCCTTTCGGCACAGCCGGCGGGGGAGGCTTCCTGCCATTCCGACCGGGCTTCCGGATTGCGGCGGAACATGCCTTCCCCGGAGCAGGGAGCATCCACCATGATCTTGTCAAAATAACCGGGAAAACGGGGCGACAATTGCTCCGGCAGGGCACAGGTGACCATGGCGTTTGGAATGCCCATGCGCTCCACATTCCGGGAAAGCACCTGCGCCCTTCCCGGCACAGGCTCATTGCAGATCAGCAGCCCTTCGCCCATCATGTATGCAGCCAGCTGGGTGCTTTTTCCGCCGGGAGCGGCGCACAGATCCAGCACTTTTTCGCCAGGGGCGGGATGCAGCACGGCAGCGGCCGTCATGGCGCTGGGTTCCTGCAGGTAGTAGGCCCCGGCTTCGTGCAAGGGATGGGCCCCGGCACGGCTGTCCAGGGGCAGGTAATAGGCGTTTTCAGCCCAGGGTACCGGCTGCAGGGCGTACGGGGCAGGCTTTATACCCGGGCGCATGCGGATGCCCCGGTGGTAGGGCTGTTCGTAGGTATGCAAAAAATCGGGCAGAGCATCGCCCAACATGCGCTGCATCTGCTCGATAAAGGCCTGGGGAAGATCACACATGGCGCTCATCCTTGCGTTTAGGGATTTTGATATTGATCGGGGTATACCGGGGCATGGAAAGCATCTTCCTTATTGACCACCGGCGGCAGGCCGTCGATCAGGCCGCTTTCTTCTGCCTGATCGCTGCCAAGCAGGCCGGGAAGGCGGAATTTTTTCTTTTCATGCCGCTGGCTGCGCCGGTTGCGCACGATGGGTTCCTGAGGGATATAGGGCACTTCATCCTGATAGACAGGCTGGGAAACCGGGGCTTCGTATACCGGCTCCTGCGGCTGCGGGTGGAGCTCAGGCTGCCAGGCGGCATATTCATATTCCGGCACAGGAGTATCCGGCATATCGGTCAGGTCCATATCCACGCCGGTTTCATAGCCGGTGTCAAAGCCGGCATCGGGCAGGGGTGTTTCCCTGTGGCCAAAGAGCCGGCGCAGCTTGTTTCGCCAGATAACATAGGGCCGCCAGCGGATGAACCAGATCAGGTAATCCAGCACCAGGCAGATAATGCACAATACGGCCACCAGCCAGAACCAATGATCCCCAAGCCAGGTGAAAAAGCTGCTGAAGCGCCCGGAAGAGGCAGAGGAAAAGATGCCTTCCACCATGGAGCGCAGCCAGCCAAACATCAGGGATAAAAGGGTATCTGCAAATGCATTCATGCTTTTACTCCGCGTTGTCGATGGGGCTGATTTCCACGGTGATGGTGACCGTGGGATGGCTGATATAGGCCACGCCCCGGCTGTTGAGGGTGATGATATCTGTTTTCGATTGGGTTTCGCCGGAAATGTTTACCCGGCCCAGGGTGTACAGGGAGGCATTTTCACCCTGGAAGAGGGAAAGATCGTCGTCGGCAATGGTGACCAGCTGAGGATCCACGGTGACGGACGTCACTTTGTAGCCTTCAGCCGGCTGGCCGAAGATGAGGCTTTGGGTGTTGACAGGCACTTCCATTGTGGTGTACACATTTTGTTCCACCACCACATAGCGGGTGGAGATGCCCTGGTTGGTAACGGTCAGGAGAGAAGAATCCACTTCGTTGCCGTCCTTGTCCAGGAACACATAGGGCAGGCTGGAGCGCACGGAACCCGCCTGAGCAGGCAGCAGGGACAGGTCATAATCCACCCGGCAGCGGACGATTTTTTCCACCACCGATTTGGGCCCGGCCACGTCCAGTGAATCCGGCGTAGACTGAGGATTGGCGGTGTAATAGCCTTCCGGAGCCTGACCGGTAACGTTCAGCTGCACAGGGATGCGGCTGCGGTTCACATAGGGCTCTACCAGGACGGTGATGGTGGGAGAGGAAATGGACAGCACGTTGCCGTAGGCGCTGGGATTGGAGACGGTGGCTGTCAGGGTCAATTCCTGCTGGCCCGCTTCTTTGATCTGAGAAAGATCTGCGCGGATCATATAGCGGTCTTCCGTGGCGGTGCTGTAGTATTTCTGGGGCAGCTGCACGGTGATATTGACAGGTTCCAGTTCATCCAGCCCGTCCACCACAATGAAACCGTTTTGCTTGAGGATGGTGGAATTGGCGGTGCTCACCTTTACATTGGTGAAGGTTTTGGTGCGGGGCAGGGTATCATCCTGGGTGACCAGCACGCCCCAGATGCAAACGGCCAGCAGCACGCTCAGCAGCTTCCATCCCCAGTTGTGGGTGATGCGATGAAGAACGGCCAGAAAGGTTTTTTTCACATTGGGCCAGAAGGAATTTTCACGGGGAGGCTGGTTAGTCATGCTGTTCGCCTCCTTTTTTGCCTGCATTTTTGTTGGCGGCAGGCTGACGATGGGTCAGATGCCAGAAGCGGGAATGGGTTTGGCTATAGATGCGTCCCAGCACTTTACGCACGGCATCGGCATCCAGATGGCGGGTGAGCTTGCCGCCCTGGGCCATGGAAATAATGCCTGTTTCTTCGCTGACGATCAGTACCATGGCGTCACTGTTTTCGCTGACACCCAGGGCAGCGCGGTGACGGGTGCCCAGGTCGTGGCTGATGGCGTTATTGTCGCTGACGTGCAGAATACAGGCGGCGGCTTCAATCCGGTCGCCCCGGATGATGACAGCGCCGTCGTGGAGGGGGGTGTTGGGCTCAAAAATATTTTCCAGAAGCCCGGCGGAAATGGCGGCATCCAGCCGGATGCCGGTATCCACAAATTCCTGCAGGCCGGTTTTTTGTTCAAATACCACCAGGGCACCCACTCTTCTGCGGCTGAGCCGCTGCAGGCATTGGGTGATGGCTTCCACTGTTCTTTCGCTTTCATCCTGTTCGCCGGAACGGTTGAGGATGGTGGTGCGGCCCAGGTATTCCAGCGTGCGTTTTACTTCCGGCTGGAAAAGGATCAGGATCACGATGATGCCGTTGCTGAGCACGCCCTGCAGCAAGTAATTGATGGAAGTGAGCCCGATGATGCCGCTGATGTAGCTGGCAAAGATGAGAATGACCAGCCCTTTGAACACCTGCATGGAGCGGGTGCGCCGGGTGATGAGAAACAGCTGATAAATGAGCACTGCCATAATGCCCATATCCAGATAATCCACCCAAGTGGGGCGGTGAAGAATGTTCCAGAAAAATGTCTGGATCTGATCCCAGATCGCGTCCAAAGGGCATCCGCCTCACTTTCTTTTCATTCAGTATTTCTATTATACAACATAACGGCGGGTTTTGAAATGCCTGCGGAACAATTTTTTTCATTTTTTTTACGTTTTTTTTACACTTGCGTTGCGAGAAAGCGGAAAAGGATATTTTTATCATACCTTTGTGAGGCTGGTGAATTGACAGTGGGGGCACAGGCTTCTTATAATGTACATATAAAATAAGGAAAAGGAAGTGTATTGCCCATGCGTACAGGATGTTTTCTGTTGGTGCTTGTGCTGGCTCTTTTGATTACGTTGCCCTGTTTTGCCGATGATACGCAAGCGTACCGTCCCGTGGCTGACTATGACAAAAAGCAGGAGGGCGTGGCCTACTACAAACTGGAAGCAAAAAGCTATTTTTCCAAAACCTGCGGAAAAATCCGGGATGTGCTGGTATACCTGCCTCCGGAATACAATCCGGACGCGGCCTACCCCGTGTTGTACCTGCTTCACGGCATTGGCGGCAATCATCTGGAATGGACCGGCGGTGTGCCGGATGTGATTCTGGGCAATTTGCTCGCTGCCGGCGAAGCCAAAGAAATGATCGTTGTCACCCCCAACATCAAGGCGTTTCCGGCCGGCACCCCTTCTTCCGGCAATATGTACAGCCCGGAAACCTTTGCTGCCTTTGATAATTTCATCAATGATCTCAGGGATGACCTGATGCCCTTTATCAAGGAAAATTATTCCGTGCTGGAAGGACGTGAAAACACCGCCGTTGCCGGCCTTTCCATGGGCGGCCGGGAAGCGCTGTACATCGGCCTTTCCATGCAGGATACCTTTGGCTATGTAGGCGCCTTTGCCCCTGCCCCCGGGGTGCTGCCCTATTTTGCTGAAGGCGGGCTGTTTACGGAGGAATCCTTCAGGCTGGAGGAACAGTACGAAACCTTTGTGATGATCGTAGCTGGCACCACCGATACCACGGTGGGCGAATGGCCCAAAACCTATTCCGATACCCTGACGAAAAACGGCAGTACCCATGTGTTTTACGAAACCCAGGGCGGTCACAATTTCTTCGTGTGGAAGAACGGCCTGTACAATTTTGCCCGGAACATTTTCGGCATGAAAGCGGAATAAAAAAATACCAAACGGCAGGTGGGAAAGTTTTACATTTTCCCGCCTGTTTTTTTCTTGCGGCACCGGTGAGAAGACGGTATAATGTAATAAAATGGAGGCGGTTATCATGCGTGCTGATCACCCCTGGAAGAGAAAAGCATCTGTGAAGCCAGGTCGGCGTATCCGGGGAGGGTTTGACATTGGCTTTGATGACCGGATTCCGGAAGAAACAAGGCAGGAGATGCGCCGGTATGTACGCTGGCTGGAAGCGAACTTCTCTTTTCCTGTAACGCTGTGGGTGGATTTTGAATATCGTCATTATCTGCGGTTGCGCAACGGAAATCAGGCGGGATATATTTTTTACTGGGCGGATGCGGAGGCCGGTTCTGTATTTGATGAGCCGGAAGATATTCCGCAGATTCGCCTGCCCGTTCGCAGGGATCACAGCACCATGGAAGAAATTTTGCTGTCTTTTACCGAAGCGGTGGATGATTATTTTTCCTGACTGCATCACGAAATGAAGGAAGGCCGCGGGGCAGACACGCAGGCGGCGGAAGCGGTGCTGGAGGCATACAAGAGGGAGAAAGGCGGGCTGTAATGGGAGCCATATTTCAGAATCTGTATATCAGAAAAAAACAGCTTTCTGCGGTAAATACGCTATTGACGCAGGCGGTCCGGCTATGGCAGGGTCATCCGGAATGGGTGGTTGTCATTGCGGAGGGATATGCCAGCGGTGAATTGGTGCGGGCTGCCAAAAAAGCGGCAGGGCCTGTGCTTGTGTTTGATTATTTTGATGACGATTTTTTTGAATTGTCCCTTTGCCGCGGCGGAAAAAAGCTGGCCGGTATCGGTAATATGGTAAAGCCCAAAGGCCTGAAGCAGCTGGCAGAAACGTTTCCGGATGTGCCGGATTTGACAAAAAGGATGGCGATGCTGCCCCGATGCGCAGATATGCGGGAGCAGATTGCTCTGATGGAGGAAACGCTGGGCCTGCCGTTATATACCCTCCGGGGAGAGGATGAACTTTCAGCCGTACACCGGTCGGATGCGGTTTATGGTGCCCTTTGCCGACGTGAAAAAGAACTGAAAACACGGCCGAATGAATATGAGCTGACACAATTGCAGGCGCTGGACTGGCCTGCATCCGTTTCGCTAAAAAATGCAGGCGCTCAGGGCGGCGCAGGAAAAAGCATCCGATGTGCATTTGTCCGAATTGGAAACTTCCCTGGCACATCCGTCTGCCTATTGCGTGCCGGGAAAGCCCGGGCTGATGATGTGCCCGGCCTATTTCCATGGCACCAGGTGCACGCTTTTGTATGAACGGGAAAAGAAGCAGCTGCGCCTTTTCATGACCCAGGGAAAGATGCATGAAGCGCTTTGGCTCACCGAAGAAGAGGAATTGGTGGGCTTGGCCTTTGGCGAAGGCGGGCTGGTTCAGCAGATACTGAACTGTATTGATAGAGACGGCAGGGAAAAATGGTCGTTCAGGCCTTCTCTGTCCCCGCATCAGCATCTTCAGGTGCAGCGGGTGACGGAAGAAGGGAAAATGTATCTGTTGGCAGGGCCTTATGATCGGGAGGACATCAGTGCTTTTGTCTGTTGTGTGGACGGTGAAAACGGACATGTGCTGGCAAAAAAGGAGCTTGGTTCGGATTTGGGCACGGCGTCCCTTCGCTATCTGTCCGATACAGGGAAGTATGCCTATTTCTCATACACAGATGGCGCGTTGGTTTTGCTGGAGGAGGATTTTGTACAGGTGAAAAGAATCATGCCGGAAACGGAATACCAGCCCAGGATGATCTGGTTTGCCGGCGGAAAAAAAGTGTACAGCCTTGTGGCCGGCAAAACAGGGCAGAATTGCATTCTGGAAACGGATGTGACGACAGGAAAACAGCGGGTGATCATCCCGGAATTGCCTGTTACGATTTGCGGTGCGCTTTCGGATGGTACGCTGTGGGGCGCAAATGAAGCCGGCAGCGAAGCAGCTTTGTTTGACGAAATGGGGAAAATGATTTCCCGCTTCCGTCTGAAGGGCCAGGCCGGAATGCGCATTTTCACCGAGCAGGGGCAGGATTATCTTTTGTCCATGCGAAAGCAGGACGCGTATGCCTTCTGGTCTTCCGATGCATTGGACGGAATACAGATACACCGGATGGAAAGGAAAGCTGAATGAAACAAAGCGAACGAAAACAGCGGAAAAAGAAACGGTTCTGGATTGCGCTTGCATTATTCATGCTGGCCATTGCGGCGCTTGATCCCCGGCTGATTGTGCGGCGGTACACGGTGGATTTGCCTCGGGTGGAAGGGAATATCCATCTGGCATTGGTGGCAGATTTGCATTCCTGCTATTATGGCAAGGGGCAGAAGAATCTGCTGCAGGCATTGGAAAAGCAAAAGCCGGATGCAGTGCTGCTCTGCGGCGATTTTTTCGACGATAAGCTGCCTTTGGAAAATGCGCGGCTTTTTCTGGAGGGCATTTTCGGCAAATATCCCTGCTATTATGTGACCGGCAATCATGAATACTGGGCGGATCATGAGAAATTCCGCCAGATGATGGATATGCTGGAGCAATATGATGTGCAAAACGTTTCCGGAAAATGCCTGCAGGTGACTCTGAAGGGGCAAACTTTCAACCTGTGCGGCGTGGATGACCCGGCCAATGAACAGAATGCGAGCATTGAAAACCAGGTGTACAGCCTGATGAATGCATGCAGCCGGGATTATGATGCTTTGCTTTTGTGCCACAGGCCCGGGTTGTTTGATACATACTGTATCCATGGGTTTGATCTGGTGCTCAGCGGCCATGCCCACGGCGGCCAATGGCGCATTCCGGGGCTGCTCAACGGTTTGGTGGGACCGGATGAGGGCCTGTTCCCGGATTATGCCGGAGGGAAGTACGAGCAATATGGCACCACCATGATCGTTAGCCGGGGCCTTTCCCGGGAGTCCACCCTGATCCCCCGTATTTTCAACCGACCGGAGCTGGTGATGGTGGAGATAAAATAACGGAGCAGCGGCAACCGGGGCAGGGGCCTGTGCGGCATTACCTGCTTACACGCAGAAGCAAGAATGTGCAGAGAGGATTGCATCATTGCGAGTTGGGTGTGGGCACAGCCCACCGAGGCAGGGGCCTGTGCGGCCCCTGTACCCCGCAGCAGGGGTATCACCCCTGCACCCGGTGTGCGACATACAATCGTATCAAACAAAATTGTTTCCGCATGTTGATTGAGGAAACGAAAGGAAACAGCACCATGGGCACAATGAAAACAGCAAAAAGGCGTGGACGGAAACAAATTTCCTCCAACGCCTTTTTTTGTTTTTCCCGGATGCTTTGCATCCGGCTGGCGGCATTCTGCCGCCGTGCCCGTGGTGCGTCGGTGCCGCAGCCAATTGGCAATATTGCAATCGTCTTTCGCAAACAAATTGCTGTGTGTCACAATAAACAGCGGAAAATTGTTTGTTGATAAGCCAAGCAATCTCCGTCTCTGGATCCAGGGATGAAATCCCTGGTGGGGGTTGAGGGGGCAACGCCCCTCATGGTTCCTCAAGTATCAGCGGCACGTTGTTGGTCGGAGAAGCCAAGCAATCTCCGTCTCTGGGTCCAGGGATGAAATCCCTGGTGG
>JAFSBN010000037.1 GCA_017437265.1 Clostridia bacterium
AGCGCCCTCAAAATCCATTCCCCCTCCCAGGTAACCAGGGAAATGGGGCAGATGTTTGACGAGGGCTTTTTGCAGGGCATGATGGAAAACATGCCCAGGCTGGAAAAAGAGGCCCAAAGCCTGGGCAGCCGCACGGAAGCGGCCCTGAGCACGGCGGTGGAGGGGCCCGCTTCCCGGAATATGGGGGCGGCAGACGGCGTGCCTTCTCCTGTGCACGTAACGGTGCCTTTGGAAATTGACGGCTATCGTCTGGGGGTGGCGGTGATTGAAAACCTGAACCGCATCACCAATGCCACCGGCCGTGTGGAACTGCAACTGTGAAGGAGGATAAAAAGCCATGATTCACATTCAGGATCTTTCCCTGCCGGCCCCTTCCGCCTGTGTGGTGGAAATTTCCTCCGCCGCCGGCACCCAGCGGTATAACACCCTGGGCCGCATGGTGGTGGATGGGCGCAGGGAAAGGCGCACGCTGGATTTGAGATGGAACCGCATGGAGGGGGATGTGCTGGAAAGGCTGTTCACCCTGCTGGATAGCGGCACCTTTTTTGATATCACCTATCCGGATCCCGTGGCCGGAGAAAAAACCATCACCTGCTTCTGTGCCGATCGGGGCGCCCGGGTGTGGCAATACACGGGGCAGGCCCGGTGGGCCGATGTGCACGTGAAATTGGAGGAACGCTAAATGGGCCATGCTTTTTTGAAACAGAACCGTGCCGTTTCCCTTTCCGGCTCCATCACTTACCTTACCGGCACATCCCTTCCCTTCACCGGGGAGGATGTGCTCTCTTTTTACGGCCAGGCAGGGGTCAGAAACGGCCTGCTTCCCGGGGCGGTGCTGGCATGCCAATGTTCCCTGCTTTTATATAACGGGCAGGAAAAGTTCACCGCCGGTCTTTCCCCCTACGGGGCTAAGGTGCAGGTTTTGGCATCGGCAGGGGAGGAAACCCATCCCCTTGCGGTTTTTTACGTTTCCGGTGTTTCCATGCGGGATGGAAGTGCCTACCTCACCCTCACCGGCGCCGATGCCCTGGGCAGCGGCCTGGAACATGCCTGGCAGGATTCTCTTTCCTATCCCTGCACACTGGGGCAGATCGCAGCCCAGGTGGTGCAGCAGGGCGGCCTTTCCCTTTCCGGGGATTTTCCCCTCAAGGATCAGGTGATTCAAAGGCGGCCGGACTGGGGCGAGATTTCCCTTCGCGGGGTGCTTTCCCATGTGGCCATGGCCTGCGGCTGTTTCTGCCGGATGGATGGGGAAGGAAAACTGCGCATCCAGCCTGCCTGGAATGCCGGGGAAACGCCCTATGAAATTTTCCCGGAAAACACCTTCAAACGGGAGTTTGGGGATGCATCCTTCGGCCCCCTGAAAGGCCTTTCGGTTTCCCTGCATGGGGCAAAACGGAATGACGCTCCCCTGATTGTTCAGGCGGATGATACGCCGCTGGATGCGTTCAACAGCCTGTCCATTGCCAATAACCCCCTGTTTTCTGCGGAGGATGCTTCGGCCCCCGGCCGCATCCGGCAGCTGCTGAACGCCCTGGAA
>JAFSBN010000038.1 GCA_017437265.1 Clostridia bacterium
ATCAGAAAGCGCCAGCTGCGCATTTTCCTTTTCTGTTGTCAGGGTCTGATAATCGCCCTGCAAAGAAGATAACCGCTGCTGGGTGCTGACCAGCTTTTCCTGCAAGGCAGTGCTTTCCGTCTGACTGGCAGTCAGCTGTTCCGCAGTGGCGGCAAGCGCCGTTTCCTTTTCTATCAGGGCTGTCTTTGTTTCTGTCAATTCCGTTTGCAGGGCAGCCGTATCCAGCCCGGCCTGTACATTTGCCTGATCCGCAGCCGTGTATGCCTGCCAGAGGGCAGCATTCTCCGTTTGCACCGTCTCCAGAGACTGCTGGGTTTGGGAAAGCGTTGTTTGCGTTTCCGTCAGGCTCAGCTGAAGCGTCTCCTTTTCCAGCTGCAATGCCGCCAGGCTTTCCGCAAGGGCTGCCTTTTCCGTCTGCTCGGCAGCCAATGCCTGCTGGGTTTGCAAAAGCAAGGCTTCCGTATCCGCCGCCAGCACTTCGCTTTCAGCCAATTTTCCCTTCACCTGGGTCAGCTGCTGCTGCACATGATTCAGCGTATCCTCTTTGCCGGTGAGGGCGTCTTTTGTTCTGTCCCGTTCCAGCATCATGCTCATGCCAAAGATCATCAGCCCCAATGCCAACAATACGGCCAATATGATCAAGCCCGTTTTGGTGCCTTTCCCTTTTTCCACGGAATCACTTCCTCAAACGTACATTCTATTCAAAATATACCATCCCCGGCCAATGCCTGTCAAGCCACAAGCACACATACAAAAAAAGCCCTGCCACAGCAGAGCCTTTCATTTATGCATTGAAGATATCCTTCATTTTGTCCAGAAAGCTTTTTTGCTTTTCATATTCCCGGCCGGTAGTTTCCTTCTCAAATTCACGCAGCAGATCCTTCTGCTTTTCGTTCAGCTTCCGGGGCACTTCCACCCGGATATGCAGCACCAGATCACCCTTGTAGGTGCTGCGCAGCTGCTGCACGCCCTGACCCTTGATGCGGAATTCCGTATCGTTCTGGGTGCCTTCAGGGATGCGGAAGGAAGTGGTTTTGCCGTCGATGGTGGGCACGTCAATATCGGCGCCCAGGGCCGCCTGGGTGAAGGAAATGGGCAGGTCCAGATGCAGGTTCAGCCCATCCCGCTTGAACAGCTTATGAGGCCGCACCGTTACCTGAATGTACAGATCGCCATTGGGGCCGCCGTTGCGTCCCGGTTCACCCTGGCCGTTCATCACGATGGTCTGGCCGTTATCAATGCCGGCCGGTACCTTCACCGTGGCCGTGCGCCGCCTGCGCACCCTTCCCACGCCGCCGCAGCCGGTGCACTTTTCCTGGATCACCTTGCCGGTGCCGCCGCAGTTGGAGCAGGGCCGCACCGTCACCATAAAGCCGCCGGAAACGCGCACCTGGCCTGTACCTTTACAGACAGGGCAGGTCTGGGGCTGGGTGCCGGGCTTGGCGCCGGACCCATGGCACTGATCGCAATTTTCATTGCGGGTGAATTCGAAGGATTTTTCGCAGCCGAAAACGGCTTCCTCAAAGGAGATGCGCAGGTCGTAACGCAGATCGTTGCCCTGCTGGGGGCCGTTGCGCCGCTGTGCGCCGCCGCCCATGCCGCCAAAAAGCTGGTCGAAAATATCGCCCATGCCGCCCATGCCGCCCATGCCGCCAAAGTCAAACCCACCAAAGCCGCCGGCACCGCCGCCAAAGCCGCCCATATTCGGTCCTTCGTGGCCAAACTGATCGTATCTGGCCCGCTTGTCGGGATCAGACAATACTTCGTTGGCCTCGTTCAGCTCCTTAAAGCGTTCTTCCGCTTCCTTGTCGTTTGGATGCAGGTCGGGATGGCATTCCTTGGCCATTTTGCGGTAGGCCTTTTTAATCTCATCGGCTGTGGCGTTCTTTTGCACGCCCAGCACTTCGTAATAATCACGTTTTGTTGCCATTGTTCTCTCAACTCACATTTTATTGCGGTTTCTCAAACCGGCTTTCTTGGAAAGGGGTCTGGGGAAAACCGTTCTTTGGCCTCCAAAGAATGGTTTTCCCCAGGATAAAAATCACATCTTACTGCACGCTGCCATCGGCGTTGTAGGAACCGTCAGCGTTCTGGGTGCCGGCCTGGCCGCCCATATCGGGGGCTCCTTCGGGATTCTGCTGCTGATAGAACTTGCCGAAGATAGCATACACCTTCTGGGTAAAGCCTTCCATGGCGGTCTTGATTTCGGCGGCATTGTTGCCTTCCCGCACCTTCTTGAAAGCGTCGATTTCGGTCTGCACGGTGTTCTTGTCTTCTTCGGACAGCTTATCGCCGTTTTCCTTCAGCTGCTTTTCGATTTCATAGATCATGGAATCGGCATGGTTGAAGGTTTCAATTTCTTCCTTCTTCTGCTTGTCGGCTTCGGCAAACTGCTCGGCTTCCTTCACACGGGCCTGGATTTCTTCTTCGGTCATGTTGGTGGAAGCGGTGATGGTCACCTTCTGTTCGTTGCCGGTGCCAAGATCCTTGGCGCTG
>JAFSBN010000001.1 GCA_017437265.1 Clostridia bacterium
GGTGCCGTGGGTAATGGATGCCATGCCGGTTCCGTATCCCAATAAACAAGCCCCGGCGGCAGTAACGGTCCATTGTGCGGCCGGGGTACGCTGATTTCCGTATTCCAACGGATAACGGAATTGCCTCTCTGCGGTGCAATAATGACTGGCAGCAGTACACAGCACCGGGGCAGCGTAATGACCATCCGTCATGATTGCGCCAAGCAAAAGGGATTCTGCCATGGTGGAACATGCGCCGTAAAGACCTAAAAAGGGGATGTCCATTCGCCTTGCGGTAAAGGATGTGCTGATGATCTGGTTTAGAAGATCACCGCCCAGCATGGCCTGCACCTGCTGAGGGGGCACGTTTCCTTTATCAAGACATGTCTGCGCAGCCTTCAGGATCATTTGCTGCTCGGCCGCTTCATAACTGGATTGACCGTATTCGGGGGATTTTGTAATCTCATCAAAGCATGAAGCAAGGGGACCTCTGCCTTCCTTGGGTCCTGCGACTGACGCGCAGGAAAGGACTTTGGGATGTTCTTTGAAGACTATGGTATGTTTTCCGATTCTGTTCACAGACATCACCAACCAATCCAACAATATAACAGGCCAACCACAACGGAAACGCTGATACCATAGGCAAGAACAGGGCCGGCGATGGTGAAAAGCTTGGCCCCGGTGCCAAGCACCCAGCCCTCAGAGCGGAATTCCATAGCAGGCGATACCATGGCGTTTGCAAAGCCGGTGATGGGAACAACGGTGCCTGCGCCGGCATAGCGTGCAATGCGATCAAATACGCCAATACCAGTCAATAGTGCGGTGATAAATACAAGAAAAACGGAGCCGAACGTTACCGATTCTGAGGAATTCAGATTCAGAAAGGCATGGGATACATCCGTGGCTGCCTGGCCGATCATACAGATGATGCCGCCGGTGACAAAGGCTCGCAGGCAGCCTTGAACAAGCTGTGATTTCGGTGTTATCTTGTGCACCAGGTTCAGGTAGCGATTTTTTGTAGAATTTGGTATGTTATTACTCATTCGGATACTCCTTTATGTTTCTGATGCCGGGCATAACCCGGGGCGGCTTTGTTCTCAATTCACGGGCACCGGGTCTGGGGCCGGGGATCAGCGGATGTGCGATATTGTTTGTCTTTTTCAATGATTACACCCCAAGATATATTCCGGCAAACAGTGCACCGGCACCTTTTCCCAGTGCAAGCGCAAGTGCTGCATACTGCATATTAACGGATATGCTGAGCCTGTCATATAATACGGGCACCACTTCAACGGCTTCTACCAAGGCGGATGCAATCATGCCGGTAAAAATGCCGCCTGCCAATATAAAAATCATACCAACGTATTCCGGCAAAAAACCAACGGGAGAAAGAGCACCTGCAGATGCACCCAGCGCCAGTGCCCATGCGCATAGATGCATATTTCCGGCATGAGAAATATCGCAGGTACGCATGGGCAATTGCAGCATCATCCATAACGGACCTACACATAACCCCAGTACAGAGCCGCAAAACAAACCAAAGCCTGTTTCTATCATGGTGTTTTTCCTATGGCTTTTTCACTGGTTGAATGATATTCGTTCAATTTGATTTCCAGCGGTGATATGGTGCCCTTTTTCCCCAGCAGAGCGTAAAACAGTGCAACGCCCAGAAAAACGCCGATGGCATATGGAATGGTAATCAATAATGGGTTTGACGCGTCTCTGCCTGTGATGATTTTGAAGAACTGCTGCTGTGCCTGTGCCATATTCACATCGGCATGAAACCATGTGATGGCCAGCATGCTGCCGGCGAAAAGCAGAATAAAGGCAATAATCGAACGGAGTGCATGGGTTTTGTTCTGTTTATTCTCAGGAATGTAGTGTACAAAACATTCGACCGCACCCAGCACCTGAATGTCATAGCCATTTTCGCTGAGTGTTTTTGCAACATGGATAGCCGGGATGCGCCAGATGCCTGGTGTTGTAACGCATTCCAGCGGTATTTTCAGGAGACTATTGATGTCTGCATGGTTTTCGCCGCATATGTCTGCCACATGCTGTACACGCAGCGGTGTTCCCGGCAGCAAAACCACTCTGTTTTTCAGTTGCACATAAACCATTTGTTCACCGCCTTTCATTTTTCATTATGCCCTGAACAGACACAAATAAACGGTGTCCGGAAAAAATACCGCAACACCGCAAAAATGAGGCATATTGAATTATTGTTTGTTAAAATGCTTTGCCAGATGCTGATTCAGCCAGGGAAGTGATTCCCGGATTCCCGCTATTGTTTTTACCTCCAGCACAATTCTTTCAGAATGGACGCTGTTTATACAGGCAACGGCATCCAACTTGCCCTTTCCCATGGGCAGATGACACTCTTTTCCAAGTGCATCGTGCAGGTGCATGTGGATGACACGCTCTTTTCGCATCATCAAATTGGGTTTGTCGCAGCAATTTGCAGAATAATCATGGCCCAGATCCCAGGTCAATTGAAAAGCGTTTGAAGACAGCAGGGCATCCACGCCCTCCCAGACAAATGATTCTTTTATGCCCGTATTTTCGATGCACAGTTTCACGGTATTTCCGGCTGCCTGTTCACATGCTTTCTTAAACTGCTGAATTTTCTTCATATATTCATCACGATAAACAGAAAACAGGTATACTTTCTTATCCGGTAATGTAAAATATACGCCCCGGCTCATGTGAAAATTGATGAGTGGGAGACCGTTTTCTTTGCAAAGGTGAATGGCATCCAGCATGTTTTCGGTATGTGCACGGGAAATGCGCTCGCTGAAATCGCAAAAGAACAGATTTTCATCGGCATGCAGTGTAAAGTAAATACCGTATTCCCTTTGGAGTGATTTCAGATCAGCCTGATGCAATTTTTCAAGCGTGCACCAGGGAAGGTTCATATTCAGTTCCACAAATGAAAAGCCAAGTGCACTGGCCAGTTGAGCTGCTTCTTCAATGGTTGTCATTTCCACAAGTGTCGGGATGCCCAGGTCCATTCCATCCACCTCCGTTTTCGGATCAATATCGTTTTGCACATTATATCAGTATCTTTTCCTTTTGTACAGAATGTACAAATTTCCTTGCAAAATTCATTTTCCTGGGGTATAATTATGAACCGACAGGAAATCAATCACTTTCCCACGAAAGGAAGGATCATTCATGAGTAAGGTACATGTATTCGATCATCCGCTGATCCAGCACAAGCTGAGCATCATGCGTAACAAAGACACCGGTTGCAAGGAATTCCGGGAATTGCTGGATGAAATCTCCATGCTGATGGTATATGAAGTGACCCGGGACCTGCCCGTTGAAGAAGTGACCATCGAAACCCCCATCATGAGCGCCAAATTCAACATGCTGGCCGGTAAACCCATCGGCATCATTCCCATCCTGCGTGCCGGCCTTGGTATGGTGGACGGCATTATGCAGCTGATCCCCAATGCAAAGGTTGGACATGTCGGCCTGTATCGTGATCCTCAGACGCTGGAACCTGTGGAATATTATTGCAAACTGCCCGAAGATGCAGAGCATCGTGAACTGTTCGTGCTCGATCCCATGCTGGCAACCGGCGGCAGTGCTGCTGCTGCGATCGGTTTCCTGAAACAGCGTGGCTGCAACAATATCCGCCTGATCAACCTCATTGCTGCGCCCGAAGGCATTGAACGGGTGCAAAAGGAACATCCGGATGTTGATATCTATGTGGCTGCACTGGATGAAAAGCTGAATGATCATGGCTATATTATTCCCGGCCTTGGTGATGCCGGCGACCGTCTGTTTGGTACCAAGTAAACATACAGTTGAAGGGGAGAAGAGCTGGAAATGCTTTTCTCCTTTTTTGTTATTTAGAACATCGGAAGCGAAAGCAAAAGAAGCGAAAATGACAATATACAAAAAATATTGAATTATTGTTGCTTATTTTCCGTATTTTTTGTCACTTCCTGTTTCTTTTTTCTGTATCGTATGCTATAATTTTGCAGATATAAATATTTGGACTTATTGCCGGGGGTGACCTTTTTGAAAAGAAAGACTACAGATTTTGACCGTTATGAACTTGAACGTGACGATATGCAGACGGCCGTTTGCTTTTTAGCAAAAGACGGCGGTTTTCCTGCGCATTTTCATTCCAGCATTGAAATGGTGTATGTGCGCTCCGGCAGCATTACGGCCATCGTTGATGGACAGGTTTATTCTGTGAAGGAAGGACAGATGGTACTGACCAGCGGCTATTCTGTTCATGTTTATATGACGGAAGAAGGGGAGCACAACGAAACGGTTACCATCATTATTCCCATGAACAGCATTCCGTCTTTGCAGAAAGTGCTGAATAAGAAGGCGTTCAAAGAAGCAATTTATGATGTAAAAAACGATGAGGAATTGCAAACGCTTTTCCGCATTATGCCCGCTCATTGGCATGAGTACAGCCCGGAAACCATCAAGGGCATTTCCTATATGGTCCTGGGTTTGCTGATTTCCAGAGTGGGGTTGTGTGACCATCCGGGCAATCAGCGCAGCAACCTGATGCGGGATGTGCTGATCTATTTGCAGAACAATTATCAACAGCCCATCCGTATGGAGCATCTGGCCCGGCATTTCGGTTACAGCAAAAGCCGCTTTTCCCGGCTGTTCCACGATCATCTGGGCTGCTCCATGATCGAATATCTGGCCACTATCCGCTGCAGGCAGGCGGCGCTTTTGCTGATCGAAAGCGATATGACCATGCTGGATATTGCGCTGGCGGTGGGTTTTGAATGTCTCAGAACGTTCTACCGCGCTTTCAAAAACTGTTATCAAATGACACCTACCCAGTATATCAAGCATCATACCAACTGATATAGCCATTTTATTGTGTGAAAAGAGACGAAAATCCCTTGACAAACACAACATTTGGGGTAGAATAAACTTGGTGCATATATACTGGATAAAGAAGGTGAAGCAATGAAGGTTGATCCGGTGGTGAAGAAGGAAACGAGGGTTATTGGCCTTGGCGTTTTGGTTCTTTCCATGATCATGCTTTCTGTTTATGCCTTTATGAAGCAACTCAGTGTAGGCGTTTTGCTGGGCACTGTGCTTGGTGCTGCGGCTGCTGTTTTCAACTTCTTCCTGATGGCGCTTTCTGTACAGAAGTCTGCCGAGAAAATGAACGGGGTTCATGTTCAGGATGCATCTGAAGTAGAAAACGACGGCGAAGAAGAAAAGGAAAAGCCTTTGTCTCACGAAGCCAAAGAAGCAAAAAAATTCATGCAGGCATCCTATACCGGCAGAATGCTGCTGCTTGTGATTGTGGCCATTCTGGCTGTCAGTTTGCCTTTTATTGAGGCCGTTCCCTGTCTGCTTGCCCTGCTTTTCCCCAGGATTTCCATTTTCCTGACGCAGATGATCCGCAATAAAAAGGAGGCGAATGCTCGATGACGAAAGAAAAGAAGAATAAGCTCATCGACATCGCATTGCTGGTGATGATGATATTGCCCTTCGTGCTGTGCATGGTGCTGAAGGTGCTTACAACGCCGGCATCCGAAGGGATTGCCATTTCCGGCGCGCTGATTTATTTTGAAATCCCCATGCCCCTGATGCCGCTGTACATTACAGAAGTGCAGGTCACTTCGCTTGCCGTCATTATCTCTATTACGGCCCTTTGCCTGTATCTAACTCACGGGATCAAAGTGATCCCCGATTCCAAGCGTCAGCTGGTGGCTGAGTATATTGTTGAAAAGGTAAATTTTCTCATCAAGGACAATATGGGCAGCCGGTATATGGCCTTTGCGCCTTTCATTGCCGCTATCATGGGCATTTCAGCCTTTTCCAGCCTTTCTGCCTTGCTTGGGCTTTTCCCGCCCACGTCTGATATGAATATCGTGGCCGGCTGGGGTATTCTGGTATTTATCATCATCACCCATTACAAACTCAAGGGCGGCCTGTTCCCCTATGTGAAAGGCTTTTTCGAGCCCATTCCTGTTTTTGCCCCGTTTAACATCATCGGCGAAATTTCCACCCCCGTTTCCATGTCCTTCCGCCACTATGGCAATGTGCTCTCCGGTGTGGTTATTTCCACGCTGGTAGGCTCTGCGCTTGGCGGCTTGTCCGAAATGCTGCTGGGATGGCTGCCGGGGTTCCTTGGGGATATTCCCTTCCTGCGGGTTGGTATTCCCGCTGTCCTTTCTGTTTACTTCGATTTGTTCAGCGGTTTGATGCAGGCGTTCATCTTCGCCATGCTCACTATGCTGTACGTTGCCACCGGGTTTCCGGAGGAAGAATATGAAAAGCGTCAGGCAAAGAAAAAGAAAAAAGCTTTGTCTGCTGCACAATAAATTCAAGGTCAATAAAAATTGTAGGAGGTCCTCAAAATGCTCGAACTCGCTATTGGTATCATTCTTGCCGGCTGCGGCATCGGCGCCGGTCTGGCCCTGATCGCCGGTATCGGCCCTGGTATTGGTGAAGGTAATGCCGTTGCCAAGGCTTGCGAAGCCATTGGTCGTCAGCCCGAATCCAAGGGCGCTGTTACATCCACCATGATCATGGGCTGCGCCATCGCCGAAACCACCGGTCTTTACGGCCTGGTTGTGGGCATTCTGCTGATCTTCGTGGCTCCCGGCATCTTTACCGGCGTTCTGCAGCGCACCCTGGAAGCCATGAACTACATTCCCCACTAATTCCCATCAACACATCTAAAGGAGACGGAATAAATGCAGTCTCTGGATATCATTTCTGTTAATATTTGGAGCATCCTCATTTCTCTTGCCAATCTGCTGCTTCTTTTCTTCATTATGAAGAAATTTCTGTTCAAGCCCGTCACAAAAGTGATGGACGAAAGGCAGAATCAGGTGACAGCCATTTATGCCGATGCGGAAAATGCCCGTCAGGCTGCAGCGGAAATGAAGCAGGAATATGAAACCCGCATGGCCGCTGCCCGTGAAGAGGCGGACGGGCTTGTTCGTAATGCCGTTCAGAATGCTCAGCGCAAAAGCGATGCCATCATTGCAGATGCCAATCATCAGGCTGCACACCTGAAGCAAAAGGCAGAAGCGGAAATTCAGATGGAAAAGAAGCAGATGCTGTCCGATGTGAAATCCGAGATTTCCAATCTGGCTGTCAGCATTGCTTCCCGCATCATGGAACGCGAAGTGAACGAAAAAGATCATGCCGGTTTTGTGGAACAGTTCATTGAGAACGTGGGTGATGAGCAATGACCGATCTTGCACGGGAATACGGCGAAGGGCTGTATGAGCTTTGCGAAGAAGAAAAGATGGCTGAGGAAGTGCTTTTGCAGCTGCAAATGTTAAAAGCCTGTTTCCGGGAACAGCCTGATTTTCTGCGCCTGCTTTCCAATATGGCATTGCCTAAGGAAGAGCGCTGCGGAATCATTGAAAAAACCCTGCGCGGTCAGGTGCATGCCTATGTGATCAATTTTCTGAAAATTCTTTGCGAACGGAATCTGCTCCATGAATTTTCCGGCTGCGAAGAAGCATACCGTGCACTTTATAACCGTGATCACGCCATTATGGAGGCGGTGGTTACCACAGCCAGTGCGCTGAATGATGAGCAGCGTGAAAAGCTGATGGCAAAGCTGAAGCAGATGACCGGGAAGGCTGTGATCCTGAAGGAAAACGTGGATGCCAGTCTGCTTGGCGGCGTGCTGCTGGAAATGGACGGCAAGCGTTACGACAACACCCTGCGGCATCGCCTGGAAGGGCTGCAGAGCATTTTAAGCGGAAACGTCTGATTCGATTTATCAGGCATGAGCCGTATCTGATGAAAGCGGTGATATGATGCAGATTAAACCTGAAGAAGTATCCAAGCTCATTAAGGAGCAAATAAAAAATTATGAAAACCGGATCACTCAGAACGATACCGGCACCATCATCACGGTGGGCGACGGTATTGCCCGTGTTTCCGGTCTGGAAAAGTGCATGGCCAATGAATTGGTGCGCTTTTCCAACGGTGAATACGGCATGGCCCTGAACCTGGAAGAAAATTCTGTGGCCATTGTTATGCTGGGCTCCGATGAAGGCGTTCGTGAAGGCGATACAGTGGAGCGCACCGGCAAGGTGGTGTCCGTCCCGGCAGGGGAAGGGCTTATTGGCCGTGTTGTCAACGCTCTTGGCCAGCCCATCGACGGCAAGGGCAATATCGACGCCAAAGAATTCCGCGCCATTGAACGCAATGCCCCCGGTATTATTCAGCGCAAGAGCGTTTCCGTGCCGCTGCAGACGGGTATCAAGGCCATTGACAGCATGATCCCCATTGGCCGCGGCCAGCGTGAATTGATTATTGGTGACCGTCAGACCGGTAAAACCGTCATCGCTTTGGATACCATCATCAATCAGAAGGGCAAGGATGTTATCTGCATTTATGTTGCCATTGGCCAGAAGCGCTCTACGGTGGCCCAGCTGGTGGACACCCTGACGGCTGCCGGTGCCATGGATTACACCGTGGTTGTCAGCGCTACGGCGTCCGAACTGGCGCCGCTGCAGTATATCGCACCTTATTCCGGCTGCGCTATGGCTGAATATTTTATGGATCAGGGCAAGGATGTATTGATCGTGTATGACGATCTTTCCAAGCACGCTGTAGCTTATCGTGCCCTTTCTTTGCTGATCCGCCGTCCTCCGGGCCGTGAAGCTTATCCCGGCGACGTGTTCTATCTGCACAGCCGTCTATTGGAACGTGCAGCCCGTGTGGCGCCCGAATACGGCGGCGGGTCCATCACTGCATTGCCCATTATCGAAACCCAGGCCGGCGACGTTTCTGCCTACATTCCCACCAACGTGATTTCCATCACTGATGGCCAGATCTTCCTGGAAACAGAGCTGTTCCATGCCGGCATCATGCCTGCTGTGAATCCTGGTATTTCCGTTTCCCGTGTGGGCGGCAATGCCCAGATCAAGGCGATGAAAAAGGTGGCCGGCAGCCTGAAGCTGCTTTACAGCCAGTATCGTGAACTGCAGGGCTTTGCCCAGTTCGGCTCCGATCTGGATGCGGACACCAAAGCCCGTCTGGCCCAGGGCGAACGCATTGTGGAAGTGCTCAAGCAAAACCGCAACCATCCTGTGGCTGTTGAAAATCAGGTGTGCATCTTCTATGCCGTTACCAACGATTATCTGAAAGAAATCGCTGTAAAAGATGTGGCCGAATTTGAAGAGGCGCTGTATGAACGGATGAATGCACAGCATAGCGATGTGCTGGACGAAATCCGCACCACCGGCCAGTTGGCGAAAGAGACGGAAGAAAAGCTGAAAACAGCGCTTGAAGCATTTACCAGGGATTTTCTCAAAACAAAGTAAGGAGGGTGAGCCATGGCCGCCACGTCCATGAAGGATATCAAGCTGCGGATCAAAAGTGTTGAAAGCACCATGCAGATCACCAAGGCCATGCAGCTTGTTGCCACCTCCAAATTGCGCCGGGCAAAGGAAAGAATGGAACTGAGCCGCCCCTATGCCGATATTGCCAGACAGGCCGTGTTGACGGCTTCCATCAGCTGCGATGATCCATCCGTTCCGTACCTGAAAAAACAAGACGACAAGAAGGCCTGCTATATCATCATTGCCGGTGAACGCGGTCTTGCCGGTGGGTATAACAATAACCTGTTCAAAGCGCAGTTGGCTCACGCCGAAGGCAGGGAATATTGCGTTTTGCCCATTGGCAGAAAGGCTATTGAAAAGTATACCCGCGTGGGCGTTCCTTTGCTGTCGGATGAATATGCCGGCGTAGAAGGGCTGAGCGTGAGCCGGTGTTACCGGATTGCCGGTATGCTGTTGGATCAGTTCCGTGAAGGGGCCTTTGGCGATTTGTATCTGGTGTATACCTCGTTCAAAACCATGATGAGCCAGGAAGTGGAGATCGTGCAGCTTTTGCCTGTGCTGCCGGAAGAAGGCTTGAAGAAGGAAAAGCCGGTTTCCACGGTGTACGATCCCGGTGCACAGGAAGTGCTGGAAAAAATTATGCCGGATTATCTGGCCGGTACGCTGTACAGCGCGGTTTGCAATTCTTTCCTCAGTGAAGTGGCTTCCCGCAGGAGCGCCATGGACAGCGCCACCAAGAATGCCGGTGAAATGATTGGCGAACTGAAACTGAGGTTTAACCGTGCCCGTCAGGGTGCCATCACCCAGGAAATTACCGAAATTGTTGCCGGCGCAGAGCAATGATCAGCGGGAAGGAGAGATTGATTTGAGTGAAAAAAATATCGGCAAGGTAGTTCAGGTTATTGGCCCTGTGCTGGATATCCGTTTTGAAGACGGCCATCTTCCCGAACTGCTCACTGCCATTGAAATTATGAATGGTGATAAAAAGATCGTGGCCGAGGTGGCGCAGCACGTGGGCGACAATGTGGCCCGCTGCATTTCCATGAACGCAACGGACGGTATGGTGCGCGGCCTGGATGCAGTGGATACCGGCAGTCCCATCACTGTTCCGGTGGGCGACAAGTGCCTTGGCCGCATTTTCAATTTGCTGGGCCAGGCCATTGACGATCAGCCCGATCCTCAGGCGGAAGAACGCTGGCCCATTCACCGTGCCGCTCCTTCCTATGAAGAACAGGAAACTTCCACCGAGATTCTGGAAACCGGCATCAAGGTGGTTGACCTGATTGCTCCCTATGCCAAGGGCGGTAAGATCGGCCTGTTTGGCGGTGCAGGTGTTGGTAAAACAGTGCTGATCATGGAATTGATCAATAACGTTGCCAAGCAGCACGGCGGCCTTTCTGTGTTTGCAGGCGTTGGCGAACGCACCCGTGAGGGGAACGACCTGTATAACGAAATGAAGGAAAGCGGCGTTATCAATAAAACTGCATTGGTATACGGCCAGATGAACGAACCTCCGGGAGCACGTATGCGTGTGGCCCTGTCCGGCCTGACCATGGCGGAATATTTCCGCGATCGGGAAAACCAGGATGTGCTTTTGTTCATACGGCAGTA
>JAFSBN010000039.1 GCA_017437265.1 Clostridia bacterium
GTCATCGAATCCGCTATTGATTTCAGAAGACTGAATCGTTTCCGAAACATCAGTCACTCAAATAACATCGAAAAAAAGCTTGACAAGACTGTGAAAAAGTAGTATCATACATTTCGCACGAAAGAAACGTGCGTGATGTCGCGGGGTAGAGCAGTTTGGTAGCTCGTCGGGCTCATAACCCGGAGGTCGAGGGTTCAAGTCCCTCCCCCGCAACCATTTGGCTCCGTAGCTCAGTTGGCTAGAGCATTCGGTTCATACCCGGAGTGTCATCTGTTCGAGTCAGATCGGAGCCACCATTTCCCAAGTGTCAAGCGGCACTTGGGTTTTTTCATATCAGAGGAAAGGGCTATTGTTTATGAATCAGCATACTGTGGTTTTGGTTCCCCTGGATAATTATGAACAAAAGAACGTGGATGCCGCTGTGGAAAAGGGCCTTTCTTTGCTGGGCGGTGTGGAAAGCATCATTGGCAAAGATGAAAAGGTGCTGCTCAAGCCCAATTTGCTGGGCAAGGCATTGCCGCAAAAAGCCATCACTACCCATTTTTCTGTGTTTTCTGCGGTGTGCAAAGTGCTGAAAGAAAAGGGATATGCCCATGTTTCCTATGGCGACAGCCCCGGCAGCCCTACCACCACCCCGGAAAAGGCGGCGGAAGCCTGCGGCATTGCGGCAGAGGCCAGAAAATGGGGCGTGCCGGCCGGAGAATTCAACAGCGGCAGCGTGGTGCACTTCCCGGAAGGGGATGCCTGCAAAAGCTTTTATCTGTGCAAGGCGGTGCAGGAAACGGATGCGCTGGTGAACATCTGCAAAATGAAAACCCATGCGCTGGAGCGCATCACCGGTGCGGTGAAAAATATGTACGGCTGTATCACCGGCGTCAACAAGGCCACCGGCCATGCCCATTTCCCCAGCAGCGAAACCTTTGCCGATATGCTGGCGGATCTGAACCGGTGCGTAAAACCCCGGCTGCATATCATGGACGGCGTGGTGGCTATGGAGGGCAACGGCCCCTCTTCCGGCACGCCTGTTGCCATGAACGTGCTGCTTTTCTCTCTGGATCCTGTGGCGCTGGACAGCGTTTTTGCAGGGCTCATTCATCTGGATCCCCATCAGGTGCCCACTTGCGAAAGCAGCGAAAGGGCGGGCCTTGGCACCATGGATTATGAAAAGATAGCAGTCCTCACCCCCGATGGCGCATTGACCATGGAGCAGGCCCGGGAAAAATACGGCAACGATCAGTTTGATGTATACCGGGGCGTAATGAAAAAGAACCTGCTGGCAAAGTTCATGCCGCTTCTGCCCTTTTTGCAGCACCGTCCCCGGGTGGATATGAAAAAGTGTATTGCCTGCGGCGTGTGTGAAGAAAGCTGCCCCGTGCCGGAAAAGGCGGTGCATGCCGGTAACGGCCGGAAAGCCAAGTATGATTATAAAAAGTGCATCCGCTGCTATTGCTGCCAGGAAATGTGCCCGGCCAAGGCCATTGAAGTGTACCGCAGCCCCTGGAACAAGCTGCTGGGCGGCAAGTGATCTGTTTAGCAAAACATAATGAGAAACCCTTCGCATGTGCGTTCATGCGAAGGGTTTTTGAGTGAAAGCAGCAGCCTGTTGGGGTATGGATTTCATTGCGGCATTTCTTTTGCCATAAACAGCACGTGTTCACAATCAGAAAAGCCGTGCTTGCGGTAAAATGCCGGTGCCGGGGCGTATTTGTTGGTGGACAGCGTGATGCCGGCCAGGCCTTTTCCGGCAGCGTATTGCTCCACGGCCTTTATCAGCATGGAACCGCAGCCCTTGTGCTGATGCTCCGGCAGAACAAACATTTCTTCCACAAATACTTCGCTGTTGTTCCACCAGATCTTTTCGTGAGCAAAGAGGCCGCCGATGATTTTATTTTCACAGATCACAACGTATCCGACAAATTTTTTCATTTCAAAAAAATCCATCAGATAAGCCGTGGCCGTATCCAAAGTCCATCGGGCCTGCCACAATTCGTTGTTATAGACACTTTGCAAAATATGGGCACAGGCGGGAACATCGTCCCGGGTCATTTGACGGATGGTCATTGGAAGCACCCTCTTTCGGTGGGGTTTTGCGGGAAATTATTGCAGGGGTGTGCAGCGGATGGAGAGGATCTGCAGCTGGTTTGCTTTGGGCAGAACGCCGTTCTGGTCGCCGCCGGCGGCGCTTTCGCAGATGGCGTCCACCACGTCCATCCCTTCGGTCACCCGGCCAAAGGCGGCATAGCTGCCGTCCAGATAGGTGCCGTCCTGATGCATGATGAAGAACTGGCTGCTGGCGCTGTTGGGCAGGGCGGAGCGGGCCATGGAAAGCACGCCTCTTGTATGGCTGATGCTGTTGTTTACGCCGTTCTGTACAAACTCGCCTTTGATGTTTTTGTCGGCGCCGCCGGTGCCGGTGCCAAGGGGACAGCCACCCTGCATCATGAAGCCTTCAATGATGCGGTGGAAGGTGAGCCCGTCATAAAAGCCGTCATTGGCAAGCTTTACGAAATTTTCCACCGTAATGGGGGCCATGTTGCCGTAAAGCTCTGCGGTGATGTTGCCGTAGGATGCTATTTCAATCACGGCGGTATGGGTGGGGTTCATGTCGGGGACGGCCGTTTCGCCGTTTCTGTTCATGAGCCAGACGCACAGGCCGCCTGCCAGCAGGATGAATGCCGCCAGCAGAGCAAGGGTCTTCTGGGGGAGGGGTTTCTTCTTTGCGTGTGCCATGGGAATACAGCTCCTTTTGATGATTTATTCTGTGAACACAATTTTTTCCGCCAGTTGCAGAAAACTTTCCTTTTCAGCGGCGGGGGCGAAGATGGAATAGGCGGCGTCGTCGGTGTTGAAATAGAGGCAGAAAGCAGTATCTTTTTCCGAAAGGGCTGCCGGCAAGCCGTCCACGGTGATGCCTTCCTCCAAAGAAAGGGAAAGATCGCTCCGGAGCAAAAGCGGCGCCGCAAAGGCAGGCTGTACGCAGGTGATGGTGAAGCCGTCATACTGCAAAATGGCCTGCCGCACATTTCGCCCGTTATAGGATACGTTCAGCGCCTGGCCGTGCATGGAATAGCCCGGCAGGGTGGGCAGGGGCAGGCCGAAGGCTTCGGACAGGGCGGCAACATCCTGGGTTTGGCCGGGGTTCAGGGGCGCAGTCCCCACGGTTTCGGGTTGGTTGAGCCCTTCAAAATGGCCGGTGAGCATCAGAACGCCCAGAAAGCAGAGCACAGCCGCTATAATGAGGCCGATCAAATACCATGTGCCGGCGAAGAAACGCCGGAAAAAGCCTTTATTTTTTGCCATGGCCATGCCTCCTTGTTTCGTTTTTTTGTTTTTGCCATTCCTGGCCGGTCACGCAGGCCACAAGGCCCAGCACCGCCCCAGCCATGCCGGCCCCCACTGCGCCATACAGGGGCAGCAGTATCAGTATTATTCCCGGCAGGGCGCACAGGAAAGGGTGCAGCCCCTTTTTGCCGGCCAGAAAGGAGGGCAACGTGCAGACAGGTAGAAATACGCCCCACAGGCAGATGAGATAAAGGGCCAGATTCTGATCGCCCCGAGACAGGAAAAACAAAAGCACAATGACCAGTGCGGCAGGAAGGAACATCATCAGAAAGGCTGTGATCAAAGGGTGTTTACCGGTCAAAAATATCACCTTCCAATGCACTGCGGGCAGCCAGAATGTATTTGGCGGTATCCAGGGGGTTCACGCCGTGGCGGGGCAGCGTGTCGTCCACATCCGGGGGCGCATACTGCCAGGAATGCACCCGGGTGGTCATGCCGCCCCGGCCGCCGGTCATCTGCAAAAGGGTGTCGCCGTAGGGCAGGGCATTGACGGCAGGGATCAGGGCTTCCATGCGCAGCGTTTCTCCCATCAGCTGGGAGGAAAGAACTTCCCCCCGCATCTTGTTCACATCGCTCATCACCTTGCCGCCCACCCCTTCCGGCACCTGAATGCAGGCAAGCAGAATGGGCTCCAGCAGCCGGGTGCCGCCCCTTCTCAATCCGTCCATGACGGCCATGGGGGTGGCCACTACAAAATCCAAAGGGTGGGTGTGCACTTCGTGATGATTGCCCCCCACCAGCGTGATGCGGATATCCGTCACCTGAAAGCCCCGCATGCCCTGCTTCAGGGCCAGGGGCAGGGCGTTTTCCACCTGATGCTGGTATCTCAGGGCAATATCCCGGGGGGATACTTTGCTTTCAAACTGCACGCCGCTGCCGGGGGGCAGGGGCTCCATGTACAGATTCATGATGGCCCAGCAGGGCTTGGGCATGGTGTAGGCCACAAAGCCTTCCGTGGGCCGGGAAAGGGTTTCCCGGTAGATCAGCTGAGGTTTGGAGAAGGTGCAGGGCAGGGAAAAGCGGGTGCGCATGGTTTCTTCCAGAATTTCCAGGTGCATTTTGCCCATGGCGCGCAGGGTGGTTTCCTGGGTTTCCCGGTTGTATTGCAGCTGCAAAAGCGGGTCTTCCCCGGAAAGAATCTGCAAAGCTTTTCGCATATCGTGGGCCTGTGATGGGTTTTCCGGCTCTGCCTTTACGGCAATGAGCGGCTCCCGGAACGCTCCCAGGCTGATTTTTCGGGGGAGCAGCGTTTCGTCGCCCAGCACCGTGCCCACCGGCAGATCGGAAAGGCCGTACAGCGTGCCGATCTGGCCGCAGGAAAGCCTTCCCGCATCCTTCCCCCGGCCGTCAGGGGAGGGCAGGCGAATCTGGGTGATTTTCCGCTGTTCTTCCTTCCAGGGAACCACATCCCTGTTTTGCAATGCGCCGGAAAAAAGCCGCACCTGCACGCCTCTGCCAAGCAGGGGATCCTGATGGGCGGCAAAAACCACGGCGCAAAGGGGGCCGTCTTCCCGGCCGCCGGGGGCGGGCAAAAGATCCACAATGGCGTCCAACAGCTCCGTGATGCCCTCATCCTTCAGGGCAGAGCCGGATAACCCGGGGAAGAGCTGCATTTTTTCCATGGCCCCTTTCACCAGGGGCATCAGCTGCTCGTCCGGATACACATCCCCTGACAGGTAGTGTTCCATCACGTCGTCATCGTATTCCGCCAGGGCGGCCATTACGCTTTCCCGGTCGGCAAGCAGGCAGCCGTCTTTGGATAAAATTTGTTGGAAAGACTGCAGGGCGTTTGGCACGCTGGCGCCCATGCGGTCCGTTTTATTGAAAAAGAGCAGGGTGGGGATGCGGGCCTCATACAGCGCCCGGAATAGATTTTCCGTCTGGGGCTGCACTCCTTCGGCAGCGCTGATGACCAGGATGGCCCCGTCCGGCGCCCAGAGGGAGCGCTCCACCTCGGCGGAAAAATCGCTGTGGCCGGGGGTGTCGATCAGGTTGATCTCTTCCCCCCTCCAGGAAAACAGCGCCCCGGAGGACTGCACCGAAATTCCCCGCCGCCTTTCCACATCCAGCCGGTCGGTATGGGCGGTGCCTTCATCCACCCGGCCCAGGCTGCGGATGGCCCCGGCATGCAGTAGCAATTGCTCGGACACGGTGGTTTTGCCGGCGTCCACATGGGCAAAAATGGCAATATTGCGCATGAAGGGCCTCCTCTTTCCTGGAATTTTATGTTCCCGGAAAGTATACCATATTTCCCGGGATGCATACAAGCAGAGAATGAAACAATGTTACAAATTCTTTTCAAATTTATGTGGATTTGATGATGTGCTTGTGGTATACTTTTGAATGGATATTTATCCTGTTGATTTGATCAGGCAGGACGGAGGGAAAACCATGACGGACAGTATCATCATCGGGGCAGGCCCCGGGGCCTGCAGCGCGGCATTGACGCTGAGAATGCGGGGCAAAAGCGTGTTGATGCTTTATGCCGGCGGCGGAGCATTGGAAAAAGCCCATCAGGTGGATAATTACCCCGGTATGCCTGCAATCAGCGGCCGGGATATGCTTAAGATCATGCACCGGCAGGCGGCGGATGCCGGAGTGGAAATGAAAAAAGCGGTGGTGCAGCTGGTGCAGCCGGGCAAAAAGAAAGTGACCGTGCTGGCCGGCAATGAAATATTCACCTGCAAAACACTGCTCATTGCCACCGGCGCCCCCCGGAAGATCGGTATCCCCGGGGAAGAAAGCCTGCTGGGTCAGGGGGTCAGCTATTGCGCCACCTGCGACGGCATGTTTTATAAGGGCCGGGATGTGGCGGTGATCGGCAGTTTTCAGGAAGCGGTGGAGGACACGGCGTTCCTTTGCGATATTGCCGCCCATGTATCCTATTATCCGGAAGCAAAGCACGATATGGAGGCACTGGATAAGCGTGCCCGGGTGATGGAAGACAAAGTGCTTTCCCTGGAAAAGAACGGGGAAAAAGTAATGCTGCACACGGAAAAGGGCAGCAGAGATTATGACGGCGTATTTGTGCTGCGGCCGGCGGTGGCGCTGTCCCAACTGGTACCCAGGCTGGAAACGGAAAAGGGAAAAATCGTGATTGACGCAGACGGTGTTACCAATATCCCCCGCATTTATGCCGCCGGGGATGTGACGGGGCTGCCCTACCAGATTGCAAAGGCCACAGGGGAGGGCAACCGAGCCGCACTGAAAATGGCAAAGGATATGGATGCTTTGGATGAAGGAGGAAAAGAACAATGAAAAAAATACTGGCCATTGTGCTGACGATGATGCTGGTTCTGTGCCACGCAGGTGCCCTGGCAGCCCCTGCCCGGGAAATGCAGAACATGGATATCATGGTTTCTTCCGTCCTGCAGGAGCAGTTGAACATGACGGTTTCGGAAGCGGCGGATACGGATGCCAGGGTGTATGTGTATGCGGCTTCCTTTGACGGGGAAAAGGCGGTATTGCTGGGCGATGTGTATGCCTGCGAAACCGTTATTGACGAAGACCAGCCCATGGGGGAAGGGGAAGCGTGGCAGCAGTATTATGAGGAAGATGGGAATGCGCAGCTGCTGCTTTTGCCGGAAGAGGCGGTCACATGGCTGTACCATTGCCAGATGACCCTTGCCCAGAACCTGGATATGGAAAGCGGTTGGCAGGTGCTTTCCTGCGATGCGCTGTCTCCCCAGTATACCTCCGGCCGCACGTCCAACTGGGAAGTGGCGGATAATACGGAATACGGCTATTCCCTGAACCTGCCCACCGGTTTTGCCCTGGCAGAAGATGTGGCGCAGCATATGCTGTGGCAGATGGAGCAGGGCGAAGCAACCCTGAAAGTGGACGCCTTTGAAAACATGGGCTATGATGCACTTTTGCAGGATTATCTGAACGCCCCCACCGGCGAAGTGCTGATGGAGGAAAGGGAATTCGGCTATTTTTCCACCTATGGCGACACCTTCTATGAACTGTATGTGGCGGTGGAGGGCACGGATTTTGCCTATATCCTCCGGCTGGATTTTCCGGCGGAACGCCAGGGGGAATACCTGTTCTACGGTGAACTGATCCGCAATTCTTTCTATGTGTGGGGTGGCGCATTTGGCTGACAGATATGAAACCTACAGAAAAAAACGGCTCATTTCGGCCGGCATTTCCATTGCCGTATTGCTGGTGGTGCTGATTGCCGGACTGATGTCCGGCGTGGGCGGTACAAGAAAAACACCCCCTGAAACAGATGCGGAAATACCTGTTCCACAGGTAACGGCGTTGCCGGAAAACGTGTCCGACGGCACAGTGACCCGAAATGAAGGGGAAGCCTTTTTCCCATCGGAAAAGAACTGGGTGTACCATTTCACCTATGCCTATCCTCAGGTGGCAGGACAGGATTATGCTGCTCTGATGGTGAACGATACCTACCAGATGGCGCTGGATGAAATGCTGCAATTGGTGCTGCCCATGTTTGCCAACGAGCCCGCCATGCGCTATGACGGCAAAAACGAAGTGCACCACGATTTTGAAGTGATGTGTAATAACGGCCGCTTCCTTTCCATCCTGCAGAAAAAGAGCCAGACCCGGGGGGAAGAAGGCACCTTTCTTTCCTTGGAAAGCCTCACCTTTGATATGAGCGGCGAATACCTGGGGGAAAGCCTGACGCTGCGGGGCGTGGTGATGGTGGGCGACAGCACCGACCAGATCGCTGCCGCCCTGCTGCCCCATATCTATGCGGAATTTGTGCAGCTGCAGGAAAAGGGCATCTGCAAAAAGGACGTGGACCGGGAAACGTTTGAAATCGAATTCAGCCCGGCCATCCATTTCTATGCGGATGAAAACGGCAATGCGGTGTTTTATCTGCCCCCGTCTTTGATGGAAACGCCGTCCTTCCAAACCCATGTTTTTGTCTATTCTCCGGAAGAACTGGAGAAATTACTGTAAGCAAAAGGAGGATGCCCTATGGCCACCGGCATCTGGGTGCGGCTGATGAAGAAAAACCGCATCGATAAGGATATCACCGCCCCCTGCTCTCTGGAAACATGGCAGGAGGCGCTGGAAACTGCCTGTCAGAAGATGGACGTGCCCCGGCCCATGATTTTGCCCCGGCACGAAAGAGACTGGGATCAATTTTCTCAGGCCCGTTTTCTGCCCGATCATTTTGTGGAAAGCGTTTCGTTTGACCGGATGGAAGTGGAGTTCATCGATCCGGACAAGAAAAAGAAGGAAAACCCTTTGTACTTCTGAAAGGAAAAGGCATGAAGAAGTTTTTTGTTTTGTTTTTTCTTTCCCTTGTGTTTGCTCTGCCCGCATCGGCGGAGGTGATTTTTTCCGAGGTAATGGCTTCCAACGGCGTGTATATCAATGGTGAAGCCTACGACTGGGTGGAGATTTTGAACACAGGGGATAAGAAAGCGGATCTTTCCGGATGCTATCTTTCCGACAGCGAAAAGAATCTGCAAAAATGGGCCTTCCCGGAGGGGACAAGCCTGAAAGCAGGGGAATGCCTGCTGGTGTACCTTACCGGAGAAGAAATGAACCCCGGCAAAAACAAAACCTTCTATGCCAATTTCAAAATCTCTGCCGACGGGGATCAATTGTATCTGACGGATGCGGCAGGGGAAACCTTGCTTGCCTCTTTGGAATTTGGGGCTCAGTTAGGCAATGTGTCCTTTGGACAGGCAAACGGCAGCGAAGCGATGGGCTTTTTTGCCAATGCCACTCCCGGCAAAAAGAATGAAAAGCAGGTGTACCCGGCCCGGGCGCCGCAGCCGGAGATTTTAACCCACGGCGGGTTTTATGAAAGCACTGTTACGGTGCTGGCGGAGGGTGCGGAAAACGTGACCCTGCGCTATACGCTGGATGGGGATACGCCCACGGAAAAAAGCAAGGTGTTTCCGGAAAAAGGCATCACTTTCGAAAAAACGGGTGTGCTTCGCATAGCTGCTTTTTCCGAAAATCTGGTGCCTTCCCAGCCTGTGACCGCCACCTATTTCATTGGCGAAGAAAGGCCGGTGCCGGTGGTGTCGCTGGTGACGGACGAGAAATATCTGTTCGATAAAAAAACCGGTGCGCTGGTGAAGGGCAATAACCCGGATTACCCCAATTACGAAAGAGAATGGGAATACCCGGCCAATATTGAGTATTACGGCATGGGGGGCGCCTGCGAAATCAACCAGATGGGCACCTTTACCGCTGCCGGCCATTCTGCCCGGCAGAATGCCCAGAAATCCATCGCCATCTATGCCCGGAAGGCCTATGGCGAGGACAGGTTTTATTTCAATCCCTTCCCGGGCAGAGATTATGACAGCTATAAATCCCTGCTGCTGCGGGGTGCCAACTCCGACGCCTTTTCCACCCGGCTTCGGGACGTGGTGATTTCTTCCCTTGCCAAGCCGCTGGACATCATCTATCAGGATGCGCTGGCCATTGAAGTGTATATCAACGGCGAATACTGGGGCCATTATAATCTGCGGGAAAAGATCAACAAGCATTTCATTGCCCAATGGGAGGGCGTAACGGAAGAAAAGGATATTGATAACATCGATATTCTGGCCCGCACCGGCCGGGACGAGTTTCTGCAAAACGGCGATAACACGGACTGGCTTGCCCTTTGCGATTTTTGCAAAACGGAGGATCTGAACATCCCCGAAAACCTGGCCTTTGTGGAAGAACGGCTGGATATTGACAGCCTGTTCACCCACGCCGCCTTTGAAATCATCATCGGCAACGATGACTTTACCAACGTCCGGGTTTACCGGGTGCCCGGCGGCAAATGGAAATACCTGCTCTTTGACGTGGAGGCCGGCTTCCTTTCCAACGACAAGGCACCCATGAATTACTATATCAAGAAAGTGAACGACAAGGTGCAGGGCTTCCGGCACGAGCCCATGGCTGCTCTGCTCAACGTGCCGGAAATGAAGGCACGGTTCCTCACACGCTTTGCGGAAATTCTGGAACTTTCCTTCCGCTGGCCCTATGTGGAGGCAGCCTTTGTCCCCTGGGAAGAAACGCTGGAAACGCTGCTGCCCCGGCATCTTTCCCGCTGGCCCCACTTCACCATGAAGGAATGGCGGCAGAACGTGGATGCCGTGAAATACTACGGTCGCATCCGGCCTACGAAAATCGTGTCCCTTCTGCAAAAGCACATGAAGCTGACGGACGAAGAAGTGGAAATGTACTTCGGCAATGTGCAGAAAGTGCTGGAGGAAGAGAACATATTCAAGAATTAGGAATTCAAAATGTTGGTTTGTTTATCGTCTGCCAGAACTGTAAATGCATCTGGTCATGACTGTGCATAGGAGGGCGTTTCCTTCCTTTTTCTTGCGGAAGAAAGTGGAATATGATATAATGAGCATCCGGACGAAAATTCTGACAGATGGTCTGGAATCGGGGGAAATATATGAAAAAATACGGCATTCCATTGCTGATTCTGTTGCTGATTTTGCTGATGATACAGGGGTTGTATATTGTAGAATCTGAACCGGAAAAACCGGAGCCGGGTGTATTAAGATACAGTGATTACGAATACATCCAGCTGCCGGATGGTACGGTGGAGATTGTTGGGTATACCGGCGAAGCTGCTGAAGTGACCGTGCCCCAGACGCTGGACGGCTATTCGGTGACCCGCATAGGGGACGGGGCATTTTTTGCTTGTGACTTCCTGACCGGCGTCACGCTTCCGGAAGGGTTGACCGGCATCGGGCATCGGGTGTTCAGTAATTGCTCCTCCCTGACCGGCATTACGCTGCCGGATAGTGTGACTGAAATGGGCATAAACCCATTTGTATATTGCGAAAAACTGACAGATATCCGAATATCGCCGAATCATCCTGTATTTGCTGTTGTGGATGGTGTACTGTTTCATAAAGGAGAAAGAAAGCTTATTTGCTATCCCATTGTGCTTCCTGCAACGGAATATCAGGTGCCGGAGGGTACCCGCAGCATTGGGAACAATGCGTTTTATGGCTGCCCTTCCCTGACCGCTGTCACGTTTCCGGAAGGGTTGACCAGCATCGGGAATCTGGCGTTTCGCAACTGCTCCTCCCTGACCGGGATCACGCTTCCTGAAGGGTTGACCGATATTGGGGCATTTGCGTTTTCCGGGTGTCCTTCCCTGACTGGTATCGCGCTTCCGGAAAAGCTGACCAGTATTGCGAGCGATGCGTTCGAAGAATGCCCGGAAAACATGCTGTTCACTGTGGTGCGGAATTCCTATGCGGCGAAATGGTGCGAAGAAAATGGCAAGAATTATATCTATTCCGATTCGCTGGAGTAACTGAACGAATGAAATCACAAGTAAAAACAAATGAAAAAAAGGGAAGCTGCATACAGGCTTCCCTTTTATCATTTTGGTTTGATTACATTTTTCTGCGCATTATACTTTATAAGTACAAATCCGAAAGATTTCCGGCTTTTCCTGCTTTTTTGTCCTGCGGTTTGCTTGACAGAAACGGGGGAGGGGTCGTATAATATTGATTTGGAGAAGAAGGGGGAATTCTATCGATTTCCCGCTCTCATATAAGCTTAAAGGAGGCAATCTCATGGCAACCAAATTGACCATCGACGGTAACGGTGCAGTTAGCCACGTCGCGTATATGTTCAGCGATGTAGCCGCTATCTACCCCATCACCCCGTCCTCCACCATGGCCGAGTATGTAGACGAATGGGCTGCTCAGGGCCGCAAAAACCTGTTTGGCCAGACTGTGCACGTAGCTGAAATGCAGTCTGAAGCCGGCGCTGCCGGTGCTGTGCACGGCTCTCTGGTGGCCGGTGCTCTCACCACCACCTTCACCGCTTCTCAGGGTCTGCTGCTGATGATCCCCAACATGTACAAGATCAGCGGCGAACTGATGCCCGGCGTTTTCCACGTTTCCGCCCGCGCCCTGGCTGCTCACGCTCTGAGCATCTTCGGCGATCATTCCGACGTGATGGCTTGCCGTCAGACCGGTTTTGCCATGCTGGCCTCCGGTTCCGTTCAGGAAGCGATGGACATGGCTCTGGTTTCTCACCTGGCCGCCATCAAGGGCTCCGTTCCCTTCCTGCATTTCTTTGACGGTTTCCGCACCAGCCACGAAATCCAGAAGATCGACGCTTACGAACTGGAAGAAGTCCGCAAGCTGGTTGACTGGGACAAGGTTGCTGAATTCCGTGCCCGCGCTCTGAACCCCGAACATCCCCATCAGGGCGGCACCGCTCAGAACCCCGACATCTACTTCCAGAACCGTGAAGCTGCCAACAAGTACTACGATGCCATCCCCGCTATCGTTGAAAAGTACATGAAGCAGGTCGCCAAGCTGACCGGCCGCGCCTATAAGCTGTTCGACTACGTTGGCGCTCCCGATGCCGATAAGGTCATCATCGCCATGGGTTCCGGCTGCGACGTTGCGCATGAGGCCGTGAACAAGATGGTCGAAATGGGTGAGA
>JAFSBN010000040.1 GCA_017437265.1 Clostridia bacterium
CCGGATGCAAAGCATCCGAGGAAAACGAAATAAACGCCGGAAGAGAAAGCTCGCTTTCTCTCACGGCGTTTTTTTCGTTTTCATTGTGCCCGTGGTACTGTTCCTTTTTCGTCTCCTCAACCTTCATGCGGAAACAACACTGTCAGATAAAATTGTATGTCGCGCACCGGGTGCAGGGGTGATACCCCTGCCGCGGGGATACAGGGGGCGCGGAGCCCCCTGCCTTGGTTAGCCGCACAGATCGCTGATTTATTCCGTCAGGAAAGCCACAACCTTTTCGGCCATTTCGTCCTTTTCGTCGCCCCAAAGGCCATGATCCAGCGTTTTGTACAGGCAGAAGACGCCATCCCGGAAGCCGTCCATATACTTTTGCGCTTCTTCCAGATGGATCACCTGATCCCGGCCGCCAAAGACCACCATAGCCTTTCCCTGATACCGGGCCGTGGTTTCGTAGATGGGCAGGTTGCGGGCCATGCGGAAATACAATCCGCCCACAAAATGATCGCCACCCACATCCACCTTTTCCGGAACATGCCAGGTATCATACCGGGCAGCCATGCAATGGCCTTCCTGAGCATCCGTTTTCAGGGAAGCAGCCGGGGCAAGCAGCACCAGTTTTTTCACCACATCCGGGTATAGTCCGGCAAGCAGCCCGGCCACCACCCCGCCCTGAGAATGGCCCAGCACGTAAATATCCGTCACGAAATCCAGCGTTTGCGCATACTGAAGGAAGGCCGCAGCATCTTCCACTTCATTCCACACCGTCATTTTGGAAAAATCGCCGCCGCTGGTACCATGGCCGTTAAAGTCAAAGCGCAATGTGGCCAGGCCCAGTCTTGTCAGTTCGTCAGACAAATGCTGGAAAAGAGAGGGATAGAGGCTCATATCGCCGCCAAAGCCATGCAGCATCAAAACCAGCGGACAAGGCGCATCCGTTTTCCGTTCCAGACAGCCGTGCAAAGGAATACCGGCACGGTGCAAAAGGATATGCTTTCTGCCTTCGGTGTCATCACTGGAAATCACAATATCCAGGCCCTCTTCCCTGCCCTCGATGCGGCCGGAAAGAAAGGCTGTTTCCAGAAAGGAAAGGGCAGCGCTGTCGGTTTTGATGGTGGGAAAGGTGATGGTTTCCCGGCCGTTTTGCATCACAGCGCTGTTATCAATGAACAATTTGCAGGGTTTTCCTTCCCTGTCCACCCCCTCCAGCATATACCGGGCAGAAAGCGTGCCCCGCTCGGGGGAAGGGAACACCTGCGTGTCCATACCGCCGGGCAGAACGGTACCTTTGAAAAGCTCGCTGTCGCAAAAGCCGGTAAAGGGGATCATCCGCACGCCGGCGGAAGGGCTGTCCAGAGAAAGGGTTTGGCCCAATTGAATGTGAATCCGCAAAATTTCCATGTTGCCACGCTCCTTGGTACGCTTTTATCATACCATGAAGGCACGCAGCGGCGCAATGATCATTGACGGACAGAACATACAGAAAATCGGGACATTCATTTGATGATTTTCTGTTTCTTCCATTCATGCACCGTCTGCCGTGTGACATCCGCAGCAATTTCTCCTGCCCGGTCGCAGTTGGCATGATAGGCTTCGCTGCCGCTGCATTCGGGATTGTCGGAAACGGTTCGGATGGCCAGAAAGGGAATATCAAAAGCATGGCACACCTGCGCCGCTGCCGCCGTTTCCATGTCCACGGAAAGGGGGGCCAGATTGCCTTTGATGGAAGCCCGGTTATGGTCGTCAATGAAGGCTTCGCCGGTGACTGTCCGGCCGAAATGTACGGGATATTCCGGCCGGCTTTCTGCCGCCGCCCGGGCCGCTTTCAATAGGCTTTCGTCCGCCCGAAACCAGATGCTTTCCATGTAGGGATGATAATCCGTCAGAATGCCGGGGTCCATATCATGATGAGCCGCCGTTTCAGAAACGATGGTTTCCAGAATACCGGCCTCTTTGGCCATGCCGCCGCAGGCACCGGCATTCATCACATAGTTGCAGCCGTAGGTATCAATGAGAATCTGAGTGGCAATGGCTGCATTTACCTTGCATACGCCGCACCATGCCGCCGTCACCCGAACCCCTTCCAGTGTGCCGTGATAGAAAGTGGCCAGGCCCTTTTTCGTTTCACTTTCCACCTGCATCATTTCAAGGAAGGGAGAAAGCTCGTCCTTTGCAGCACAGAGAATGCCTATCTTCGGCAGCTTCAAAAGCGGTTTATGGTATTTGGGATGGAAGCAGATGTACTCAAAATCCGTTTCCACGGTGTTCACATGGGTTTCATAGGGAATGGTTGCGTAATACTGAAAACCGCTTTTGTGAATCACCCGGGCCGACTGGCGGTTCCAGTCAAAATGGCCCACCATAATAAAATCCAGCTGCTGCGCATTGAACAGGTATTTCTTTACCACTTCCACCGCTTCCGGCATCAGCCCCCGCCCCCAGTAGGCTTTGGACAGCACATAGCCGATAGCCCTTCCCAGATAGGGGGAAAGCTCCCGGAACTGCATCTCGTTATACCGTTCAATGCCCAGAGAACCAATTACTTTTCCCTTGTATTCCAGCGCAAACGTCTTCTTGCCCTGAATAAAGTGATCCAATATTTCCTTCGATTCTTCTATACTCTTGTGGGGCTGCCAGCCGGCCATCTGGCCCACACCGTCCACTTTCGCATATGCATAAAAATCCTCAAGATCACTTTCCTGAAAAGGCCGAAGGATGAGCCGTTCTGTTTTCAGCACCACGCCGGTAATATCAATAGGCTTGTTCATAAATCAATCCTTCTTTCTGTCTTTTTTCAAGAGAGCATACTGGGCAATATCGCACACGCCCTGATTATTGCAACCAAAATCCGGGAATATGCCCTCCGGCTTCATGCCGCATTTCTGCATCACTTTACCGGAATTGGGGTTATTCACATCATGCCGGGCCTCGATGCGGTTCATGCCCACCTGATCAAACAAATAATCCATCGCCGCCTGCAGGGCCTCTGCCGTGATGCCCCTGCCCCACCATTTCCGGCTGATGCAGTAGCCAATTTCAGCCCGGCCGATACGAAAATCGCCGTCCACAATGGCCATACTGCCAATGGGCTCGTCGTTTTCCTTCAGGCAAATGGCCCACTGGTAATAATCTTCCTTCTCATACTGATTGCACCAGTAGGCCAGCAGCTGCCCGGTAACGGACGGGCTGGCATGGGTGGGCCAGGTGAGAAACTTTGTCACTTCCGGGTCGGAAGCCCAGTTGTCGTACATTTTCTGCGCATCGGAAATACGGAAAGGCCGAAGGATCAGCCGGTTGGTTTCAATTCGTTTGGTTCCCTGATGGTTCATTTTCGTTTTCCTCCTTACAGTTGTTTCACCAGTTCAACAGAAAGATCAATCAGGTTGGCCCGGATGCCTTTGCGGCTGTTCCAGCTGCGGTTATCCCACGCTTCGCCGCTGACATCATCCCCGGCATAGAGCAGCTGGGCCAATTGCAGGTCATAGTGCTTTGCCACCGCATAGAAGCCCGCCGTTTCCATTTCCACCATGCTGCAGCCTTCCGCCCGGCGTTTTTCCACCATTTCCTTGGTTTCCCGATAGAAGGCATCCGTGGTCCAGGTTTTGCCAAAGGTGAAAGGCACGCCCATGTCTGTCAATGCCCGGGCCGTTTTTTCCAGTGTTTCCGCGGGGGCTTCCACTTCCCGGGAGGGGGGCAGGTAATGATAGGAGGCCCCTTCGTCCCGGACAGCGGATATGGGCAGCATAATCTGTCCCACCGCCATCTTTCCCGTCAGGCAACCGGCACCGCCGCAGATGATGAACTTATTGCAGCCCATGGCATGCATTTCTTCCAACGTGCCGGCCGCACCGGCGGAGCACTGAAAGGGCATGGTGATGGCGATTTTTTCCCCTTCCGATTCGTACAGATAAATGGGAATATCCAGGATTTCAGAATGCATGTACCCAACCTGAGGCAACTGATGTTCCTGTACAAAGGCATTCAGTTCCTTGCGGAAGAAAGTGAGCACGCATTTTTCCGGCAGCACCTTTTCCAGAAAATCGGCTGCACAGATCACGGCTTTCCGTTCCGTATCGAACTCACAGATGGGGTATTCGTGGTTGAAAATCATGGAAAATCCCTCCTTTGAAAAAATAAAAACAGTGCAAGCCGTTCATCTGGCCTGCACTGCGATAAACCTATGGAAAGAGAATGCTTATTCTCCCATCAGGTACGCCAATGCAAGCCGGTTTCGTTCATTCAGAACGCATACGGGCATATGATTATTCATACCGTTGGCAAAATAACGCAGCATTGACATACCCTCCTTCCGTGTTTTTCGTGATTATAAACCCATTTAACCGCTTTGTCAACAGGGATTTTCCATTTTCAGAAAGAATTATACCGGCACCTTTCTTCCATCGGCAGCTTTCTGGGCCCTTTTACCGGCTCTGCAGCCACGCCCACCGGCAAAAAGCACACCAGCTCATATTCCTCCGGCACCCCCAGAATGCGGGCCATCTGGTGACCAATGCGATCGGCATCGGTGATATGCCCTTCGTACCAGCAGCTTTCATAGCCAAGGGACACAATAGCCAGCAGCATGTTCTGGATCGCCGCGGCGTAATCCTGCACATAGAAGGTGCGGTCCCGGTAGGCGATGATTTTCCTTGTCAGCACACAAATCATAGCCGGGGCCGTTTCTGCCGCCGGAGGCTGAATAACCGCATGCAGCTTCTTTAATACCTCCGGGTCATCCACCGCAATGAAGGATGTGGTTTGCTTGTTGCAGCCGGAGGGGGCGGCAGCACCGGCTTCCATAATGGCAGCAAGATGTTCCCGTGGCACAGGGGTGGACAAGTACTTTCCACGGTAGCTGTGGCGCTTCAAAATGGCTTCCATCACGTTCATTTGCGTTCCCTCCATCACTTGATTGCTTTCAAGGTGTATGTACTTCCCCACTGGTTCAAAATTTCCACCCCGGAAAAGCCGCCCTGAAGCAGCGCATCCGTTTCGTTTGCTACCGTCAGCGGCGTGTCGTAATGATAGAATGCATTATCTTCAATGCCCTGCTCCTTTTTCAAACGAATCAGTTCCCGCTGGAAATAATCCTCCCTTTCCTGATGATCGGCAAAATAATCTGTCAGGATGAAATAGCCGCCTTTTTTCAGGCCGTTACACAGCTTTTTGTACAGGGGAATTTTCTGCTGCTTGGTGAAATGGTGCAGCGATTCCACGGAAACAGCGGCGTCGAAATACTCCTTTTCAATGGGTTCGTCAAAATAGGAAGCGCAGATCAGCCGCAGCTTTTTCCCCGGAAATTTCTTTTCCAGTGCCTCCAGCATGGGCCGGCACAGATCAATGCCGGTGATCTCAGCCGTAGGATTCAAAGGGAAATATTCCTCCAGCTCCAGCCCGGTGCCGCAGCCAAGATCCAGTATTTTGGCCCCGGCAGCCTTGGGCAGCTGCGCTGCGGTGAAAGCATAAAACTGGCCCTCATCGTCCACATTGGTACGCATATGTTCGTCATATCCATCCAGCCTTTTTTCAAAAAAGGCATCCATTTTTTCTAACATGTTATCTCCTTAAAACCGCTTGAACATCACATTCACGCTGTCCTTGCCCATACCGGAAGCATGATAAAAGCCCAGATTATCGTCGATGGAAATCAGCTGGGTCACATGCACACCGGCTGCGGCCAGTTCTTTTTCAAGGGCCAGCAACAGCCCTTTGCCATACCCTTTTTTCTGATATTCAGGCATTACAAACAATTCCGATACGAAGAAAAAGTCTTCCTCCGCATAAGGATCCACATATCCCAGCACGCCGCCGATCACCTTTCCATCCTTTACCGCAGCCATGCCGGCGGACTGGAAATTGGAAAGAATGGCCCGGATGCGGCGCATTGCCCTTTCCTCCGTCCAGTTTTCATTCCAGGGTGCTTTGGCATAGGCTGCCATCATGGCACCGGCCAGCCCCGGCAGATGATGCTGCTCAATGGGCAAATATTCCATCATTTTTCTTTCCTCGCTTCATAAAAGCATTCAATCAGTTTTTCCGCCGTCAATTCCAGCAGGCCGTATTTCTTTTCCCCCGCTTCGCCGGCCATACCATGCCACAGGCACGCAAGCCCGGCAGCCTGCAGCGGAAGCATCTCCTCATGCAGCAAGGCACCCAGCATCCCGGCCAGCACATCGCCGCTGCCGCCCTTGGCCATGGCCGGGCTGCCGGAAGCGTTGAGAATATATTCCGGCTTGCCCTCTTCCATGCAGCAAATCACCGTCACATCGCTTTTGAGCACCACGGTGCAGCCAAATTTTTCGCACAGCTCTTTCGCTGCTTCCAGCCTGTCCTTCAATATCTCTTCCGTACTGCGCCCCAGCAGCCGGGCAGCCTCCCCGATATGGGGCGTGATGACCGCCTTTTCACCAAGCCGGAAGGGATCCTTCGCCAGCAAATTCAACGCATCCGCATCCCAGACCGTGGGTTTTTCAGGGGCATACAGTGCTTTGATCTGCTGCCAGACCTTTTCATCCTGTCCCAATCCGCAGCC
>JAFSBN010000041.1 GCA_017437265.1 Clostridia bacterium
CCGGCAGCCTGACTTATGCCACCCTCAGCACCTGCATGATCGTGTGCGTGGTGTTCCTGTTCTGCGCACATTTCCTTTTGAAGGGCAGCCTGGCCCATTTGCCCCAGTATGCCGCCGGCATGCTGATGCTTTTGTTCGTCTGCGCCGGGATGATGCACGAAAGGTATCTGTTCCCGGTGGTGGTGCTTTTGTTCCTGGGCTACCTGACAACCAAGGATAAGCGGCTGATTTACCTGATGGCCGCCGTTTCCGTTGCCAGTTTCCTGAACATTGCCAGCGTGCTGGAGCGCAATATCCGCATCGGCGGTGTGGAGGCCCATCTGAGCGCCCCCATGTGCGGCATCAAAAGCGATCTTTCTGCCTTGGAATACCTGAGTGCCTCCCTCACCACGCTGCTTTCCATCATCACGGTGTATGTGTGCCTGTCCCCAACCGCCGAAAAGGCCGCCACGGAACAGGATGCTTCCCTTGCGCAAAAGCAAAAGGGCTATCCCCTGCCCGATGTGCAGGTTTCGCCTCCTGCCCGCCTTACCAAACGGGATTTCTCCATCATGCTGGTGTGCACCCTTCTGTACGCCGCCCTTGCTTTCACCAATCTTGGCTCCACCAAGGCCCCTCAGACGGCCTGGGTATCCGATCCCGGAAACGGTGAAGAAAGCATCCTATTGGATCTTGGAGAAGAAAGGGAATTCTCCGTTCTGTATTTCCCCGGCATCCTCTATTACGATTCCACCCTCACCGTGGAAACCGGAAACGACCTTTCCTACTGGGATATGCGCACCGCCAACATCAATTATGCCAATTGCTTCAGTTGGTATTACGTCACCGGCACCAATTACAGTCCCCTGTCCGGCCGGTATGTGCGCCTGTCCACCAAGGCCTATGATATGCCCATTTACGAAGTGCTTCTTCGGGATGCAAAAACCGGCGAAGTAATTCCCTATGAAATCGTGGGCACCTATGAAAACGAAACCGTCTTTTTCCTCAACGACGAACAGGATACCCTGGACGGCGAACCGGGCTATTTCAATTCCACCTACTTCGATGAAATTTACCATGCCCGTACCGGCTTTGAGCATCTCCACGGCCTGCCCACCTATGAAACCACTCATCCGCCCCTTGGTAAGGTTTTCATCAGCTGGTGCATTGGCATTTTCGGCATGACGCCCTTTGGCTGGCGCTTTGCCGGTACCATGGCCGGGGTTTTGATGCTGCCTGCCATGTATCTGCTTGGCAAATTGCTCAGCAGAAACAAGTGGGGCGGCCTCTTTGCCATGCTGATGATCACCTTTGATCTCATGCATTTCACCCAAACCCGGATTGCCACCATCGATAGCTTTGTGGTGTTGTTCATTCTGTGGGCCGTATACTTCATGCTGTACTGGTTCAAGATGGATTATTTCCACACCCCCTTCTTAAAAACCCTGGTTCCCCTTGGCCTTTCCGGGCTGTTCATGGGGCTTTCCATCGCCAGTAAGTGGACGGGCTGCTATAACGCCGTGGGCCTTGCGCTGATTTTCTTCTGGGGCCTTTTCCGCCGCTACCGCATCTGGAAACAGGCCAAGGATACCGTGGAAGATTATCAGGCCGCCCTTCTCAAAACCAGCAAGAAGAAGCAGG
>JAFSBN010000042.1 GCA_017437265.1 Clostridia bacterium
AAAAAGGCGCTGGCGGAAATTTATTTCCGGCCACGCCTTTTTTGTTTTCATTGGGCCCGTGGTTCTGTTTCTTTTCGTTTCTTTCAACGAACATGCGAAAACAACTGCCTTTGATAACATTTGTTTCATCGCGCTCCGGGTGCAGGGCCAATGGCCCTGCCGCGGGGTACAGGGGCTGCGTAAGCCCCTGCTTTGGTCTGCTTCTGCATCCGGTTTTTTGTCATAGCCTGACAGGTTGTGGCAAAGGAGCACCAGTTTTGCCGAATGCCCTGTTTTGTTTGCAATTTCATCATAATTTAGCCACAGTTTTCATATAATATGGACGGTGGAAAGCGATATCCGGCGGGCTTCTATTTCCCTTTTTTGCTGCATAGAGTGAAGGCAGAGAAGGAGGGAAGAGCGATGCTCAAGCAGGTGAAGGCTGCTGAAGAAAGCACAAAGGAAAGAAAAAGGATTGCGTTTCCGGTATACGGCGCATGGGTGTTGTTGATGGCCCTGGTGGGGGTATATGCCCTGGGAGCGGACGGCATCCGGGTGAGTGCCGGAAAAAGGGAGCTGCCCATCTACTGTGTGGACAGAAGCGACGGCAAAATTGCCATCAGCTTCGATGCCGCCTGGGGCGGTGACCAGACCATGGAAATTCTGAACACTCTGGATGCATACGGGGTGAAAACCACCTTTTTCCTGGTGGACATCTGGTCAGAAAGGTTTCCCGAACTGGTAAAGGAAATAGACAGAAGGGGTCATGAGATCGGCAATCATTCCACCTCCCATCCCCAGATGAGCAAACTGTCCAGCCAGAAGATTGTGGACGAACTGAAAAAAATGGATGACCGGCTGGAAAGCCTGATCGGCAAGCGTTCCGCCCTTTTCCGCCCGCCCTACGGGGATTACAACAATCTGGTGGTGCAAACGGCCAGAGCCAGCGGATATGAGGTGATCCAGTGGAGCGTGGACAGCCTGGACTGGAAAAACCGGGGCGTGGAGGATCTGGTTTCCCGGGCCACAAAGAACGTCAAAAGCGGGGATATTATTCTCTTCCACAACGATTCCAAGTATATTCTGCAGGCGTTGCCCCAGGTGCTGGAGCGGCTGCAGAAGGCAGGCTTTGAAATCGTTCCCATTTCAGAATTGCTGCTGAAAGGAAATACGGTGATCGATATACAGGGCAGGCAGAAGGCTGCGCCTGAAACAGTACCGGAGGTAGAAAAACCATGATGGAAACAGAAAACAATGTATTGAAATTATGCGGTGTGATTGACAGCACGCCGGTGGTGGATCATGAGGTGTTTGGCGAACAGTTTTATAGGATGGATTTGAAAGTGCCCCGGCTTTCCGGCACATACGATATTTTGCCGGTGACCGTCAGCGAACGGCTGATGGACGGCGAAGTGGCGCCCGGGGTGCGCATCGGTGTGAGCGGTCAGCTCCGGTCCTACAACAAGGTGATCGGCGGCAGCGGCAGGCTGCTGCTCACTGCCTTTGCTCAGCAGCTGGAAACGCCGGATGATAACGAAAACCCCAACACCGTGCAATTGACGGGCGCCATCTGCAAGCCTCCATCCTTTCGCACCACGCCCTTTGGCCGGGAGATTGCCGATCTGATGCTGGCAGTGAACCGCTCCTTTGGCAAAAGCGATTATATCCCCTGCATTGCATGGGGCCGTACCGCCCGCTATGCATCCACCCTGCAGGTGGGAGATAAGCTGCGCATCCAGGGCCGTTTTCAAAGCCGGGAATATCAGAAGCAAATGCCCGACGGCGCTGTGATCAGCCGCATTGCATACGAGGTATCCATCAGCCGGCTTTCCTGTCTGAAGGAAGAGATGCCCCTGCCGGAAGCGCTTTCCGAAGGGGATGCCACACCGCTTTCCTGAACAAAAAATGCACAGCAGCATGGGTGAAAAACCCGTGCTGCTTTTTCGATGATAAAAAGCGCCGCAGTTTTCTGCGGCGTTTTGCGTGGGGTGCGTATTATTTTACGTCGTTCTGGGGAAAGATGGGGTGAATGCTTTCCAGTTCCGCCAGATTGTGCGCTTCATCCTCCGTCATGGGCATGGCGGCCACAAGGCCGGTGCAATCGGTGGCGGAGGAAACCCGGGTCACGTCAAAAAGCGGGTCTTCAGTGAGTTTGTGGTGCAGCGGTTTTTTGCTCATTTGCAGTGATAGCTCTGGCACATGCTCTCGTCGGCCGGGTCGCCGGAGTAAGCCATGGGTGTGGGGGCAATCTGCACGCTTTCCAGGCCGCACAGGCCCTGGTCCTGCTTGAGATGACGGCAGGATTTCACAGAACAATGGATACACTGGTTTTTCTTGTCAGACATGATGTTCTCTCCTTTCCGCAAACGCATTTTTTGCGTCTGCAGGAATAGCATTTGCTGTGCAGCTTCTTGCGATGCATGCAAAAATATGGTATTATTTTTTTGACAGAGGAAAGTAAATACCCACTTGTTTGCATACCAGCTTCAGGCGGATATACGGAGGAAACACCATGGAACACAGAGCCTATGTAGCATTTATCAGCTACCGGCATACGGAACAGGATGCGGCCATTGCCAAGGCAGTGCACCGCAGCATAGAAGAATATGTGATTCCCAGGGCATTGCGCAAGGATGGAAAGAAAAAGCTGGGCGTGGTGTTTCGGGATGAAGAAGAACTGCCCGTCAGCAGCGACCTGACGGAAAGCATTTGCCGTGCGCTGGATAACGCCCGGTATCTGGTGGTGGTGTGTTCCGAAGCTGCCCGGGAAAGCCAGTGGGTGCAAAGGGAAGTGCAGTATTTTCTGCAGCACCACAGCCGGGATGATGTGTTTGTGGTGTTGGCACAAGGGGAACCGCAGAATGTGTTCCCGGAGGAACTGACCCATGTGACGGACCCGCAGACAGGCCTGGAAATGAGCGTGGAGCCGCTGGCCATTGATGCCCGGGGCATCAATATTTCCATTTCTTTGAAGAAACTGAAAAAGCAGATCAAAAAGCTGTTTGCCGCCATGCTGGGCTGTGCTTATGATACCCTGGTGCAGCGTGAAAAGCGGCGGCGCACCCGGAAAATGGCCTTTGCCGGGGCGGCGGCAGGCGTGGTGCTATTGGCATTCATGGGGATGCTGCTGATGAAAAACAACCAGCTGGCCCAGAAAAACACCCAATTGCAGGAGATCAATCAGGCGGTGCTGCTGCGTGAATCCCAGCTGCTTTCTTCCAATGCCCGGGAAGCATTGCTGGAGCAAAATCTGATCGGGGCGGTGGAAAGCGCAGTGAGCGCTTTGCCTTCCGCAGAGGAAGACAGGCCCTACTATGCCCCGGCGGAAGCGGTGCTGTTTCAGGCGCTGGATCCCTTTGCAAACAACCAGGAGAATATTCAGTATATTACCCGCTCTGTTACGCAGACAACGCCCGTTGCGGAATTCTGCCTGACGGAGGACGGCCGTTATTTGCTGACCATGGATGAATACGGAAAAATCATCTGCTATGACAGCAAAAACGGCGCGGAAAAGTGGATATATGATATGTCCAGAGACGCCAAATGGTTTTCCCAAATCGGTGCAAAGCTGGTAACGGTTACACCGGAAGGCGTGGTAGTGGGCCATTTCAAGGAAAAGCTGGTTGGCCTGCAGGCGGAAAGCGGCCAATGCCTGTGGGAATACAAAATTGAGGACCTGCAGGAAGGCTTTGCAGTTTCTCCCGGAAAGGAATCTATCTCTTTTCTGAACCGGGATAACCCTTACTATGGCATTGACAATACGGATGCGGGGTACGAGGTGATTACGCTGTCTGCCGCTTCGGGAAAAGAAGTGAGCCGGGCAGAGGTTTGCCACCTGGAGGGCGGATCCAATAGGAATCTTGAGGTGCCCAGCAGCGGCATATATGGCCAGTATGGGAAAACCCTTGTCTATACGGATGAAAGCACCCTGATGGGGATGTATGTGCTGAAGGAAACAGCGCAAGATGAAGATGTTTTGAACCTGCCGCAGTATGTGTATTTCACCGTGGATACAGAAAGCGGAGAAACCGGGGAAGTGCTGCGTCAGGAATTCACAGATCAATTCATCAGCGATCGGTTTATGGCGCTTTTGCCGGTGGATGAAAAGCAGTTTTTGTCGGTGCATTATGCGAGTGCAACCGAAAAAGGCGTCTGGCTGCAACTTATGGACAGCGAAAAAGGAAAGGTATGGGAAAGCAAGCTGGGCGAAGAAGGAGAATTTTTCTTTGGAAGCAATGTGTTTGTGCTTCCGGGCATCAATGACCTGATTGTAGGCGCCAAGGACTGGATGTTTCAGGTGGACAGGCATACCGGAAAGAAGCTGGCGCAGGTAAAATTGTGTGACAGCTTGCTTTCCATGTTCCCGGTGAATCGGTATTTGTTCGGGTTTGTGCTCCGAAACGGTTATTACTCGGTTGGCTGGATATCGGAAGTGGGTTTCAGGGATGCCGCTGCCGCCCAGCTGGGCGAAATCGAATGCGCTCAGATCAGCGGAAATGGCTTTTTGCATGTGCCGATGGAAGGAAATATTGTCAAGAGCGCTCAATCGCTGTCTCCGGCAGCGGGAGGCGGAAAAGTGGCGGCTATGACGGAAGATGAACCATATACGGTGCAATTATTCTCCGGTATGACCATGGTGCAGTGGCCGGAAGAGACTCTGCAGCTGGATGAAAACGGAAAAATGATGTCCTTCAATACGGCTTCCCTTCACACGGTGGTGAACGAAAATACCATTGCATTGGGGTCCTTTCCGTGTTACGGGGAGGATGATGAGATGATCTATGAGATGATCCTGCTGGACACCCGGGAGCATAAAGTGAAAGCCCGGTTTTGGTCTGAACTGTATTTTCAGGATGAAGATATATATTTTCTGGCGGACGGCAGCGGATACATTCAGGACAGCGATTATCAGAACACCCGTCTTTTCCGGGGAGAGGAAGCGGATATCCTGCGGGACGAGACCACGCCCCAGACAGGCGGCGGCGGATATGCATCCTTTGCCCAGCAGATGGTACTGATCGGAAAGGACGGCTCCGGCCGCCTTTCCGACGGCACCGTACTGACGGCGCGCCTTGGGAACGGCAAAATGACGTTTTTCCATGATGGGGAGTATCAACGCCGTGTTCCCCTGCCGCAGAATGTGGAACAGCGGCTTCAGGATTTCATTGTAACGGACGGCGTTGTGATGGTGTATCTGGCCGGAGAAACGGATGACATACCGGTATTTGCCCTGTATTGGCTGGAGGAAGATAACTGGGATTATGTTACCCTGACGGATGCGGATCAGCAGTGGTATTGCGCACAGGTCAATGCGGAAAAGAAACGCATGGCCATCCATGACGGCAATGGAAAGCTGCAGATTTTCAGCGCAAAGGAAGGAACGCTGCTGGCGGAAACAGAAACCGGCATTACCGAAAATGCCATGGGAGGCCTGTACTTTTTCCATCATGGCGATTATCTTTTGCTGCATACCAGGGACGGCCAGATGTTTGTTTATGATACGAACACGCTGGAAAGGGTGTACCGCTGGCATATAAACGGGCAAGCTGTATCAACGAACAAACCTGCATTTGTGATGGAGGATGAAAAAAATGCCAGGGTGTATCTGGCGTCTTCCGGCCTGGCAGTGTGTGTGGATATGCGCAGCTGGGAGGAAATTTTCACGCAGAATAATTTCCTGTATTTCGATAAGAATACCGGAGAGATGTATCTGAGTGATTTCGTATACCCTGACAATATGGATAGGATTCGGATCGTGAAGGTGCCCACCCTGGAGGAACTGGTGGAAAAAGGCCGGTGGATGATGGAGATGAACCAATAACCCCCGCGCTATCTATGCACTATTTCTTAGGCCGCTGTTGAAGCGGCCTTTTCTTGATACAAAAAAGCCTCCCTTGGGGCAAGGGAGGCACAAGCACTATGCTTGGTTTTGATGTCAGATGCAGTCCAACCGGCGCACCAGGCTTTGGGTGTAGGGTGTGAAATGCTTTTCCCAGAATCCTGCGGCGGTGGGGTTCATGGTTTCGTAGTCCACCCCAAGGTGTGTATAGCCCTCCTTTTGCAGCTTGTCCAGGACAAAGGAGAGCAGGGCAGGGCTGATGCCGGTGCCCCGGAAAGCAGGATCGCAGTAAGCGCCGCAGATGTTCAGCATACCGGGAATGTGGGTGATGAAATTTTCCCCGTCGCTGCGCACTTCCATGTAGGCCACGGGTTTTCCCTGCATGTAGGCGGCAAACACCCGGATGGGCCGGGTTTTGAGGGTGCTCAGCCACCAGTGCATGGCTTCATCGGGGCCGGAAAGGAAGCAGGGGCTTTGCAGCAGATGCTTCCACAGGCCAATGTGCATTTCCTCCAGGTCCTCTGCGCCGGGGGTTACTTCTTTGTACTCAATGCCGGGCAATGAGGGGATAGCAAGGGGCAAAACGGTGCGCACCGCATCGGCACACCGCTGGCCAAAGCCGTAGCGGATGAGGCCGCGGGCAGCGGCGGTTTCGTTTTCATACAGGCACACGGCGTGCCACAGGGCGCCTGCCCTTTGCCACAGGGCACCGCATTGCTGGTACATGCGCTGCATCAGCCCTTCCGGTGCATCCGGGGAAAGACCATGAGCGTGTACCGGGGAAAACACACCGTTTTCCATGGTGCCGAACATGCGGAAGATGGGGTCTTCCGCTGCCAGGAAGCCCAGCAGCTTCCCTTTTTCCACAGCGGCAATGCCCAGGCCGTTGCAAAGGGGGGCAAAAGAGGGCAAGGGACTGCTTTGGGGCAGGGCAGGGAAATGGTGACAGGCGGCGCTGTAAGCTTTTTGTGCCAGCACCTGCGCTTCTTCCAGATGGGATGAACCAAAGATTTCAAATTGCATGGAATGTCCTCCGTTTTTTATTGGGAGGATTTATTTTTTGTGTTTCCTCCCGAAACACAGTTGATGCTGTTCACGCCGCATGGCGATCGCCTCCTTTCGGCTTTTTCTGCATTATAGCAGCTTTTTTGTTCATGCACAACAAAAAACAGCCCCGGGATGGGGCTGCTTTCCTTTTCAGCGGAGTATGATGGTGGTCTGGCCGTCCAGGGTGATGCAGGTGCCTTCCATGGTTCCCTGGCCCACGCCGATAACGGCACTGACGGTATCGAAGGAAAGGTCCGTCATGCCGGAAAGATCCACGGTGCGGGTGCGGTCGGTGGTGTTATGAATCACCAGGCAGGAAGAACCTTCCCAGGTGCTGATGAAGCCGCCCATCTTGGTATCCGGGAAGGAAAGGGCGGTGACAGTGCCCCGGGCAATTTCCGGGTTGGCTTTCCGGGCCATGATGAGCTGTTTATAGTGGGTCAGCAGGCTGTCGGCCGTGGGGGCAAAATCCTTCACCGTGTAGGGAGATTCCTTGGCGTAGGTGGTTTCACGGGGGTTTTGCACGGTATCCCCATCCCCCCAGAGCATACGCATGCGCCGGTTGGCGTCCGAATTGGCGCCGCCCCGGCTGCCCCGGACACCGATCTCCTCGCCGTAATACAGGAAGGGAGAACCAGGGGTGAGGATGTAGAGGCTGGCGGCCATTTTCATCTGACCGCTGGCCAGGGTGAGATAGCCGGAAGCACGGTCCATATCGTGGTTGGAGAGAAACAGGGTGGGCCGGGCGGTATCGGACACGGAGGAAACATGGGCCTGATAGCTTTCCAGCCACTGGGCATAGCGGTTCACATCGCCTTCCTTGGCCGTTTCGGCGATGATACCGGCCACCTGGCTGGCGGAGAAATGGAAGCAGCTGGTGAAGGGCAGGTAACGGTCAATGACCCCGTCCCCGTCCCATACTTCCGCCACGGTGTACACGTCGGGCTTTACCTTTTTCAGTTCGCCGATGTACCAGTCCCAGAACTGGGCGGATTTTGTGTTATCGCCCATGTAGATGTATTTGGCGGCATCAAAGCGGAAGCCGTCCACCCCCATGTTCAGATAATGCAGGGCCACGTTCAGGAAGGTTTCCCGGACAAAGGGGTTATCATAATCGGGCTCCGGCATCTGGTCGGAGAAATTGGATTCGTAGAGCAGCTTCTGGCCGAACACCTTGGAAAACACCCGGCCGGCAGGGATGGCTGCGCCTTCATCCAGCCAGGAATAGAAATTGTAATAATCATTCTGTTCGTTCTGCATCATGTGGGCGTTGCAGAAATTTTTGAACCAGCGGTTTTCAATGCCGGTGTGATTGATGGGCAGATCCAGAATGATCTTCACATCCCGTTCGTGGCACAGGTCGATCAATTCCTGCAAGTCTTCCATGGTGCCGAACTGAGGGTCAATTTTGTAAAAATCGGTAACGTCGTACTTATGATAGGAGGGGGAGAGGAAGATGGGCGTCAGCCAGATGCCCTCCACCCCAAGGCTCAGGCCGCTTTGGGGATCTCCGTCATTTAAGTAATCCATGCGGTTGATGATACCCCGCAGATCCCCGATGCCGTCTCCGTTGGAATCGGAAAAGGAACCCACGAAGATCTCGTAAAACACCCGGTTATTGTCATCGGGGGCTTCTTTTTCGGCAAAAAGAATATCGTTGACGATGCATTCGCCGCTGTCTGCTTTGGGATATTGCTTGATGTAAAGATCAAAATCATCCAGCGCAAAGACGCTGCAGCAGACAAACAAAAGTGCCATGGACAGGCAAAAAATGCGCTTGAGCATGGGAATCCCTTCTTTCGTTGTGTTTCATAATGTAACTATCCCATAAAACCCTTTGCTTGTCAAGGCAGAAAAAACATGCTATAATCCGGCATAAAGGAAGGGAATAAAAATGAAAAAGCTCTATTCCATGGAAGCCGCCAAAGAGTGGCTGAAAAAGGCCCGGCAACGGAAATATATCATGCTGGGTGTGGGTATTTTATCGCTGGCAGTGTGTATTTTTCTGTGCACACAAGTGACGTTTTTCAATCAGGACAGGCTGCTTTTGCCGGTGATCGTGTTGTCGGTAATTGCCGGCTGGGCGGTGATGCTTTTGTATGTATTTGCCTATGCCCCGGCAAGGGCCCGGGCGGAGCATATGAAGGGCATCATGGCCGGGGAGGAAGAGGTGTTTTCCGGGGTGCTGCAGCGCACCGGAGAATCTTTTTCCATTCCAAAGAGCGTGACGGTGAAAAAAATCCGGCTGCAGACGGGGGAGGAAAGCATCCTGCTCCATGCGGAAAGCGCTGCGGCCCGGCAGCTGCCTGCGGATGGAACCCGGGTGCAGGTGAGCGCGGTGCGGAAATTTATCACCGGGTATGAGGTGATACAATGAAAAAGAGGAATAACCGTTTTTTGAATCTTTTGCCCATGATGCTTTTGTGGCTGGTGCTCAGCGTGATTTTGTGGGGCTTTGTGTTCACCCGGATCACCACCTATGCGCCGGAAGATATCATTGCCCTGTATGTGGATGGCGAAGTGCCGGGAGGCAAGGCGCTGGCCCTTTTGCTGTATGAAGAAGCGGGGGAAAACATCCGTGCGGTGCAGGTGCGGCCCTTCACATACGCCATGTTCGGCGGGGATGAGCTGAGAGATGCGGATCTTTTCATCCTCCCGGAAGAAAGCGTGGAAACTTATCGGGAGTGCTTTGCGCCCTTGCCGGAAGGAATGGCAGCGCAGGGTGATGTGATGGAATGGGAGGGCCTTCCGTATGGGCTGAAGGTATATGACGCAGGTACCGGCGAGGGCGTGGCAAAAGCGTATATTGCTTATGATAACAATCTCTATGTTCCTCAGAATTATTATCTGTTCTTCGGCAATCAGTCCGCACATCTGGAAGATGGGCTGGCGGTCCGGTATGCGCAGCGTTTACTGAGCATAGAATAAAGGAGGAAGGAAAATGAAATTTTTGAGTCTTGTGTGCTGCATGCTGATGGTGATGCTTTCCATGGGTTCGGCAGCGGCGGAGGAAAGCAGCCTGTATGTGAAAAAGATCGAAAATCTGCCGGAGGATTTCATTTTTGGTATGGACGCCTCCTGTGTGATTGCGCTGGAAGAAAGCGGCGTGAAGTATTACAATTTTGACGGCGAAGAAGAGGATGTGTTCAAGATCCTGGCGGATAACGGGGTGAACTACATCCGTGTGCGCATCTGGAACGATCCCTACGACAAGGATGGCAACGGCTATGGCGGCGGCAACTGCGACATTGACAAGGCGGTGCTCATTGGCCAGCGGGCCACGAAATACGGCATGAAGCTGCTGGTGAATTTCCATTATTCCGATTTCTGGGCGGATCCGGGCAAGCAGATGGTGCCCAAGGCCTGGCAGGGCATGGAGATCGAAGAAAAAACCGAAGCCGTGTACCAGTATACCAAAGAATGCCTGCAGAAGCTGAAGGATGCCGGGGTGGACGTGGGTATGGTGCAGGTGGGCAACGAAACCAACCAGTACCTGTGCGGCGAAAAAATCTGGTTCAATATCCAGTACCTGATGCAGGCCGGGGCCAGAGCCACCCGGGAGGTATTTCCGGAGGCGCTGGTGGCGCTGCATTTTGCCAATCCCGAAAAGGTGGGCAGCTATGACACCTATGCCAAGAAAATGGATTACTATCAGGTGGACTACGACGTATTCGCTTCCTCCTATTATCCCTACTGGCACGGTACGCTGGAAAACCTGACGGAAAGCCTGTCCCGCATTGCCACCACCTACGGCAAAAAGGTGATGGTGATGGAAACCAGCTATGCCTACACCGGCGAAGATACTGACTTTAACGGCAATACCATCGGCGACGGCGGTGCCATCACGAAAAGCTATCCCTTTTCCGTGCAGGGGCAGGCCAACAACCTGTGGGACATTACCAACGCCTTGGTGAATGATACCGTGAACGGCATCGGTGTGGTGTACTGGGAAGGCACCTGGATCAGCGTGGGTCAAAACAGCTGGGAAGAAAACCACGAAAAATGGGAAAAGTACGGCTCCGGCTGGGCATCCAGCTATGCGGCAGGATATGACCCCAACGATGCCGGCAAGTATTACGGCGGGAATGCGGTGGACAACCAGGCCCTCTTTGGCCCGGATGGCAAGGCCCTGGAATCGCTGAAGGTGTTCCGGCTGATGCGGGAAGGCAATGAAATTGAGGCGGTGGCGGATGCGCTGGAGGATGCGACCATCATCTGCGATCTGAATGCGCCCCTGAATTTGCCCGAAACGGTGAATGCCGTCATGACGGACAACACAAAAAAGGCTATTCCCGTGCAGTGGGACTTTACTCCGGAGCAGGATGAAAAGATGCACAAGGGCGGTGTGGCCCAGTATGTGATCGAAGGACAGGCCGGGGGCATGACGGCGAAATGCTATGTGTCCATGGTGGAATACAATTACCTGCAGGATTACAGCTTCGAAGAAAGCTCTGCCCTGTGGCAGATCACCGATCTGAAAAACGCGGATGAACTGTACATCGAAGACAAAAAGACCGATTCCCTCACCGGGGACAAACACATGCATTTCTGGTCTGCCGCACAAAACAGCGTGGAATTCACCCTGGAACAAAAAGCGCAGAACCTGCCCGGCGGGAAATATAAGTTCACCGTGTCCATCATGGGCGGCGACGCCGGCCAGACCGATATTTATGCCTATGTGAAGGTGAACGGCGAAATCGTCACCCGGGCCCCCATGGGGATCACCTCCTACGGCAACTGGGATACCGCCGTCACCGAGGCCTTCACCTGCAGCGGTGAAGATGAGGTGGTTGTGGGCGTGTATGTGAAATGCCAGGGGGCCGGCAACGGTGCCTGGGGCAAAATTGACGACGCTTTGCTCAATTCTGTGCAATAATGTAACCAACATGTCCGCCTTGTGCGGACATGCGTCTTTCTGGGGAATTGAAGGATAAAAATGAGAAAATCTGCAAAATGTATTGACAATCTGGTCAAAAAAGAATACAATAAATACACAATCCGGAGTGCAAAAGCAAAATAAACGAGGAAGGTTTATTTCTCTGCGCTTGTGCCTTGGAAAGAATTTTGTGGCGCTTGAGCCATAGAATAAAAAGAAAGGATGAACCCCGCTATGAAAAAGTTTCTTGCTGTCCTGATGGCCGCCATGATGATGTTCACCATGATCGGCACCGCCGGCGCTACCAGCCTGGCCGGCACCTATGACATTACCGTCTGGGTTGCTGAAAATGCTGTGGAACTGACCAAGACCCAGATCGAAAACTTCAACAAGACCAACGAACTGGGCATCGTTTTCAACGCCACCGTTGAAGCCGTGTCCGAAGCTGACGCTGCTACCCAGATGATCACCGACGTGGAAGCCGGCGGCGACCTGTTCTGCTTTGCTCAGGACCAGTTTGCCCGTCTGGTGCAGGCCGGTGCTCTGGCCAAGCTGGGCGTAAAGGCTGCCGAAACCGTGTCTGCTGCCAACTCCTCCGGTGTTGTTGCCGCTGCCACTGCCGGCGACACCATGTACGCCTATCCCCTCACCGCCGACAACGGCTATTTCATGTACTATGACAAGAGCGTTATCCCCGAAGAACATATTGATTCTCTGGAAGCCCTGATCGCTGACTGCGAAGCCGCTCAGAAGTATTTCGCCTATGAAATGCAGACTTCTGCCTGGTATCTGGCTGGCGTGTTCTTCGGCACCGGCTGCGTGTCCGAATGGACCATGGACGAAGAAGGCAAGAACTTCGTTTCCGTTAAGGATACCTTCAACAGCCCCGAAGGCCTGATCGCCGCCAAGGGTATCGAAAAGCTGGTCAAGTCCCCCTTCCATCTGTCCTCCTCCTCCGGTTCCGAATTCGCTTCCGGCGCTGCCATCGTTGTGACCGGTACCTGGGACTTCAACAATGTTCAGGGCATCCTGGGCGACAACATGGGCGTTGCTGACCTGCCCTCCTTCGAAGTGGATGGCAAGGAATATCACCTGGGTTCCTTCAACGGCTGCAAACTGATGGGCGTGAAGCCTCAGGTGGATGCTGTGAAGGCTGCTGCTCTGCATCAGCTGGCTCAGTACCTGACCGGCGAACAGTGCCAGCTGGAACGCTTTGAAGCGCTGTCCTGGGGCCCCTCCAACCTGAATGCCCAGGCTTCCGAAGCCGTGCAGGCCAATCCCGGTCTGGTGGCTCTGAATGCTCAGGCTCCCTACTCTGTGCCTCAGGGCCAGATCCACGGCTCCTGGTGGGATATTGCCAAGGTAATCGGCGATGACATCAAGGCTGCCACCGACGAAGCCGGCCTGCAGCAGGCGCTGGACAACTACTATGACAAGATCGCCGCTCTGTTCAAGCTGGACAACAACGCCCTGCTGTTTGTGGGCGCCTGGAACGGCTGGAACAACGCTGACGAAACCGATACCTTCTACTTCAAGGATGGCGTTCTGACCCTGGACGTGCCCGAAAGCGATTACATGGGCGGCCGCATCGTGAACCCCGGCAAGTGGGACACCGATAAGGGCTTTGCTCAGGTTGTGACCGGCGCCGAACTGATTCAGGATCTGGGCGTGGAAGCCAACCCCGACAATAACATCGTCTTCGCCGAACCCGGCAACTACACCGTGACCGTGAACGGCAGCGAAATCACCATCGTGAAAAACTGATGAACAATCACTGAAGAGGTGCCTTAGGTCAGCTCTTTCCAGAGATTGATTGATCACACATTTGGCCGGAGCCAATCTCGATTGGTTCCGGCCGTTTCCGTAAAGGAGCGAACAGCAGGCATGAAGACATACTCTGATCTTGAATACCTGAAATTATCAAAAGGGAAAAAATTTCTCTATAAGATCAGCCGCTTCTTCTGTTCCATTCCCCAGAAAATTCTGGGGCTCTTTGTGGCGCTGTGGAACCTGATCAAAAAGGGCTGCAGCAAGGTGAAGGAAGAAGCGGTGGACATTTTCTCCACCTTCGTAAACGGCGACTGGAAAACCAAGGTTTCCTTCCTGGTGATGGGCTTTGGCAATATTGCCCGGGGGCAGATTCTCCGCGGGTTGCTCTTTTTGCTGTTTGAAGTGGTGTTCATCGGCTATATGGTATTGGCCGGCGGATACTGGCTGTCCATGCTGCCCAGCCTGGGCAAGGTGGGCCCCTCGGAAGAGTACGATTTTGTGCTGGACGCCTATTATACCGTCTATAACGACAACAGCTTCAAAATCCTGCTCTATGGCGTGCTGACCATCTTCTTCATCATCGCCTTCATTTACACCTGGCGGGTGAACGTGCGGCAGAACAAGCTGGCGGAGCAGATTCTGGCCAAGGGCAAGAAGCTGAAAAGCGGCAAGGACGATCTGCGCTCCCTGGTGGACGATCAGTTCCACAAGACGCTGATGGCCCTGCCCCTCACCGGCATCCTGATCTTCACCGTGCTGCCCATTGTGTTCATGATCCTGGTGGCCTTCACTAACTATGACGGTGCCCATGACGGCTATTACAGCAACCTCTTTGGCTGGGTGGGGCTGGATAACTTCAACACCATGCTGAACTGGAACGTCAACAGCGGCGGCAGTGTGCAGTCCTACGCCGCCACCTTCGGCGAAGTGCTTTCCTGGACGCTGATGTGGGCCTTCTTTGCCACCTTCACCAACTACTTCCTGGGCATGTTTGTGGCCATGGCCATCAACAAAAAGGGCATTAACCTGAAAAAACTGTGGCGCACGGTGCTGGTGCTCACCATCGCCATTCCCCAGTTCATTTCCCTGCTCTATGTGTCCAAAATGTTTGCGAAAAATGGCATCATCAACGGGTTCCTGATGAGCATGGGCTGGATTACGGAAGCGCTGCCCTTCTGGGAGGATCCCACCTGGGCCCGCATCACCGTCATCATTACCAATGTATGGATCGGTATTCCTTACCTGATGCTGATCACCACCGGTATTTTGATGAACATTCCTCAGGACCTGTATGAATCTGCCCGCATTGACGGTGCCAATCCCTGGCAGCAGTACACCAAGATCACCCTGCCCTACATGCTGTTTGTCACCGGGCCGTATCTTCTGACCAGCTTCACGGGCAACATGAATAACTTTAACGTCATTTACCTCCTCACAGGCGGTGCGCCCACCAACCCGGCTGCCTCTTCCGCAGCGGGTACCGTGGGCTATACGGACCTGTTGATCACCTGGCTGTTCAAGATCACACAAGGTGCGGAAAGCCAGTATTATCTGGCTTCTGTTGTGGGTATTCTGGTGTTCGTGGTGGTGGCGCTGATTTCTCTGGTTGTGTACAACGTGCTGCCCTCTATTAAGAACGAGGAGGATTTCCAGTGATGAGTGAAAAGAATATCACCAATCCCATGAAGCGTCATATGGGCCTGAAAACCTCCCGTGCCATCGGAAACACGGCCATTTATGCGCTGCTGATCTGCATCAGCATCATCTGGCTGGTGCCCTTTGTGTGCATTGTGCTGCAGTCCTTCCGGGTGGAACTGAAGGGCCCGGTGGGCTATGTGCTGCCCAAGCAGTGGGGGCTTGACAACTATAAGGCCCTCTTCCAGACGGACTTCCCCCGCTGGTATGCCAATACCTTCATTGCTGCCCTGGTGACGGCTGTATTGCAGACCATCATCGTGCTTTGCATGAGCTATACCCTGTCCCGTTTCCGTTTCAAGATGAGAAAGCCCCTGATGCGGTTCATGCTGATTCTGGGCATGTTCCCCGGCATGCTCACCATGATCATTCTCTACCGTGTGCTCAAGGACCTGGGCATGACCCAAGCCAACGCCGTGCCCGGCCTGATCCTGGTGTACATTGCCTCCTCCGGTATGGGCTATTATGTGTCCAAGGGCTTCTTTGACACCATCCCCAAATCCCTGGACGAAGCGGCCCGTGTGGACGGCGCCACCCGTTTCCAGGTGCTGAAAAAGATCATTTTGCCGCTGTCCAAGCCCATCGTGATCTATACCATCCTGACGGCTTTCATGGGCCCCTGGGGCGACTATGTGTTTGCCCAGTACATCTCCTTCGGCACCTCCGCGGGCATGAACGTGGCCGTGGGTATGTACCGCTGGCTGAATAAGGACCAGATCGCCGCCTCCTACACCATGTTCTGCGCCGGCGGTGTGCTGGTTGCCATTCCGGTAACGGTGCTGTTCATGTGCCTGCAGAAGTATTACGTGGAAGGCGTTACCGGCGGCGCCGTGAAGGGCTGATCCCTTCCGGCGTGAACCTGATGGAAATGAAGAAAAGGAGACACAGCGTATGGCAAGCGTAAAATTGACCGACGTAAAGAAGATTTACGAAAATAAAGTAACAGCTGTTCATGATTTCAATCTGGAAATTGCGGACAAGGAATTTGTGGTGTTCGTAGGCCCCTCCGGCTGCGGCAAATCCACCACGCTGCGGATGATCGCCGGTCTGGAGGATATTTCCGACGGTACTGTGGAAATTGACGGCGTTGTGGTGAACGATTTGCAGCCCAAGGACCGCGATATCGCCATGGTGTTCCAGAACTATGCCCTCTATCCCCACATGACGGTGTATGACAACATCGCCTTCTCCCTGCGTCTGCAGAAGATGCCGGAAGACCAGGTGTATGAAAAGGTGACCAATGCCGCAGAAATTCTGGGCATCACCGAATACCTCACCCGCAAGCCCCGTGCCCTGTCCGGCGGCCAGCGTCAGCGTGTGGCCATCGGCCGTGCCATGGTGCGCAATGCCAAGGTGTTCCTGATGGACGAACCGCTGTCCAACCTGGACGCCAAGCTGCGCAACCAGATGCGTGCCGAAATCATTCTGCTGCGGCAGAAGCTGGATACCACCTTCGTCTACGTTACCCATGACCAGACCGAAGCCATGACCCTGGGCGACCGGATTGTTATCATGCGGGACGGCATCATCGAACAGGTGGGCACGCCTACCGAAGTGTTCGAAATGCCCCGGAACATTTTCGTGGCCGAATTCATCGGCGCGCCCAAGATGAACATGATCGAAACGGAACTGGTTCGCAAGGGTGATCAGTACTTCGTGATGCCCTTCGGTACGCCCATCGGGGTGACCGGCGAAAAGCGGGAAGAGCTGCTGAAGAAGAATGTGCAGTCCTGCAATATCGTGCTGGGTGTGCGTCCTGAACACATGGTGCTGGCGGATGACAGCGATGATGCCATCCCCTGCAAGCTGGAAGTGAACGAAATGATGGGCAGCGAGCTGCACCTGCATGTGTACACCGAGGATGAAACCCGCCTCATCGTGCGCATCCCCACCATCAACCTGTCCATGGATCAGCGTAAATCGCTGGTGTTCGGCAAGGAACTGAAGGTGACCTTCGAAAGCAAGGTTATGCACTTCTTCGATAAGGAAACCCAGAAGAACCTGATCTACGGCGACTAAGTCCAATAAAGCAAAAGAGCGCTTCGGCGCTCTTTTTTCGTTTTCATGGTGCCAGTGGTACTGTTTTTCGTCTCCTCAACTTTCATGCGGAACAACGAATGATGGTTACAATATGCTTGTCGCATACCGGGTGCAGGGGTGATACCCCTGCCGCGGGGTACAGGGGCCGCGCAGGCCCCTGCTTACGTTAGGGTACAGCCCCTGATTCGGTGGGCCGCACAGGCCTCTGCTTTGGTTATGTACTTCCCGTCAACGGGGCAGGAAGCAGATGAAAACATCGTTTCCCACACTTTTGTATAAATACCGTCCGCCAATATTCACGCCGTCCATTACGGATTCAACTGCCTGGCTGTCGGTTTTGGCTCCGTCATGGGTCAGCATCAGAAGAATCCGGCTGTTTCCCTGAGATGCTTCCTTTTTCAAATAGGCCTGCGCATCGGAAACGGAGCGGAAAGCGCACCCTTCCCGTTGGTAATAATAGAGATTTGCAGCGGTATTTTGTGCTGGTGCAAACAAGGCAACGGATGTATCCCAGATGTATGCCCGGGCGACCTTGTCCAGCCCCATGTTCATAAAGCCGTAGTGGATGGTTTCATCCTGATCGTCCCAGGTAACATCGGTGCAATAGAAGGCGTCGCCCAGCCGTACGCCATTCCACATATGGGACGTTTCTCCCTGCACGTTCAGGGCGTCCCCGTGCTGGTAATGGCATTCGATACCGGCCAGATTGCACAAAAGGTACAGCGAATCGGCATATCCGTCGCAATCGGCAGCCCCATATAAAAGAGCCCCCACCGCCGTATCGCCCATGTACCGGTCTTTTTCATAGGAAACCCGCTGGGCGATGGCATCGTGGCTGAGCAATACATAGGTGTAGGCATCGGCAGCATGGGGATAGATTTGATTGTTGATCATATCCGCCGCCGTATTATACAGCCGCATTTCTTCATCGCTGAGCAAATACAGATTGTTCATCCGGGCAGCTGCCACCACCCGCTTGCCGGGGTAATAGGTGATATTCGTATATTCCACGAGCTGGCTGTCGGGGTAGTAGCGCATGTTCCGTTTCAAAATGCCGCAGTTGTTTTCCAAAGCGGCCAGCTGATGATTATCTTCTGCCGTCAGCTGATCAAACAGCGCCCGGGGCAAATGCAGCGTGATATTTTCCTGCAGCCTTTCCGTGCAGGCGAAAAGCGTATCTTTCAGCTGCTGCAGGGAAGATACAGCGATGAAATTTTCCGATACCTGAATATCTTCATATAGCACAACGCATTGCGGTTCGCTGTAATAGCGAAAACCGGCGTGCACGCCTGCTTCCCCCTGCAGTTTTTTCAACCCGGCAAAATCTGCCTGGCTCAGTTCCGCATAAAGGGACGGGGTCAGATGCAGCGCCAGAGGGCTGCTGTGCACATTTTGCAGCGCCCATTTCACATCATCTGCCGTTTCGCATTGCACCATTTCCATGTAGGAGATATGATGCAGTGTACATTCTGTGGAAGAATAACGCCATTGTGCGCTGATGATATCCGCATAGGGGAGCAGTTCACCCATCCAGTCCGCATCGCCGATCAGCTGATGCAGGGAAGAATCAAAACGGAAGGTAATGCTGTCCGGCCGGGAAAGGGCGGCGTTTTTCACCACCCGGATCACATCGCTGCGGTTGCGGCACACATCCTCCGCCTGCGCAGCCAATATGCCGTGTCCGCAAATGAGAAACAGGGTGACCATTATGATTCCCACAAATTTTTTCAGCACAGCTCTTTTCTTCCTTTCATATCACGATGGTTTCATGTTATCATTTCAAATAACAAATGTCAATTCCACAGCCGCATGCATCCCTCATTGAAAAAAGAAAACGACTGTGATAAAATAGGGATGCAAGCTGAACAAAAACGCAATCAAGTGCTTCAGAAAGAAGGAACAATATATGCCGCATAAGGAATACAAGCCGGCGCCCATCGATACATCCCATGTGCAGGTGCCCCGGGAGCTGATGGAATTGAGCGAATATCTGGCCAAAAACATCCACGAAATCTGGGCCAGCCAGCGCATCAGCCAGGGCTGGACCTGGGGAGAAAAGCTGGACAGCGATCAAAAGCTGCATCCGGATCTATTGCCCTACGAAGAGCTGACGGAAACAGAAAAAGCCTACGACCGCAATACCTCCATGGAAACCATCAAGATCATCCTGTCCCTGGGCTATAAAATCACCAAAGCCTGACGCATTTCACCATCACGCAAGAAAAGAGGGGTCTTTGTGATCTTTACGCATTTCATTATTACAGCGATCATCACGGCTGTCATTTTTTTGCTTTATGCCGTTCACAGCCATCTGTTTACCTTTGGCAGCAAAGAAAAGCCTGCTGTGGAAAGTACCTTCAGCCTCACCACGCTGATGCGGCTGATGCTGATTCCTGCGGTGATTTCCGTTTCGCTGTTTATGCTGCCCCTGGCGCTGCATCAGAAGGCCCCCGAAACGGCTGCCCCCACTGCTTTGCAGCAGCAAGCGGAGGAAGTGCTTTCCGAACAAGCGGATTTGCTGGAGCACACCGGCGACGGCTCCGTAGCGCTCAATACCCTGGTGAATATCGCCCAGCTGTTCTCCATGGAAATTACAGCACATGATGTGTGGGATTTGTACAGCACCTCCTCTCTTGCCGCCCCCGGTCCGCTGCAGGCTTTGGAGGTTTTCTGGATTACCTTTGTGCTTTGCGCCGCACCGCTGATGACCATCATCACGGCTGCCTCCTTCTTCCGGCTGCCCCGGTTCTGGTGTTCCATGCTGTTTTCCCTTCCCTTTGGCAAACCCTTCATCGTTTTTTCCGAGCTGAACGAACGCTCCCGGAAATACGCTGCCATTCTGAAAAAAAGCACCCATCTGCAGAGCGGCCGGTGGAAATGGCTGCAAAGGCCCTATATCATTTTCTGCTGTGATGAAAACACTGCCGACGAATCTGTGGAAGTGGGCCAGGTGCTGCTAATGAAGCGCAGCATCACCAACCTGCACATTCTTGGAAAGCACCGCTTTCATTTTTATCTGATTTCCGAAGATGAAACACTGACCGTGGAGCAGGCGGAAAACCTGCAGAAAAAATATCAGCACCTGGGCAGCCGCATCTACTGCGTTTCTGCCAGCTCCATCAATGAGCATACCGAGCATGCCGTGAACGCCATCAACACGAATCTGCCTTTCCTGCCCCATCGCGGCAATAAAACCTATGCCATTGATATCATCGATGAAAAAATGCGCATCATCTATCAGGATCTTTACGAAAATCCGCTGCTGACGGAAAATTTCCTTTGTGCGGTGGATAACCAATACAGACTGGATGAAAAGAAGGCACCGGAAATGAAAACCATCCGTGTGCTGATCCTGGGTGCCGGCCTGGTGGGTGAATTGGTGGCCCGCACCATGATGTGGTATTGTCAATTGCCCGATTATGATGTGGAAATCACCGTGGCCGATCAAAAAAGCAAGGAAAGCCTGCTGCGGCAAATTTTCCGCAACGGCATCCCGGATGAGAAAAACGACCTGCTGAAAGCCATTTTTTATAACAGAGTAAAAATTCGTCCTGTGGAAAAAACCGATCTGTCCTCAAGCGATCTGGAACGGCTTCTGGATAACGGCTCCCATCCCTTTCATGCCGTCTATGTCTGCCTTGGCAATGACAGCCTGAATTATCAGATCAGCCTTCGTGTCCGGCGCTATTTCCTGCATCACCCGGCAAAGTGGGGCTTCCCGGATATCCGCACCGTCATCTGGAATGACGCCATCAGCGATCTTTTGCAGGAACAGATCCCGCTGGCCGGTTCCTCCATTACAACCGGCAAAGAAATGTATACCGATTATGCACTGGAAATTGATGAGCCGCTGGATGAAAATAAGCGGCATAATGCACGGTGCGGTATCCACCTGCTGGGCTCCATGAGCAAAATACTGGTAAGCTTTGAAGAGTTGAAGATGGACGCCCTCCGCTATCACACCTATTACAGCAATCCTCACCTGACAAAGGAAGGACAGAAACAGTTGTTCTGTGACAGCGGCCCCTTGTATGACGAAGCCCATGTCAGCTATCAGCAATCCACCAGGAGCGACGTGCGTTCCAATTATGCCGTGGCACTGCACGGAAAAGCAAAGTATATCTGGCATCTGAAAAATCCGGGACATGATACGAAGTTGTTTGGGGAAAATGAGCATATCCGCTGGTGCATTTTCAAAATAACAGAAGGGAATATGCCGGTTAAGGAACGCTATGTCCCGGAAATCATTTGCCGGAACAGGAAGGGCAAAGATGAGGATTTCGTCCGGGGATATCATGTTTGCCTGCAGCCCTGGACAACAATGAACAAATGGCATGAAAAGTGCCCATCTTTTGTCACAGATAAGAAAGAATACTATCAATCCCTATGGGAAACGCACGAACCTTTCGGCGACAAGAAGGAACAGTTTACCGATTTCTGGCCAACGTTCTGGTGCAAGCAGCTTGACAGTGATAATAACCTGGCCAACTTCTCCATTTCGCTGGAAGAAAATCTGAATTCGCCCGCCCCGGTTTTATCCAATGATCAGCAGGAAACGGCTGTTTCCGCATCCTCTCAGGATTAATACAAAAAAGGAAGCGTGAAAGCGCTTCCTTTTTCATGTGACGAAAAAGTCTTCCGGCTCCGGCGCAGGGCAAATCAGCCTGCCCTGCAGGTTGTACAGCCCGCCCTGCCACACATCCGTAAACAGGGGCCCTTTGCCCGTCAATCGCATCCGGGAAGGATACACACAGGCTGTACGGCCCACCGTACGTCCATTTGCATCCAGATGCACCACCTGCCCATGCACCCCCATCAGCATCCGGCCGCCGGGCAGAGCCAGCATGCAGCAAGGTGCCTGCGGACAGGCGCACAGTTCCTCTGTCACGCCCCGGCTGCTGATCATCAACAGGCGGGACGTGATTTTTTCTTCCCCCACCGCACATAATACTGCCAGCGCCCGGGGCAGAAAACACAGGCCCACCGCTGCCCCTGCCACCCGGAGCCGGCGCAGGCAATGAAATTCCCTGTCAAACAGCACCACTTCTCCCGCACCGCCGCCGGCCACAGCCATGTGCCTGCCGCAGGGGCTGACGCAGGCAAAGCGGGGATAGCTGCCGGCAGGCGCCGAAATGCACAGGCTGCCGTTCCCGGGAGACAGGGCCCACACACAGTCGCTTTCGCTGCTCAGCGCACAAAGGTGCTCCCCGAAGGGAAAAAGCGCAGCCGCCCCCGGCGGCAACGGAAAATCAAACAGTATTTCCTCTTCATCCAGGCAAAGCCCGCTTTTGTGCAGACTGGCATACATTTTTCCCCATCCCCGGGCAAGGGCATAGCAGGGCGATGCGTGCACCTGCTGTCCTTCCCGGATCAATCCCTTTTTTCCGTCCGCAATCCAGATTGCCATCCCCTTCGCCCCCCTTCCACCAATGTATGCCGGAAGGGAATGGAGGGTTATTGCCGGACAGTGCACCTGCTGGCAGCAGAAAGAGACACACAAATAAGGCCGGGAAGGGCATAATAAAACAAACCGGTGAAACAATAAAGCAGCAGCAACATGGCCCCATACGCTGCATAGCGCCGGGATTTTTCGGGCCGAAGCACCGTCCGCAGGATATGCGCAAGGGGCGGCTTTCGTTTCCTTTTCCGGCCCAGGTCCACCAGCTGCCTGTCCGTTGCAGGATAAGCGGCCCCCAGCAGCTGAACCAGCCTGTCCTTTTCCAGAATGCGCAGGGAGGTTTCGTTTTCTATCTGTGCCCTTGCCTGAGAAGTCACACCGCAGGGTACGCATATCAGTACGCCGTCTGCCCCTTCTTTCAGGGCTGCCCGCCGGCAGGCAAGCACGTCCCGGCCGGTAATGCTTTCATCAAAAGGCAGCTGTAAAAAAATCAGCAGAAAGCTTTTTCCATCTTTTGAACATAAAATGCCTCCCTTTGTGATGCGCTGCAGCTGAAAATTTTCCCGTTCCGAAAGCAGCAGCGCCATTTCAAAATTCGCCTGCTCCGCCGGCCGCAAAAGCAGGCTTTGCAGCCGCATTTCGCCCCCCAGCTGCCGCCGCAGCTTTTCTTCCTTCCTGGCCAGGCGATGATCCCGGGTTTTATGGCGGAGGATCAGCACCAGGCCCCATAGTGCACCCCCGGCCAGCAGGCTTTGCAGCCGGATGCCCCATAATAGAATGAACCATCCGCAGCATGCCGCAAATGCCAGCACATGAAACCCCAGCCCGTCCATTTTCTCCCTGAATGAATTTTTCCATAAATATTCCTGCATTTTTTCCTCCTTCCCCTTTTCAGGATGCCCCAAATGCGGTATAATATGGGTAGGAGATGAATGATATTGCAACGGATTGGGATACTGGGGGGCACTTTTGACCCCGTTCATGAAGGCCATCTGCATCTGGCCCGTCTGGCAAAAAAACAGGCGTCGCTGGATACTGTGCTGCTGCTTCCCATGGCAGACCCTGCTCATCGCAGTGCCATGGCCACCGCAGAACAGCGGCTGCATATGTGCCGCATTGCCCTGGAAGGGGAAGCGGAAATCGGCCTGTCCGACGCCGGGCTGCAAAACGGTGTGCGCTATGCCGTGGATGCCCTGCGGCTTTTGAAAAAGCAGTATCCCGGCAGCGAATTGTTCTTTATCATCGGGGCGGACAAGCTGCCATCCCTGCCTTACTGGCAGGAAGCGACGGCCGTGTTTGAGCTGTGCAGCTTTCTTTGCTTCCCCCGGCCCGGTATTTATACCCAGGAGGCTATGCTGAAGGCGCAGCAATCCGGCGCCCGGGTGGAGCTTTTGCAGGAAGTGCCGCCCACGCCCCATTCATCCACCCTCATCCGTGCCCGCACCGCTCTGTATGAGGATGCGCCCGGGCTGAACAAAAATGTATTGTGTTATCTGGCCGAAACCGGCCTTTACCGGGAAGATTTGCTTCCCCGCATCCGGTCCCTGATGAACGCCCATCGCTTCCGGCACACCCTGGGTGTGGTGAAGTCTGCAGTGCATCTGGCGTCCCTTCACGGTCTGCCGGTGCAAAAAGCGGCGCTGGCCGCCCTGCTTCACGATATCGCCAAAGGCATGCCCCAGCCGGAGCTGGCCCAGATTGCCGAGCATTATCAGCTGGTGGATCCGGAAAACACGCTGATGATCGGCGCCGTACTCCATGGCCCGGTGGGCGCATGGCTGGCCCAAAGGCAGTTTGCCGTGACGGATGAAGAAATCCTCAATGCCATCCGCTTTCATACCACCGGCCGGGAAAACATGACGCTTTTTGAAATGGCCGTTTTTGTAGCCGATGCCATTGAAGAAGGCAGGGAAGACTATCCTGAACTGAAAAAAATCCGGTGGCTGGCGGAAAAGTCGCTGCCGGCGGCGGTGCTTTGCTCCATTGAGGGCACCAAGCGCTATATCAGCCAGGCTGACGGCCGGGAAATGGACGCTTCTTCCCTGAAAACGGAACGCTATCTGCGCTCCATTTTAACCGAACAGGAAAAACAATGGATGTGCGCATCCATGCCATAAATTGAAGGAGGAACCCCTGATGGAACAGACGACCCTTGCTCAAAAGATCGCCCGTATCCTGGATAACAAAAAAGCCCTGGACATTACCGTGCTCCATGTGGCCCATCTCACCGTGATCACCGATTATATGGTGATCGCTTCCGGCCGCTCCTCCCTGCAGGTGAAATCCCTGGCCGATGATGTGGACGATGCCCTGGCCATGGAAGGCATTCAGCTGCGCTCCAAGGAAGGCAACGCCGAAGGAAGATGGATTGTGCTGGACTATGGCACTGTGCTGGTGCACATTTTCCATCCGGAAGACCGGGAATTCTACCACCTGGAACGGCTGTGGGACGACGGCCAGAACCGCCTGCCCCTGGATTTCGATCAGGAATAAAAGGTGCCTATGAATATCATGATCTATACGCTCAAGCGTAATTTTGACGTGCAAAAAGCAGAGCGTTTTTTTAAGGAGCGCCGCATTCCTTACCAGCTGGTGGACCTGAAAAAGCATAAGCTGGGCCAGAAGGAACTGCAGCTGTTCATCCGCCGGCTGGGCGCTGTGAATCTGGTGGACAAAACCCCGGAAACCCTGTCCCTGCCCATCGGCCACACCGATGACGTGCAATATATTACGGAAGAGCTGCTGCTGCACCCTTCCTATCTCAAAACCCCCATCGTGCGCAACGGCGAAAAATGCACCCTTGGCGTGGATGAAAACGCCTGGCTTCAGTGGATCCAGGCTGGGAAATAAAAACGTCCGGAATATCATATCCTGCTGCATGAAAGCTGCGCCGGCAATGCCAACGCAGCTTTTTCTGTGCCTATGCCCAATTTGATGCACAATAACCAAAGCAGGGGCTTACGCAGCCCCTGTACCCCGCGGCAGGGACATTGTCCCTGCACCCGGAGCGCGATATACAATTTTATCTAACAGGGTTTTTCCGCACGAAAGTTGAGAAGACGAAAAACAGCACCACGGGTACAATGAAAACAGAAAAGGCGTGGATGGAAACAAGTTTCCTCCAGCGCCTTTTTTTCTGTTTTCTCCGGATGCTCTGCATCCGGTTGGCGGCGTTCCGCCGCCGGGCCCGTGGTGGAGGCCGTGCCGCAGCCAACTCGCAATATTGCAATTTGCATTTGCCAAAGGGTTTCTGCGTGTTACGTGAAGGAGAGACGACAATCCCTCAGGCCCTACGGGCCAGCTCCCTTTACACAAGGGAGTCTTTCTTTCTCTTTTTTTCTCATGTAACAGCGGGAAAATGTTTGTCAAATAAGTCAAGAAGGTTCCGCTACTGGGTCCAGGGGCGATGCCCCTGCTGGGGGTTGAGGGGGCGAAGCCCCTCAGGGTTTCCCAAGCGACAGTGGGGAATTGTTTGCCAAATAAGTCAAGAAGGTTCCGCTACTGGGTCCAGGGGCGATGCCCCTGGTGGGTGCAGGGGGATTATTCTGCATCTTCCACAGGGGCTTCCATCATGCGGGCCTGGGGCGGGGCCACCGTTTCCCAGCCCAGCACATTGATGCGGCCGGGGAAGGACAGGGCCATCACGCCGTTGGACCAGATGCGCACGTTTTCGCCGGCAGTGGGAAGGGGCATATCTTCGGGGAAGGTGCAGATGAGCTGGCCCAGGGTTTCGCTTTCGGCCAGGATCATGTGTTCTTCTTCCATGATTTCCACTACGGTCATGGCCATGGGCATGCCTTCCAGATACATGAAGAACATTTCGCCGTTTTCATCCACATTCACCAGAATGGGCACTTCCTGCTGAATATCCATTTCCCAGGGCCGCAGATAGCGCAGCACCAGAATGGTTTCGCCGGCGGCAGCAGCTTCTACTTCCACGCGGTAGGTGACCGGAGCACCCACCAGATCTTCGCCGGCGGATTCACCATCCACGGGAGCGGGGTCGGTGACGTTTACGATATCGGAAACGATGGGGAAGATGGTCCAGATATAGCCGGTGGAGGGGTTGCCAGTCACTTCAATAAAGGTTTTGCCGTCTTCCTGGATAATTTGGAAAGGCATTTCGGGCTGCACATCTTCGGCCACAGCGCCGCAGAGCATCATCAGGGACAAGAGGATCATCAATACGTTTTTCATGTTTTTTTCTCCTTTTCTGTTGGGTTCCGTATATATAGACGGTCCGCAGCAGAATTTGTTCCCGAAAAAATGAAATTATTTCAGAAAATATTCATGATAGATATTTCCGTCCATGTCTTTCCATTGGAAGCAGCCCTTTTCCAGGGTCATGTAGCTGTTTTTGCTGTTTTCCTTGGGGATGGAAACGGAGCCGGGGTTCATGTACAGGAAGGTATCGTGCTCCCGGCAGGCGGGCACATGGAAATGGCCGTTGAGCAGAATATCCCCTTTTTTCAGCAGGGGCGGCGTTTGTTCATTATAATGATGGCCGTGGGTGAAAAAGAGCAGATGGTTCTCCAGCGGCATCACGCCATATTCCGCCAGCACGGGGAAGGGCAGCACCATCTGGTCCACCTCTGCTTCGCAATTGCCCCGGACGCAAAGGATCTCATCCTTTTTTTTGCTCAGCATTTCAATCACCTGTTTGGGGGCATAATCCCGGGGCAGGTCGTTCCGGGGCCCGTGGTATAAAAGATCGCCAAGCAAAAGCAGCCTGTCCGCCTTTTCTGCGTCATATCTTTCCAGCAGCTTGCGGCACCAGTAAGCAGAGCCGTGAATATCGGAAGCAATCAGCCATTTCATTTTCATCATCCTCCAGCGCTTTTTGGGTATTATAGCACATGCCCGAAAAAATGAAAATGCCGGCATTCATTTCCGTGCCATGCTTTGCAAATTTTTCAATCTTCCTGAAAAAAGATTGACTTTTCTTTTCTCCTTTGCTATAATCTTTCCGCTGGTAGTTTACCGGTGTGCCGATATAGCTCAGATGGTAGAGCGGCTGATTCGTAATCATCAGGTCAAGGGTTCGAGTCCCTTTATCGGCTCCATTTTTTTTCGAGGTGTAGCGCAGCTTGGTAGCGCGTTTGGTTCGGGACCAAAAGGCCGCGGGTTCGAATCCCGCCACTTCGACCAGCAAAACGACCGATTTCTTGTGAAATCTGGTCGTTTTTTGTTGCATTTTTCACATGTTGTTGCTTCTTGCCGGGGGTGATCCTGGTCAATTTGGTTCAGAATCACCCTTCCGGCAATGCAATTGGCAATTTTCTTTTGTTTTGAGAGCCTTCAACGCCTTGATTCTCAAGGGTTTGCGGACTTCTTATGCTGGCAATTCAGATGGCAAATTACCTGTCTGAAACATGCCTCCCATCAGCTGCCCTGCGCGCTGCAGATCTGTCTGCTGCACATGGGTGTAAACATTACGCATGGTGGCGATGTCCGACCACCCGCCGATGACCTGCATGGTCTTCTCGTCCATACCGCTGCGGCGGCAGACCGTGGTGAATGTATGCCGGAAGCAATGCGGCGTCGCGCCGTACACGTTGATCTCCGATTTGATGCGCTCCCAGGTGCGCTTCATGGTGGACGAGGTCACGTTGTCCTGCATCACATACTCTACGTTGTCTTCTTCGTGGGTCAGCCATTGCAGCAGATCGGGATGCAGCGGAATGGTGCGCTTGCCGTTGCGGGTCTTGGTTTCGCCAATGACCGGCAGATTTCCCTTGAAGGTGATGGCGCGGCGTACGTGCAGCAGCCCCTTCTTTGTGTCAACATCCTCCCAACGCAGGCCCAGCACCTCTTCCCGGCGCATACCGGTGTAGATCAGCAGGGCGAGGTAACGCTGGTCGCGCTTTTGCTTCAGATCCGGCAGATGGCTGATGATATCGCCCACCTGCTCCTCCGTCAGCGCCTCACGCTCGTTCTTCTTCGTGGAAGGGTTGCGCAGCCGCTTCGACTTGGCCGGGTTACGGGTAATCAGCCCGTCTTCCACCGCGCCCTCCAGCACCATGCCCAGCACCATCTGGATCTCGTGCAGGGTTTTGCTGGCGTAGTCGCGCTTATCGTTGAGCAGCTGCTGGATCCTGTCCGTGGTGACCTCCGTCACCGGCAGGTCGCCAAAGGCAGGGATCAGGTGCTTTTGCAGGATGCTGGCGTATTCCGAGTAGGTGGTGTGACGCACCGTGTGGGTCTTGTACAGCGACAGCCAGCTGGTGGCGTACTTCCGAAAGGTCGGTACGTCGGGCTTCTCAGGGGCCTCCTGCGGGGCCTCAGGATGCAGCAGCGCAGCGCCATTCTCGATAAGCTCCTGCATGGTGTAGCCGTTGATCCAGCGGGTGATGGGCGTGCCATCGGGGTTATGGCCGATGATCAGATTATGCCTGATTCGGTTACGGGACATATCGTCGTTTTCCTCCTTCGACATGTCCGATATTTCTGAGTGA
>JAFSBN010000043.1 GCA_017437265.1 Clostridia bacterium
AATTACGGGAGTTGACATTGATAGAGTTGTTGACGGTAAAATTGTCGAGCACGGCGGTTCAACTGAAACCTTTGAGACATTCTGGACAAACGGTTTGATTAAACCAGTATAATACCAATTCCAATAGGTCGCACAGTTAGGAAAATAAGAATTTGGGGAGGTAGATACAATATGAATTTAACAATTAGAAGGTTTCGCGAATCGGATGCATCAAGTGTACGAAATCTCATAGTGCGGAATTTTCTCGAAGTGAATAGCAAGGACTATGGAATTGAAGCTATGCGGCAATTGGCTGAGGTTTATGACGATAAAAAAGTAATTAATATTGCAAGCTATGCCCATATGTATGTTTTTGAAGTCGAAAGGACAATTGTTGGAACAGGCTCTATTTCAAGTTATTGGGGAAGTGAGACGGAAAGTATATTGCTCACCATTTTTGTCTTACCTGAATATCACGGCAAAGGAATTGGCACTACAATTATGAACACACTTGAAAGAGATGAGTTGTTTGTAAGAGCAAAACGAATCGAAATTCCTGCATCAATCACGGCAACAGAATTTTACAAAAAATTTGGGTATGATTATAAAAACGGTGTTAAGGAATTGGATGAAGAACATCATTATCGCCTTGAAAAGTATAGATAAATTCCAATTTGTCGAGCAGATGAAAAAACTTCCCTCACTATTCAGGGAAGGTGCAATTAATCGCACGCCATCCGTGCATTGCGTTTGTACACCTACATAAACAAACGAGCATCCGAATGCCGGATGCTCGTTTGTTTGTCGAAGGATAAATTGTTCCTTAAGACCCCCCCCACCAGGGAGGCGTCTTTTTGCTCCAGCGGGATATTTTGTATCAGATAAGATGAGAAACTTCCGCTGCTGGGTGCAGGGCCAATGGCCCTGCTTAGTCTTCCCAGATGAACAGTTCGTTTTCGATGGGGGCGGCGAAGGGGCCGGGGATGGGAGCAATGCCCCGGTGAGAGCCGAAGAAGTCCCGGTCGAAGGTGATGGGGCTGCCGTCGTTGTTTTCGAAGCGCTGTTCGGGTTCAAAGGCACAGCCCAGCACATCGCTGTCGATCATATTGGCATCAAAGCCGGAAAGCAGCTGATACACATTGGTTTTCAGGGTATACTTTCCGTCTTTTTCCACCAGTTCTACTTTGGCGCCGTCGGCCACCAGATTTTTCTTTTCGTGCTGCCAGGGCTTGGCGCCGTTTAAGTACACATTGCCTTCGCACCACACGGGCAGATGCTTTTCGTGGAATTCGCCCAGCTTCATCATATCGGGGCGCTTCACATCCAGATCGAACCACTGGATCCATTCGTCATAGGTGGGATATTCGTCAAACTGCCAGGTGCCGCAGATGCGTTCGTTTTTACCCGGTTCGCCCCGGCGGATTTCGGCGGCAGGGTCAAAGCCCTGAACGAAGATATTGTTATAGAAGCGGTCATCGCCGTGGAGGAAGTGCATGAAGCCGGCCACTTCGGTGCGGTGGCGGATATGGTAGGGGGTATAGCGGGTGCCGGTGCCGCCGCCGACGAAGGTGAAGGTGCCCAGCATCAGGTTGTGCACCATGGCCACGCCCTGAGTGGCGATGCGCAGGGATACCTGAGAGAGGAGGATATTGTTATCGATGAGGGTGGGGCCGTGGCTCACTTCCACGAAGATATCCTGGCTTTCCATGCCGCCTTCCGCCCATTCGCAGAAGGAAGGGCGTTCGTTATGGTGCAGGAAGTTCTGGGAGATGCGGGTGCCCTGAGCCTGCCAGTCGCACCAGATGCCCATGGTGGAGTGGTGGATGTGGTTGCGGCGCATGGTGACATCGATGGCAGCGTGGAGCTTGATGCCGGAAATTTCGGCGCCGCCCAGCTCCTGCATGTTGTTGATGTGGTGGATGTGGTTATCTTCAATGAGGGAAAACACAGCACCCATGCGGCCTACGATGCCGGTCTGCTCGCAGTGGTGGATGTGGCAGCGGCGCACGATATGGCTGCCCACTTTTTCCTTCAGCCAGCCGTGATACTGGCCCCGGCAGAGGGCGTCGCGCTCCATCTGGGTGGGGGATTTTAAGTGCTTGGTGGTGAAGTAGTGGTCGTTTTCCGGGTCGTAATATTTGCCGAGGGAAATACCGCAGCACTTGCTGTTGGAAATGTCACAGTCTTCAATGATCCAGCCCTTGGACCAGTGGGGGCCCACCATGCCGTCCTGGAAAGCGGCGGGAGGCGCCCAGGTGGTGGCAGCCTTTTCTACCTTGAAGCCGGAGAAGGTGATATAGCCACGGCCGGTTTCTTCGGGGAAGAAGCAGCGGCGGCGCACATTGATTTCAATTTTTTCTTCGTTGGGGTTTTTGTCCTGAAAATTGCAGTAGAGGATGGTATCCTTGCCGTCCTGCACCGGGAACCACTTGTAGATGGAATATTCCGGCTCCCAGGAGGGCTTGTAGATTTCGCCGGCCTTGAGTTCTTCCATGGTGAGGGCTTCGTACATGGCCCGGTCGTTGATATAAACGCAGCCGGTGTGGCGCACGGTGGGGGCGAAATACCAGTCGCCGTACACTTCTTCCACATAGGGGTTGAAAGTGCCGAAGATGTTATTGTTGATACGCTTCATCCATACGGTGCCTTCCACCTGTTCCCAGCCGGTGACGATTTCGGCACCGGTGATGACGGCACCCAGGGGTTCCACGGAGCGGTACACAATGCGGTTTTCTTCGGTGCCGCCGTGGAGAGGATTCACATATTCCCGGTAAATGCCGGGGTACACCAGCACTTCATCTCCGGGCAGGGCCACTTTGGCCGCATCGTTGATATGACGGAAGGGGCGTTCTTTGGTGCCGCAGCCTTCCATGGGGGCAGATTGGTCCACATAATAAATCATGGTACATGACCTCCTTGAAAATATATGCGATAATATCTATTGTCATTATACGGGAAAAATGGATTTTCGTAAAGGGAAAAAGGAACATTGCTTTTGCTTTATGGATATGTTAAGCTGTTTCTGGCACAGATATTTTTGTTTTTTGCACAGGAGGAGAGGACTGTGGATCATAAAAGGATTTGGGAGATTGCCCTGCAGCAGTCTGCGGTGGATTTGAATTGCAAGGCGGAGGATTTTTTCGGCGGCGAAAACCGGGTGGTGGTATCTCAAGACCATCCGGATGCAAAAAAGTATTACAAGCTGCCTCATGTCTGCCAGATGGTCAGCTATGGCCCGTGTGTGATAGCCTCCGTCCGGGAAGACGTGAAGGATGCGGTGGAAAGCTATTTGAAAAAGGTGCCGGCCAGCCATGCCTTTGAAACACCGAATTTGCATGAACTGGATGCGCTGGTGCGCCCCTATGGCCTGAAAAGCTGGTTCATGGGAGAATGCTTCCTGCCGGAAGCGGAAAAGCTGCAGCCCCTTTCCTGCGGCTATGAAATGCGCCTTTTGCAGCAGCCGGATTTTGCGGGATTGTATTTGCCGCAGTGGAGCAACGCCCTGTGTGAAGACAGAAAGCAGCTGGACGTGCTGGGCATCGGGGCCTTTGACGGGGATGAAATGGTGGGCTTTGCCGCCTGCAGTGCGGATGGGGTGGAGATGTGGCAGATTGGTGTGGATGTGCTGCCCGAATATCGTCGCAAAGGCATTGCCGCTGCGCTCACCAGCCGCCTGGCACTGGAAATTTTGAAAAGAGGAAAAGTGCCTTTTTACTCTGCCGCCTGGTGCAATGTGGCATCTGTTCGTAATGCCATTAAATGCGGTTTCCGCCCGGCCTGGGTGGAGCTGGGCTTCCGGCAGACGGACTGAATGGACGGTGTGAAAGGGAGAAAACAGGTTGCCTTTTTTTGATGAATCGGATTGTAAATTGTGAAAAAATGGGGTTGCAATTTGTCAGAGTGCGTGCTATAATCAGCCCACTCTGTTTTTTGTTACGACCGACCTGATCCTTGAAAACTGAATAGAAGGAGGGAGAAAAGGCGCTTTTTGTGTATCCGGATATGAGAATGAAACGGAACCATTTTTTTTGTGCGGAAAAAATCAGTTGCATACGAATGAAATGAACGGCACAGGAGAAAGGAAAAACAGATGAGCGAAAAAATGTTGATCTGCGGCGATTTTGAATACAAGGTGCTGGAGGATGGCACGGTGCAGGTGACAGGCTATGGCGGCGCGGAAGCGGAAGTGCATATTCCCGGGGTATTGGCCGGCAGAAAAGTTACGGCCGTGGGCGGCAGGCCTTTATCGTACAATCCCCAATATATTGCCCCGGTGGGGGAGGATGGACAGGGAGACAGCCTGTTTGATTACAGTTTCTCTGCCCGGGCGCAGCTGACACGGGTGATCATTCCGGAGGGCGTACGCCTGATTGGCAAAAATGCGTTTATGGATTGCATGGCGCTGGAGAGTATTGTGCTGCCCGAAAGCGTGGAGGAAATGGAACAATGGGCATTCCGGGATTGTTCTTCCCTGAAGGAAATTTACCTGCCGGCAGGGGTGAAGAAAATCGGCGAGAGCGCTTTTCTTGGTTGCGGAAGGCTGGAAAAGGTTGCCTTGCCTGAAAAACTGGAGGAAATAGCGCCCTACACTTTTGCCCATTGTGCGTCGCTTTCCTGTGTGCAGCTTTCTGAAAACCTGCGGAAAATCGGAGACGGCGCTTTTGAAGGCTGCTGCGGCCTGGTTTCGTTTGAAATTCCTTGTCATGTAACGCAGATGGGGAAAAATCCCTTTTCTGACTGTGAAAACCTGAAAACATTTATTGTGCCGGAAGGACATCCGGTGTTTCTGGAAAAGGAGGGCTGCCTGTACGATGACAGGGACAAGCGCCTTGTGTGTCATTTGCACGATGGGGAATGCACGCATTACCGGGTGGCGGACGGCGTGGAAAAAATCGGAGGAAAGGCCTTTTCCAATCTTCCGGGGTTGATATCCGTTTCTCTGCCGGATACGGTGCACACCCTGTGCCAGGATGCATTCTGCCATTGCGCGGCAATGGAAAGCATTCACTTGCCCAATGGGGTTCGTATCATTGAAAGCGGCGCTTTTTCCCATTGCAGTGCATTGGAATCCGTTGTCATTCCGGAGGGAGTGGAGCGGATTGGCGCCATGGCATTTTCCTTTTGTCACAACCTGGAATATGTGATGATCCCCGGCAGTGTGAAGAAGATTGATATGGCGGCGTTCATGCTCTGCTCTTCCCTGCGGCATGTGCAGCTTTCGGAAGGCTTGGAGGAGATGGCAGAAAGGGCGTTTTGCTATTGCAGAGAACTGGAAACCATCACCCTGCCTGCCAGCCTGAAGCATATCGGAGGGAACCCCTTTGTGGGTTGCTGGGCATTGGAAGAGATTTGGGTGAAAGAGGGAAATGCGGCGCTGGAGGTGAGGGACGGTGTGCTGTTTGAGAAGAGTGAAAAGCGGCTGGTGTGCTATCCCTGTGCTTTTGAGGAAGAGGTGTATCAGGTGCCGGAAGGTACGAAAACAATTGGAGCGGATGCATTTCATACCTGCGGTGCGCTGGAAAGGGTGCATTTGCCGGATGGACTGGAACAATTGGAAGACAGTGCTTTTTATGCCTGCGATTTCACCGGCGTGATGCTGCCCGCATCACTGAAACGGATGGGGAACTACGCTTTAGCCGGCTGTGAAAACCTGACCGGTATTGTTATTCCGGAAGGGGTGGAAGAAATAGGCGATGGTGCGTTGGAATACTGCGGACTGGAACTGGTAATTTTGCCCCGGGGACTGAAGAAAATAGGTGCCATTGCATTCCGGGGGAATGAGCACCTGGAAAACCTGGCGCTTCCTGCCGGGGTGGATGAGATCGGGAAGGGGGCCTTTGACGAATGTCCCGCCCTGGTGCTGACGGTTGAGGAAGGAACATACGGGGCTGAATATGCCCGGAAAGCAGGAATGGCTTACCGGATTGATCAAGGGAGCAGAAGAAGCTGAAAGGCTGTGCTGCGCAGGAGGGACGATGCAAACTTCACTTTACATCATGCAAACAACGAAACCGCAAGCCTTGGCTGGCTTGCGGCTTCGTATACGGTTGTGATAATATGGAAATAACGAACTTGAATTTGCGGAGTTGTGATTGATGAAGATTGAATACAGGAAAGCGGACATAGCAGATGCAGAACTGCTGATAGGTATTTATAATTCTGCATTTTATAGTGATTATATTAAGTACGGTGAATGTCCTGCATATGGGAAAACAAAAGAAATGATGGAAAAATCCATCATAGATTATCCAAAGTTCATTATCCTGTATAATAAAGAACCGGTTGGCTGCGTTTCGTGCAAACAGGTGGAAGCAGGGATATATGAAATTGGCTGTTTGTGTGTTGTTCCGGAGTATCAGGGCAAGGGAATTGGAACACAGGCAATTCAGTTTGTTACATCGTATTATGACGATTGGGAGAAAATCACATTAATCACACCCGTAGACAAAAAAGAAAATGTAAAGTTTTATACGGAGAAATGTGGATTTAATGTGGTGGCTGCTGAAATGGATGGGAATGTTCAAGTGGCACGATTTGTTTTGGAGCGATAACCTTCCAATTGTTCGTACTGGATTGGTGTGTTGCGTTGTAAATCTATATAAGTAACGAGCATCCGATGAAAACCGGATGCTTGTTTTGGTTGCACATATTTTTATGGTGTAAAGTAATTCGTATTTCCGCTGAAATAGTGATGCTGGGGCAGATATTCGGCATATTCCTGAGCAAAGAGCAGGGCGGCAAAAAGCAAATACATTTTTTGTTCTGCCTGGGTCAGTTCATAATATGTCAGTGTGCTTTCATCGATGGCCAGCGTTTTGCAGGAAAACAGGCCGCTTTCCTTCACCATCTGTTCCAGATGAAGGTTGTCCTCCACCTCCGCCATTTTGCACAGGGCCGGCAGGGTGAAGGTGAGCATCCGTTTTTTCAGGATCACGGCCATGGCTTTGCGAAAATCCGCATCTGCCAGGATTTGCAGCATTCGCCGGTTGTTTTCATTGGCAAACAGGCTGTTCCAGCCCTGCTCCGGCCGCTTGATGGCCATGGTGCCCACGGGCTGACGCATGTAGAGTACGCTGCCATTGCTGCTTTCAATAACGCTGCGGGAAATGCCGTCTTTCATCGAATTGCGAAGTTCCTCCGCCAGTTCGTCCACATCCGCTTTGCTGTTGCCGCCGTAAAAGCAGCGCACGATGATGCGGCGCATCTGTTCCATGGCGGCTTCTGCTGCTTCATCCTGGTAAATCAGTTTTTCCTCCGTTATTCTGCCATAGAGATCATCCACTGTTACGCTGAAAAAATCCGCCAGTACGGGCAGCAGCATCACATCCGGACAGGTGGTGCCGTTTTCCCATTTGGAAATGGTTTGCCCTGTTACCCCCATACACTCTGCCAGTTGTTCCTGGGTCATGCTGCGTTCTTTGCGAAGGCGTGCAATGGTTTCGCCGATAATCGTCATCTTTCCTTCTCCTTTGCTGCGTTGTGGCTTTATTATACACCGGAAGGTTTTGCTATTCCATCTCTTGGATTGCGAGCGATTCGCTTTTTTGGCAAGTCATTCGCAGCGTATTTGTACAGAACGATTCGCTTTTGGCATGGGATCAGAATATACTCGTGCAATGGTTGAGGGGCAAGAGAAATGCTCGTTTGCTATTTGCGAAAGGCTATGCCATAATGAATGCAGAAGGAGGGGATGTAATGAAACTTGGAAGCAATATCCGCACGTTGCGTCAGCGAAAGGGGCTGACTCAGGAACAGGTATCGGCTTATTTGGGGGTGTCATACCAGGCGGTGTCCAAATGGGAAACCGGAGCCAATACGCCGGATATCGCCCTTTTGCCGAAATTGGCGGCTTTGTTTGAGGTGCCGATTGACATTTTGTTTTCCCTTGACACGCTGCCGGAGCAAGAAGGGCCGTTCCTTTGGGAGGATGATAATGTGATCCGCATCATCCAGATGCAGGGAAGAAGGGTGATTGCCGTTACCCCCAGAGTTTCGCCGGATGCGCCGGCCATCGAAATTGCTTTTCCACGCAACTGCAATGACCGTACCCAGTATTTCAAGGTGGAAGTACACGGCCACATCATTGCCGACGGATCCATCAATGGGGACGTGGTTTGCCATCAGTCCATTGAATGTTCCCAGATCAACGGAGATGCCCGTGCGGAGGGAGACATAAAGGTGAACGAACTAAACGCCATGGGACGCATTGTTTGCAGGGACATTCATGATTGTTATCGGCTGCAGGCAAACCATATCGAATGCGCCGGAGAGATTCATGCGGCCAGCCTGACCTGCGACCGGATTACATACAACAAATGACAAAAAGAAAAGCATCTTTGCAGAACATTTTTCATTCTGCAGGATGCCTTTTCTTATGCACAATTCTTCCGGAACAGGACGGTGTTTTTGATGAAAGGCGAAGAAAAAAGCACTTGTTTTCACAAGTGCTTTTCTGGTGCACCATCAGGGACTCGAACCCGGGACACCCTGATTAAGAGTCAGGTGCTCTACCAACTGAGCTAATGGTGCATAGGGGGGAGCTTATCTTGGCAAGCTCCGCTCCATGTGCTGGAGCGGGTGATGGGAATCG
>JAFSBN010000044.1 GCA_017437265.1 Clostridia bacterium
GGAACCGGATTCCCCCACAACGCCCAGCGTGCGGCCGGGCTCCACGGCATAGGAGACGCCATTGACAGCCTTGATGATACCACGCTTGGTTGTGAAGAAAGTATGCAAATCTTTCAGTTCAAGCAATGCCATTGTCGTCCACCTCCTTACCGTTCATTGCTCTTGGGGTCAACGGCGTCACGCAGGCCGTCGCCGATCATGTTGATACAAATGGTGCACAGGCCGAAGATGGCCGCCGGGAACACCCAGCGCCACCAGTACTGCTGAATCACCACGCTGTTGTTGGCGCCGTCCAGCAGGTTGCCCCAGGTGGGCTGAGGAAGCGGAATACCAAAGCCCAGATAGCTCAGGGTGGATTCCGTCAGCATGCAGGTGGCAAAGCTCAGCGTCATATCCACCAGCAGCAGGGAGAACACGTTGGGCAGAATGTGGCGGAACACAATGGTGTTTTCCTTAATGCCCATGGCCTTGGCGGCCGTTACATATTCCATTTCACGCTGGGCCAGAATCTGCGCACGCACCAGACGGCAGGTGCCCGTCCAGCTCAGCACGCCCAGCACCACCATAATCAGGTACATCTTCTGGTTGGCATCCAGCCGGGAGCCGATAACGGCGGAAAGGATCATGGCGAAGGGAATGAAGGGCAGGCCGCCCACGATTTCCGCAATACGCATAATCAGGATATCCACCTTGCCGCCGAAATAACCGGCCAAGCCGCCCAGCAGCACGCCGATCACCGTGGCGATCACCACGGAAATGGCGCCAACCGTCATGGTAACGGCACCGCCGTTTACAATGCGGGTCAGCATATCACGGCCCAAATCGTCCGTGCCCAGCAGGAAGCCCTTCAGGCCCCAGCCAATCACATCGCCATCCGCCGTGAGGGCGTAGTTCTGATGGTTGCCCACGTACATGCCAATGATTTCCTTTTCACCATTGGCCAGTTCTGCAGGCACCTTGGTTTGGTTATATTTATTGTTGCCCCAGGATACCACGGAATTATCTTCCATTACGGCGGTAAAGTGATAGCGGCCGCCATAAATGGCCTTTACCGGGCTGGCAAATTCCGGCACCTGGTTTTCCCCACGCACCATATTGCCCCATACATACACCTTGCCATCATCCGAAAGGGCGGCCACAGCGCTGGAAGTGGCGGCAATATCCACAATGGTTTTGCCCTTCATTTCCTTGGGCTGGGAGGAAAGGGGGTTGCCCTTGCCCTTGCTGCCGGTATAGGCCACGGTGCCGTCCTTGAGAAGGCTCACATAGTGGTTGGCCGTCAGGGCCACTTTGGCAATCTTCCCCTGATATTTCTTGGTAACGTTGATATCGTTCTGGTTTTTGTTGCCCCACATGTAGAGGTTGCCTTCATCCGTCACAACGGCGGAGAACTGGGTGGAGGCTTCCAGCTGCACCACGTTCCAGCCATCCTTCTGGTCCTTCTTCATATCGGAGGTGAAGTTGCCCTGCTGCAGGCGGGTGTTGCCCCAAACGTACAATTGACCGTCGTCTGCCAGGGCCACGGCATGGTCACTGCCGGCAGCCAGCTTCACAATCTTGGCGTTTTGCACTTCTTCGGGCAC
>JAFSBN010000005.1 GCA_017437265.1 Clostridia bacterium
CAGCCGGATGCATTGCATCCGGGGAAAACGAGAAAAAACCGGCAGGAAAGTTAACTTTCCTGACCGGCTTTTTTCTTCGTTTTCATTGTGCCCGTGGTGCTGTTTCTTTTCGTTTCCTCACGCTTCATGCGGAGATAAACCTGTTCGATCATATTGTTTGTCGCAAAATGGGTCCAGGGCCAATGGCCCTGGTGCGGGGTACAGGGGCCGCACAGGCCCCTGCCCGGGTTGGCTGCATAAGCCCCTGCCCGGATCGATTGCGCTGCAACAAGCATAAGAAAAAGGACGGCCAGCGGCCGTCCTCTTTGGCAACAAATTATTCCTTTTCAGTGGACAGGAACTTGTAGGTGATAGCAGCCAGCACGCCGCCAACCAGGGGAGCCAGGATGAACACCCATACGTTCTTGAGGGCTTCGCCGCCAACCAGCAGAGCGGGGCCGAAGGAACGGGCGGGGTTCACGGAAGTGCCGGTGAAGGAGATGCCCAGGATGTGCACCAGCACCAGAGAAAGACCGATCACGATGCCGGCCACGGCGCCGTTTTCCTGCTTGCTGGTCACGCCCAGGATGGCGATGACGAACACGAAGGTGAGGATCACTTCGATCACGAAGGAAATGCCCACATTGCCGTTATACAGGCCGTTGGCACCCAGACCGGTGTCCACGCCCACGATGGCCATCAGCACAGCAGCGCCGGCGATAGCGCCCAGGAACTGAGCCACCACATAGCCGATGAAATCCTTCACGTTCATCTTGCCGCTCACCAGCATGGCGATGGAAACAGCGGGGTTGATATGGCAGCCGGACACGTTGCCGATGGAGTAGGCCATGGCCACGATCACCAGACCGAAGGCCAGGGCGGTCAGCAGATAGCCGGTACCGGCGGCAGCATTGCAGCCCACCACGGCGGCGGTGCCGCAGGCAAACAGCACCAGCACAAACGTGCCAATGAATTCAGCCACATACTTTTTGATAGCAGTCATTTGAAAATTCCTCCTTTAGTGTTTTGAGCCTATGCCCAACTTTTACATTATATATCCGCCTCACAAAAAATGCAAGTGCAGGAATATCCTGCACCCAGACTGTCAAAAAACCTACTCCGGGGATGTATGAAGGGGCCGCAGCCCCTTCATATGTAATCCGCAGGGGTGGCTTTGCCGCCCCGAGGAACGCCCATGGCGTTTCCTATATCAATTTACGGCCGTAAAAATAGGGTTTGCAGCTTCCATATGGAGGCTGCAAACCCATTTTTACAGTAAATGTGATGCTCCGATTGAAAAACAGCTTTAGCTGATTTTCAATCGCTGGGTGTCAAAAATACTTTTTTGACACCCAGAGTGCAGGAATATCCTGCACCTGCCCTTTTATTGTATTGCCTTATCCATTTGCTGCACCACCCGGATCAGAGGCATGATCATGATGCCGCATACCAGATTGGAACAGCCGTGGATCAAATCATAGGGAAAGCCGCGTGCAATCCATGCAAGGGTTCCTTCCCAGTTCAGCCCAAAGATCAGCGCCTGAGCCGGAGCATATAGAATACCAAACAAGAACCCGTGGCATGCACACACAAGGGCATACACGACAGCCGCTTTTTTCGGCTTCATGTTCCTTGGCAGCAGCATCACCGCACCCCACAATACCGTCCAGATATACAGGTACGGCAGCCACCAGGTGTTAAACCCGCCAAACAGCCCTTCCATCAATACAAATATGTACAACGGATATAATGCCTGGCGACGGTACACCACCGTCATTACCACAATGAACATGCCGGTCAGGTGGATATTGGGCAGAGCAGACATCACCTGCCTGGCCACATACATCAGCGCGCCCATCAGCCCGAAAACGGCCATCCGGTTGGTATTCAGCTTCACTTCTCCACCTTCATCATGTAGGTGCTGCCGGCAGTAATTTCCGTTTCATCAATACCGGTCATGGCATAGGCATCGTCAATGTAGAAGGCCCAATAGGTCTGATCCGCATCGTAATCGGCCACAATGCCGTTCACCTTTTTCACATACAGGCCATAATCGCCCATTTCGCCTTCCACGATTTTTTCATCCAGCAGCGCTTCGCCCACCATCTTCTTATCCGTTTTCACGGTGATGGCGGTTTCGTTGCCGTCCTTGTCGCAGATCACAAAGGGAAATGCCGTTGCCCCTGCCCCCACCACATCGCCGTTTTTCACAATGGCTGCGGTGTTTTCCAGAGATGCCTTCTTTCCGCCGATTGTACCCGTTGCAAATAATGCTGCCACCGCAATCAGCACCACGCAAAGAACAGCCAGCAGAAGCGTTGTTTTTTTGTCCGTCTTCCGTTTCATTCTTTTCGTCTCCTTATTCTGTTTTTCTCCCGCTTCACTTCACTGCCGGCACTCGCAGCATATGTAAAATGAACAGGATACAGCCCCTGCAAATATTCCGGCTGGGCAGCCTTTTTTCACCTTCTCAGCCTGCCTGGGCCAATGGCGTTTCCCGAAAAAACTGCGGTGTTTTTTTCGGTCAGAAAAAAGGATCTTCATCTGCCTTACGGCGACGGGCTCGCACAGGTTTTTCACCTGTTTCCTTGCCGGGGCCATGGGCATCATAGCACTTTTTTATGGCAAAAGCAAGCCATTGTCCCCTGTTGCCCATACAAAAAAACGACGCCTCCTCTTTTCGGGAAGCGCCGTTATATGCCATTTATTTGTGATAAGCAGCCGCACACTCGGCAATGATACGGTTCATTTCATCCATCTTGCACTGCATGTCCCTGGCCAGCGCAATCTGGCAGCGGGTGCGCACCAGATTATGACCGGGATAAGCGCAATAAAAATAAGGATCACCCTGCAGATAATCGGTCAAAAAGCGCACAGCCAGCTCCACCGTCAGGGCAAAGCAGCTGATGCCGAAGGTGTCCATCTCCTTCTGGGTGAAGGAATTGGCCGTGGGTTCCAGGAACCCCTCCGCAAAGCAGCGGAACAGATGCAAATCGCAGGATACCTTTTCCAGATCCGTTTCATCCTCTGCCGCCGTATTGACAATAGAGCGTACAGCATCGCCAAAGTCATTGGCAGCCAGCCCCGGCATCACCGTATCCAGATCAATCACCACCAGCGCCCGTTTGTCCTTTTTATCAAAAAGCACATTGTTCACCTTGGTGTCATTATGGGTAACCCGAAGGGGCAGATCACCCTTTTCCATCAGATCGCACAAAAGGCAGGCTTCATCCTTTGCCTGCATCAGCCATTTCAGCTCATCTTCCACTTCCTGCACACGACCGACAGGATTTTCTGCCACTGCCTTTTCCAGTGCCTGATAGCGCTTTAATGTGTGATGAAAATCCGGAATGGTTTCATGCAGCAGGGCAGCGTCAAAGCTGCTCAGGGCGTCCTGAAACTCACCGAAGGCATAGCCGGCATTGCGCACCAGCGTTTCATCCCGGCTTTCGGTAAAGGCCGCAGAGGGAATGAAATTGAACACACGCCAGATATGATCCCCATCCCAGACGAAATTTTTACCGTCCCGTGTGTGATGGTAATGCAGCGTCACACGCCCCGGCCGCCATTCCCTCAGATGCTGGGTGACCCTTTCGATATTCTCCATCACCTGTTCCGGGTTTTTGAACACAAAGGTGTTCACCCGCTGGAAAATATAGGCCTTCTCCAGGCCATTTTCCCGGGCATAGGTCACTTTATAGGTTTTATTGATGTTGCCCACTTTCAGTTCTTCCCAGGCGCTGAACGTACCGGGAAGACGGAACGCGGTACCGATCTCCATCAATTTTTCCTGCATTTTTCTCTCCTGCTTTCGTTTTTCAGGCAAAGGTAATGCGATGCAGCCGCATCTTCTCCTCCCCGCCCTCCAGGCGCATGAAGCCAAACTTCTTATCAATCTCGTAAGGCGCATCCACCCGGTCCGGTGCATTGCACCAGGGCTCGATGCAAAGATAAGGCGCATGCATGTTGGGTTTGGTCCAGAACATGGTTACAGGATGCTCCGGCGCTTCCACACGGATGCTGCGGCCGTCGCCGCCGCGGATGGTGACCCCCTTGCTTTTGAGGTGCTTGAACACCAGGGCATCCACCGTATAATCGCTGTATTTCAGGGGCAGCACTTTTGTCTTTTCCGCCATGCACACAGGCTCCGGCAAAATGCTGTTGCCTTCAATCACATACCGGTCCAGCCGCTCTTCTTCGTCAAAATGCACGGCATATTCTTCAATTCCGCCGGGCAGCAGATAAGCCTCATGGGCGCCGATGGAAAAATAAAAGGGTTCGTCCTGGGTGTTTTTCACCCGATAAGATACCTGCAGCGTGTTTTCTTCCAGCGTATACACAGCCCGCAGCTCATAATCGAAGGGAAAGCCTTCCGTTTTTTCCGTCATCAGAAATGTGGCTTCCTGTTCTTTTACGCTTTCCACCTGCCACAATTTGCGGCGCACAAAGCCATGCTTTTGCATGGGATATTTCTTCCCCTGCCAGATGTAATAATCATCCCGCATGCCGCCGCCCACAGGAAAGAGGATGGGGGCCCGGCCGCTCCACACGCTTTCGTCCCCCTGCCACATTCTTTCCCGGCCCTTTTCGTCAATCACGGATTGAATTTCCGCACCGACGGGGGAAATGGTCACAGTGAGATGCGCATTTTTGATGGTAATCATGTCCATGGCCTTTGCTCCTTTTTTATCAGCGGTAATAGCGGCTCTGGGGCTTGTGCGCCTTCACCCTGCGGTGCCTGCGAATGCGCTTTTTCAGGAATTTGATTATCTTGACCAACAGCCAGATGCCCGCTGCCGGCAAAAGAACATGCAGGAAAACCAGCTCAAACGTGATCCGGGGGAAGGGGTTTTTATCATTCTCCGCATCGGAAATGATCTGGTCAATGGTGGGGAACAATTGCTCACGGGCCGCAATGGTACGGGTGGCCAGCATTTCATACACCACCGCAGAACCGCCGTCCTCCGGATAATACGTCAGCGTACCCATCACCTCTCCCGCCTCCACAGGCGCCCGGAAGGGCCTTGTGAAATCGGTAACGGTGATGGAGTTAAAATTCTGCACCCAATATTCAATCTGATCCTGACTGGTAACGATCAGGTCCTTCACAGCGGGATCCACCTTCCGCAGTTCCAGCTGCAGCCGGCCCACTTCCGGATCATCCAGCGCAAAGCCCTGAATATCGATCACCCGGGGATTTTCGGCATATATTTCGGCAATGCTGGTGCTTTTGAACTGGGAAAAGCCATAGTCCATCAGCTTGATGGTATCGGTATAGCGGGCTTTATCGGTGGTGCAGCCCAGCACCACGGAAATAAGGCTGACGCCGTCCTTGGTGGCAGAGCCCACAAAGCAGCGGCCGGCAGCGGAGGTGGTGCCGGTTTTGACACCGGTGGAATATTCGTAATACATGCCGCTTTCTTTTTCGGCAGGCAAAATGAACCGAACCCCCGTCACAATTTCCCGGGAGCGATAAATATTATCCTTGGGCATCACATAGCTGGTGGTGCCGGCAATCTGGCGGAAGGTGGGGTTTTGCATAGCCACCCGGGTGATGATGGCCAGATCCTCGGCGGTGGAGTAATGGTTTTCATCGGTCAAACCGTTGGCATTGACGAAATTGGTGTTTTTACAGCCAAGGGCCTGGGCCGCCTGGGTCATGTAATAGGCAAAGTTTTCCACGCTGCCGCCCACGCCTTCCGCAATGGCGGTGGCAGCATCATTACCGGAAAGCAGCATAGCGGCATACATCAGATCAATCAGCCTTACCTCTTCCCCGGCAGCCAGCTTGGCCGTGGATTCATCTTCCGCCACGTTCACGGCATTTTCGCTCACCGTCACCAGCATGTCCGGGTCAGCCGAATTGAGCGCCAGCCACACCGTCATGATCTTAGTGGTGGAAGCGGGATGCATTTTCGCATCCGCATTTTTTTTGAAAATCACCTCGCCGCTTTCCGCTTCAATCAGGATAGCGGAGGTGGCATTCAGATGCCCTTCGGACAATTCCTCCGGATAATTGGGATCATATTCGCCGGCAGAAGCACTGAAAGAAAAGCTCACGAAAAACAGCATTGCCATCAGCAACGCCGTCATCCGCAGGCTCCATGCTTTCGTCATGCCGGTTTACCAACTTTCGTAAAAAATTCGAAGTACATTTGTCATTATATCATAATAAACGATGAATGTACAGTTATTCTTCCCGGAATTTACAAGGGCCGTCCTCGTAGAGATTGCCGCCGTGGGCATCCATCAGCACAATCACCGGAAAATCCTCCACCCGGAAAAGATGGATGGCTTCGGTGCCCAGGTCTTCATAGGCCAGAACACGGCTTTCCTTGATGCTTCTTGCAATCAGTGCCGCCGCACCGCCAACGGCGCCAAAGTACACAGCACCGTACTGCCGGATGGCCTGCCTCACCTGTTCATTGCGCATTCCCTTGCCGATCATGCCCTTCAGCCCCAACTGCAGCAGCCTTGGGGTGTAGGCATCCATCCGGTAGCTGGTAGTTGGCCCGGCAGAGCCCACCGCATGGCCGGGGGATGCAGGGGCAGGGCCTACATAATAGATGGTTTGGCCCCGGATATCCACGGGCAGCTCCTTGCCTTCGTCCAGCAGGGCAACCAGCCTTTTATGGGCAGCATCCCGGCCGGTGAGCATTTCGCCGGTCAGCAGCACCGTATCCCCTGCCCGAAGCATACTCACGTCTTCATCGGTTAAAGGAAGGGACAAACGATATTCCGCCATTTTTTCCTTCCTCCTTACAGCGTTCTCTCCGCATGCCGGGCAGCATGGCAGCACATATTGATGGACGCCGGCATACCGGCAATGTGAGTGGGTGCAAAATCAATATACACCTTCAGGGCCGTGGTGGTGCCGC
>JAFSBN010000045.1 GCA_017437265.1 Clostridia bacterium
ATGCTGCGGGCAAATATTTCCGCTGGTTTTCCAGCATATCGTCAAACAGCTTCTTGCCTTCTTCCAGGGAAACGCCGCCCATCTGGGGATCGTTCATGAAGGTAGCAAAGGCCAGTTCCAATGAACAGCGGCACATTGCCCGTTATACAAGATTTTTCTATCCGCTACCGGGTCCAGGGGCAATGCCCCTGGCCGGGGTGAAGGGGTGGAACCCCTCACCGTTTTTCTTGTTTGAATTCAGGGGCTGTTTTTATTCTGCCTCCGTGGCAAAGGTGCCCAGCAGAGCGAAGACATCCGTGTAGAAAGCATTCACAATATCTTCCCCGAAAAGGCTGGAGGCGGTGAGGTTGACGGTGTAGAGGGAGGTGCCCTGAAGCAGGAACAGCATATCAATGCTGGCAGAAATGCCGTTCAGATTATAGGAACCGGACAGGAGAATGAACGTGTTTTCGCCAAAGGGAAGCAGTTCGACTTCATCGGTGAATTCGATGGTGGGGTTTTGCTGCAGCAGCTGTGCTTTCAGCATGGGCACCATGAAGGTAGCGAACTGTTCGTTGGTCATTTCGATGCCCATATCTTCCTTCACAAAAACCGCATTGTTGGCATAGGGGTTAATCAGCACGCCGCAGTCCGTTCCCTGCACCTGGGGCTTCAAATTCTGCAGGGTTTGGGCATTGGTGCCGGTGAAGGTCATTTCGCCCTTTTCGTAGGCGGCGATGTAAGCATCAATATTGGTTGCGTCCAGCATCAGCCAGCCTTCCGGAACGACGAAGGAATAGCCTTGCGTGGGGTGCGTGTAGCGGGCTTCTTCCGCAGGCAGGGCTTCTGCCATGGCGCAGGGGATGGCCAGGGAAAGCATGAGGGCCAGGATCAGGGCAATGATTTTTTTCATAAGTGTTTCCTCTCTTCTGTTTATATTTTTCAGTATGCGTACTGAAAGGGTTTCGGGTTATTTAGCAAGGGTGAAGGACGCCAGCACGTTGCTGATTTCGGCATAGAACTGATCCGCCACAGCCTGGCCGAAGACGGTGGAGACGGTAAGGCTTATGCAGTGCACCCGGGTGCCGTCCAGCATATACAATTGATCCAGCGAAAGGGGAAGGCCGCTCATCTGGTAAGTGGCGGCCAGGGAAATGAATTGGTTTTCCCCAAAGGTAAGGATTTCGCCATCGCTGGTGAATTCGATGGAGGGCATTTGCTGCTGCAGCTGTTGTTTCAAAATGGGCAGAAACAGCAGGATGAACTGTTCATTGGTTTGCAGCGTGCCGATGGAATCCGAAACAAAGATGGCGTTATTGCCATAGGGGTCCGTCAGCGCACCGCAGTTGTTTTGCACAATCTGGGCTTTCATTTGCTGCAGGGCCTGGGCATTGACGCCGGTGAATGCCATTTCGCCCTTTTCATAGGCGGCGATGTAAGCATCAATATTGGTTTCGTCCACCATCAGCCAGCCGTCCGGCACGATGAAGGAATAGCCTTGCGTGGGGTGCGTGTAGCGGGCTTCTTGCGCTGGCAGGGCTTCTGCCATGG
>JAFSBN010000046.1 GCA_017437265.1 Clostridia bacterium
CAGCCCAGCACCAGCACATCATAGGCCGGCTTTTCCCGAACCGCTTTTTCAATATCCACACACATGGCATTTGGCACCAGCGTTTGCAAAACGGGCATCACATCCCGGGAACAGGCAATGGTGGTAAGCCCGGCCCCGGCGGCAATGGCTGCCTTAGCGCACATCGCCGCAGCACCGGCCATGCCCATGCTGCCGGCATAGATCAAAATCCGTCCGCAATCCCCCTTATGGGCGTTGAGAGCACGCTTGGGCAAAAAGCGCAGTGCTTTTTCCGTCAGCACTTCGCATCGAAGTTCTTCATTTTCCAGCAAAAGCACATCGCTGTGCCAGGGATCCATCTTCCAAAGGCCGATGTCTGCCACGATGATTCTCCCCACTGCTTCCCGATCCCCGGTCAGGTACAGGCCGGGCTTGGGCGCATGGAAGGTGACCGTCACATCCGCATGCACATAAGAATCTTCAAACACTTCCCCGGTCAGCCCGTTCATGCCGCTGGGGATATCCACCGCAATCACCGGCGGAAAAGAAAAATCGTGCCAGGGCACCAGAATCATTCGGGTGGTTACTTCGTCCGGCGCTCCCTTGATGCCGGTGCCAAGCAGCGCATCCACATACCCGTCAAAATGCTCCCGGGGGCCTTCCCCTTTCAGGGGCCATTCCTCCACCGGCATTTCACGCAGGTTCAGCATTTTGATATCCAGCGCCTTGCACCAGGCCAGATTGGCTTTGGCATCCGTGGTCTTGGGTTCGCCGGACAGCCAGATTTCAGCCATGCCGCCGCGCATCACAAAAAGGCGGGCAGCCGCCAGGCCGTCGCCGCCATTATTGCCGGTGCCGCACAGGAACAACACCTTTTTCCCCTTGCAGCAGCCGCCCAGTTCCTTTTCCAGAGCATCCACCACCGCTACGGCAGCATGCTCCATCAAAAGCAGGCTGGGCACCCCAAGGGCAAACGCCTTTTGCTCCGTTTCCCGCATATCCCGGGGCGTCAGCACCTGATAAGCATCCATAACCGAATCATCATGCATGATTACACATTCCTTTCGGCAATGGCAAAAGCCACCGCCACACCGCCGTCATGAGAGATGGACAGGTGGAGGCTGGTCACATGCCGCTGAGCCGCGTGCATGGCATAGCCGCCACGCAAGTCATAATAAGGAGCCCCCAGCTTATCGTGCAAAACGCAGATATCGCTGAGCTGACCGCCGGAAAGCCCGGTGCCCAGTGCTTTAGTGAGCGCTTCCTTGGCGGCAAAAATACCAGCCATGGACTGGGCCGCCGCTTTTCCCTTATTCTCAATATATTCCTGTTCTTCGGGGCTGAAAAAACGGGCCAGGAATTTCCCGTCGATCAGCAGCTTTTCCATGCGTGCAATATCGCACACATCCACCCCCACGCCCACAATCACGGCCGGGAGAAAAGCAGAGCGTTGGCAATGGCACGGGCCGTCACTTCCGCCGCTGCAGCGCACAGCTTCACAAAGTTCACCTGGGCATCGGTGCGCCCGGTGGCCAGGGCAAACATGGTATCCCCGTCCATCTGGGTGTGCACAGGGCGGATGGTGCGGGCCAGGCCATCATGGCTGACGTCCGCCAGGCGGTTGGCCTGTTCTTTGGTCAATTTACAATCCACTGCCACCACACCGATGGTGGTATTGCTGCCGGGGGCAGGAATGCGCATCTGCTGGGGGGCAGGCGCATGGCCGTAAAGCAGCCCTTCCGCATAGACGGGCGTACCGTCGGGCATATGGGCACAGCCGATCACCTTGCCCGTTTCCGGGTGATACACATCCCCCACGGCGTTCACTGCCACCACAGCCCCCACCGTAACGCCTTCTGGCAGCGTGATGGACGCAGAACCGATACCACTGTCCTGGGGCACAGCGGATGTGATCAGCTTGCCCACCGTGGCGCCGGTGCCGGCACCCACCCTGCCCTGGGTCATGCCCTTGGCTGCGTTCATGCAGGCCATGCGGCCCATGGCGGCATCGGGACGAATGCGGGAGTCACCCACACCCAGATCATACAATACAGCGGCCGGCACAATAGGCACCCGTGCCACGCCCATATCCATGCCATAATCCATGCTTTCCAGATAGCGCATCACACCGCCAGCTGCATCCAGCCCATAGGCGCTGCCGCCGGAAAGCACAATGGCGTTCACATTTTCCACCAGATTGCCGGGGCGCAAAAGATCGGTTTCCCGGGTGCCGGGAGCAGCCCCTCGGACGGACACACCGCCGATGGCCCCCTCCTTCCTGCACAGCACAACCGTCACGCCGGTGCGCGCCTGCTGATTTCCGGCATGGCCCACCTTGATACCATGCACCATGGTGATATCACCGGGATAAGTTCTTTCCGCCATATTTTGCACCTTCTTCTATCAATACATCAGGCAAAAGTTTTATTTTCTTCCTTCAAACGGTATGCCAGATAGCCGTTTTCCTTCAGTTCTTCAAGGTTTCTTTCCTTGCACAGCACTTTACCGCCGTACCGGGTGGCTTCCACCGTTTCAAAATTTCCTTCATTCATCTTCCGGCTGAAAAACATCACATGACTGCCGGCCTTGAGCAGGATATCACCGGGCTGCAGTTCATCATAGGATATTTCATCGCACAATGCGCCCAGATCCCGGGTGGACAGCTTTTTCGGCAGCTGCCAGCAAACGCTCACCAGCCCGCTGCAATCCATGCCCACGCAATCCCGGCTGATCACCCGGGGTCTGTCTTCCGGCACATTGCCGGCGTATTTCCCCTGCTTCAGTCCATCCAGAAACTGCTGTTCATCGCTCCAGCCGCCCCAGCAATAGGGCATGCCCCTGTTTTCGCCTATCTTCCACCAGGCGCAGGGATATTGGCTGCCGGTATGCCCCGCATCCGGGGTGTCCACACGGTAGCCCATGGCGTCTTCCCCGTGGAAAAGGTTCTTTTCTTCAGCCAGCCATGGAAGCGTTGCAAAGCCCTTGGCACGCTGCAACACGCGCTTGCCAAAGGTACATTTCAATGCATATTCCAGCCACCTGGCCAAATCTTCATCCACTTCTTCTTTATTAATTTCGTTAAAAAGCTCATGTCGGGCACCGGGGTACAGTTTTACCGTTACGTTTTTCATGCCGGCGGACCGGAATGAAGCGGCCACCTTTTCCACGCCGTTTCCCATCTGACCCACCGGATCCTGATCGCCGGAAAGGAAATACACCGGCAGATCCTTGGGCATCTTTGCAAGCCTTTTCTCATCCGTCAGCGCATAAAGACCGCCGAAGAAATCGGCATAGGCACGGCCGGTAAACATAAAGCCGCACAGCGGATCCGCCACATAGGCATCCACCTGTTTTTCATCCCGGCTGAGCCAATCCACGCTTGTTCTGGCAGGCCGAAAGGGCTTGTTGTTGCCGCTGAAAGCCATCTTATCCACCAGTTTACTGGGTTTTTTCGGTGGCATCAGGCTGGCCACTCCTTTACCTGCCCTGGTGAGGGCTTTGGGAAAGAAGCCGGTGCCGGAAAGAATAAGGCCATTCAGTTCCGGCCCATAGCGCAGGGCAAATTCCCTGGCCAGAAAGCTGCCCATGCTGTGACCCAATAAGAAATAAGGCGTATGAGGATACGCCTTTTTCGTTTCGCACATCAGATCATGGGCGTCCTGCAAAAGCAGATTCCAGCCGTTCTTTTCTGCAAAAAAGCCCAGCTTCCTGGCATCCTTGCCATGGCCCCGCAGATCCCGGCCCACCACAAGAAAGCCCTTTTCATTCAGTGCTTTTGCCATGCGTTCATAGCGGCCCATATGCTCCGCCATGCCGTGCAAAATTTGCACAATGGCCCGGGGCCTGCCTTCACACGTCCAGATCATTTTCATTTTTTATGCCCTCCTTCTGAAAAAAGGGAGGAAGAATTACAGCTGATACAGGCCCACCTTTTTATACACCTTCCGCAGCGTGCGCCGTGCAATGGCATCTGCCCGCTCGGCATTGCGCCGCAATACGGCATTGAGGTTTTCCTTGTCGGCCAGAATTTCATTATACCGCTGCTGAATGGGGGTGAATTCGGAAATAACCGCTTCTGTCACCGCTTCCTTCAGGGCGCCGTAGCCCAGCCCCTGCAAAGCAGCAGCGGCTTCTTCCGGCGTCTGATCCTTGAGGGCGGCCAGAATGGTGAGCAGGTTGGAAACACCGGGCTTGTTTTCCGGATCATAGCGGATTTCGCCGTCGCTGTCCGTCACGGCCCGCTTGATCTTCCGGCGGATATCCTCCGGCTTATCCAGCAGGGCAATGAAGGTATCTTCAGGGTCGGACTTGCTCATCTTCCGGGTGGGCTCCGTCAGGCTCATGATTTTAGCGGATGCCTTGCGGATATAGGGTTCGGGGATGGTAAACACATCGCCGTAAATACCGTTGAACCGCTGGGCAATATCCCGGCAGATTTCCACATGCTGCTTCTGGTCCACACCCACGGGCACGATATCCGTCTGGTAAAGCAGAATATCGCTGGCCATCAGCACAGGATAGGTGAACAGGCCGGCGTTGATATTATCTGCATGCTTGGCAGACTTATCCTTAAACTGGGTCATGCGGTTCAGTTCGCCCATATAGGTGAAGCAATTCAGAATCCAGGCCAGCTCCGCATGGGCGGGCACATGGCTCTGGCAGTAAATGATGTTTTCTTCCGGATCCAAACCGCAGGCAATATACAACGCAGCCAGAGAAGCGGTGCGTTTACGCAGGTCCGCCGGGTTCTGGCGCACGGTCAGCGTATGCATATCCACCACGCAGTACAGACAATCTGCATCCGGGAAGGAAGAGAAATTGCGCAGTGCGCCGATATAATTGCCCAGTGTAATATTGCCAGAGGGCTGGATGCCCGAATAAACTACCTTGCGTTTTTCATTCTGTTCCATGGTTTTCAATCCCCTTTGCTTGTTCTGCCCAAATTATAACATTTTTGCATTCATCTGTAAAGAACTGAACAAAGCCCATACACGAAAAAACCAGCAGGGTACCACCCCTGCACCCAGCGGCGGAACTTTCCTATCTTATCTAGCAAACAAGTTCCCGCTGGAACATGAGAAAAAGGCTCCCTTATATAAAGCGAGCTGGCACGTAGGGCCTGAGGGATTGTCGTCTCCCCTCCAAGAAACACGCAAAAACTCTTTGCAAAAGAAGATTGTAACTTTGCGAGTTGGATGCGGCACCGTATCACGCAGAAACACATTGGCAAGAGAACGTCCGAAATTTTGCGATCAGGGTGTGGCACAGCCACCGCACCACGGGCCGGCGGCAGAATGCCGCCAACCGGATGCAAAGCATCCGGGGAAAACAGCAAAAAAGGCGGAGAAGAAAGCTTGCTTTCTCTCCCGTCCATTTTTTTGATTGTTTTCATTGGCCCGTGGTGCTGTTTCTTTTCGTTTCCTCAATCAACATGCGAAAATAACCCTGTTCGATCAAATTGTGTTTCGCAAAATGGGTGCAGGGGCAATGCCCCTGCCGCGGGGATACAGGGGGCGAGAAGCCCCCTGTTCCGGTGAGCCACGCAGGCCCTTGGTTTCTGCCTCCAAACAAAAACAGGAGCCACGAAGGCCCCTGTTTTATTGTTAGTCAATGATAATGATGCCGCTGTCGCCGAAGTCTTCTTCCATTTCTTCTTCGGTTTCTTCAGCGGGGTCACCCAGGTAGGCCTTCACGATGGCCTGGCTCCAGGTGGCGGTAGCGCTGATTTCATAGTCCTGCAGAAGCGGGCTGTAGAAATCAAAGTAAGCGTTGGAGTAGACAGGAATGGCGGGCAGCACCTGTGCCCAATATTCCTGGAACGCCACCCACTTCTGGCAATAGGTGAGAATATCGCCGGGTTCGGTCTTGGCCATATCCAGCGCCAGTTCATACAGCTTTTCATCTTCCAGATGGCTGAAATTGCTGTTGATTCCGTCCACGGGGGCATAGGTCAGGGTGGGGTCAAACACTTCGGAGAAGTTGGTCGCCAGGTAGATCATATCGCAATCCCGGGCATCCTGACGGTAATACTGGGTCAGCAGTTCCGCCATGGGCACGGGGGTCATCTTTACCTGCACACCAATCTGCTTGAGATTATCCACAAAAGTAACCTGCATGCTGTCTGCAATGGCATTGCCTTCGGGATAGATCATTTCCAGATCCAGGGCCACCAGTTCGTCATTCACCATCTTGCAGCGCACATCATCCACGCCGGGCTGATAGGTATTGCCGTCCCGGTTCAGCGTCCAGCCGTCTTCATTGAGCAGCTGATTGGCCCGATCCATATCCAGGTTGTACACCGGGATATTATCCATGGTGAGTTCTTCCCAGCCCTTGAGGGTTTCTTCATATTCCTTCTTTTCTTCGGCAGAAGCGCCGGCTTCCGGTTCTTCCACTTCGGGGATCAAAGCGCCTGTCAGCACCTGATACATCCACTGGCCAATGCCATAGTAACCATCCACACGCAGGCCGAAATTGCCCACATAGCTGCTTACCAGCGCATCCTTATCCATGCTGTAGGCCATTGCCTGACGCACGGCCTGGCTGGATACGGCGGGCTTTTCACAGTTGAAAGAAATGAAGCTGTAGCCAACACGGGCGTAGCTGCTCATCTGTGCAGCGCCTTCCCCCACCAGCCCCAGACCAGCCATGATGCTGTCCGCATTCACCGCTTTATTGATCAGGCCCAGTTCGCCGCTTTCCAGATCTTCCATCATGGTTTCATTGGAAACGGTTTTGTAGGTGATGTAAGGAATGGTGGGCACAATGCCTTCCGCATTGCCCTTGTAATATTCGTTGATTTCAAATTCGGCAGTCACGCCATCAAAGGAAATCAGCTTGTAGGGGCCGCTGGTCACAGTGGGGTGATACAGGTAGCCGTTTTCAGGATCCAGTATGGATTTGCGCAGCGCTTCCGCTGTGAAAGTGCCGGCGGTTTTGTCCAGGTACACGCCCTGTCCATCATCCTTCACTTCACAGCCGGGGGCGATCACATGAATGGGCAGCGGCAGGCAGCGCAGCAGGCCCAATTCATAGAAGAAGGGCAGGTTCACCGCATCAACGGTAATGGCCAGCATATGATCGCTCATCACACGCACACCGGCTAAGGTGGCGGCTTCGCCGCGCTTGTAAGCATCCATGCCCAGCACGGCACCGAAATTATCCGTATTGCCGTCCAGTGCCTTCACTTCTTCTGCCACGGAAAGCAGAATGCTGAAAGCATAATCCTTAGCCGTGATCTGGGTGCCGTCTGTGTAGTAAAGGTCTTCCGCCAGGGCCAACTGATAGGTGCGGTTGCCCACTTCATCGTCATACACCAAAATGCCGGTGACCACGGAAGGGTCCACATCAAAATAGCCCTGATCATACTGCCAGAAAACCAGATTGTATCCAAAAAGCAGCTGTTCCACGTCCAGGTCGGCCGTGTTATTGCCCCACATGTTGGTGGAGAAATTGCCGTTGAATGCGGTGGTGTTTCCTACCACCAGATGTTCATACTGTGCTGCGTTTGTATCTTCTGCCAGCACGGAAAACTGGCTCATCGCCATCAGCAGCGCCATGAGAAATGCCAGCCATTTTTTCATCCCTATGTTTCATCCTTTCGTTCGGACGCAGACGCCCTTATTTTGTACGAATAATCCGGAATGCCCGGCATGCGTGTAACCACATGCCGGGCGCCACAACTTTTTTTCAAGTTATGTTCCGTTTCATGGCTTATTCGAAGCAGTCGCCAGCGTTCAGATTCACGTTACCCAAGCCGAGAGGATCATTATAATCTTCGATGGTGATATAATTACCGGGCTTCTTGTAGATAACCGTGATGGTCAGATCGCGTCCGGGCATCGTACCCTTCACCACCTTGGTGCTGGGCCAGTAGCCATTGATTTCGGGAGAAGCAACTTCGTACTTGTCGCCTACCTTCAAGGTTTCCTGATGCTTGGGTGCTGCCTCTTCGCCGTTTTCGTAGATGTAGTTGATGGTCAGGTCATAGTCGTCAGCGGTGTAGATGACATCAATCACCACATCGTTTTCGCCTACAACACCCTTCACCACCTGTACATCAGGCGTGTAACCAGGTACGCGCGGGCTGGTCACATGGTAGTTATCACCGGTGTGGTACTTATTGGAGAAGTTGGGAGCAGCCTTCTTGCCGTTCACTTCTTCAATCCAGTAGCGTACCGTCACGCGGAAGGTGTTGTTCTTGGTGATCACTTCTTCTTCGTCTTCATCTTCGGGGATGATGGGAGTGGAAGGATCATCGGGGTTGGGAATCGGGTCTGCCTTCGCCGTGGCAATGTTCAGCACACGACCGGCATTCACATGAGCCTGAGTGACAACCAGCACGGTTTCGAAGGTCTTCACTTCGCCCACATTCAGCACATCGATCACCTCGTGCATACCAGTCAGTTCGTCATCCACCTTCACATTGGTCATAGGTACATTACCCTTGTTTTCAACAGTGATGGTGTAGGTGATCTGTTCGTTCAGCTTCACATTGTTTTTCTTGTTGGCCACCTTTTCCACAACGATTGTACCGTCAACCGGTTCTGTGGGATCGTCTTCCTCGTCATCGTCTTCGGGGATGTGCGGCGGCTGATCGGGATCGGGATCCGGGATGGGATCGCCCTTCGCCGTCACAACGTTCAGCACTTCGCCCTTCAGGATGTCGTCGGAGGTTACGGTGTAGGTAGTCGTGAATTCCTTGGTTTCGCCCACGTTCAGGGTTTCGATCGTCCATTCGTCGCCGGTCATTTCGTCAACAACCACTACGTTGGTGAACGGCACATTGCCCTTGTTCGTCACGGTGATGGTGTATTCGATCACTTCACCCAGGCCAACGGTTTCTCCGTCGTACTTGGAGGTCTTGATCACTTCCAGCGTCGTGTCGATTTCGTCGGTGTCAGTGTCTTCATCGTCATCGTCCGTGACAGTGGGATGTTCAGGATCCTTCGTTTCGCCGGTAGCGGTGGCCACGTTATGCACATGACCATTGAGGATATCGTCACTGGTTACGGTGTAGGAAACTTCGTGTTTGTCTTCTGCACCGGGAGCCAGGCTATCGATGGTCCATTCGTCACCGGTCTTATCGTCCTTCACCTGAATATTGGTGATCGTCAGGTTGCCCTTATTGGTCACAACGATTTCATACTTGACCACTTCATTCAGGGCCGCCTTGTCGGCATCCAGATTTTCGGTATTTTCACCAATAGCGATAACCGTCTTCAACACTTCGATGGCGGGATTCTTGGGTTCGGTCTCGTCTTCCGCATCATCTTCGTCAGACACTTCGGGCTCGTCGGGATCGGGCGTCTTGGCGGTGGCCACAGCTTCGTTCACAACCTCACCGGCCAGAATGTCCGCTTCGGTCACGGTGTAGCTGGCTTTGTAAGTTTCGGTGGCACCCACGACGAACGTTTCAATCGTCCATTCGTCGCCCGTCTTTTCGTCCGTTACTACGACGTCGGTCAGCGTCAGATTACCAGTGTTCTTTACTACGATTTCGTAGGTGATTTCTTCGCCCAGCGCATAGCCTTCTTCCTTGGCAGGCGTGCTCGTCGTCGTCTTCAGCACATCGATGGCGGGAGCAGGATCTGCAGTCAGGACGGTTTCGGTATCGTCGTCCTCGGCTTCTTCGCCTTCAGGCGTGGTGCCCTTAGCGGTGGCTACGTTGATAACGCTGCCGCTGAGCAAATCATTTTCGGTCACTGTGTAAGAGACCTGATACAGTTCAGTGCTTTCACCGGGCTGCAGTACATCAATTTCTTCAGACAGTTTGGTCAACGGGTCTGTTACGGTCACGTCATACAGCGGCACGTTACCGGTATTGGTAGCCTTGACACTGTACTTGATTTCGTCGCGCAGCTGAGCCTTGGTGCTCGCCTGCAAGTCGGCATTGCCATTGATGGCAGTGTTACCAATGCTGACAACTGTCTTTTCAACAATGATCTTGCCCAGAGACTTCTTATTATTGATGTTGAAACCGTCATAGGTAGCATTATAGCCATCCACTTCGTCTTCAACGACGGTGTAGATGATTTCGGTCCCCTGATCGCGATACTTGGGCAGGTCTGTGAAGCTGTAAGCCCAGTTATCTTCGGCGGTCACAGTCTTTTCGGCCACTTCTTCACCGTCAGCCAGCAGGTTGACCGTAATGGAAGTGGGACGCGTTTCATCTACGTTATTCAGGTCATCCCAAGTCTTCTGCCCTTCCACCGTGGTGGTTTTGGGTTCGTAAGAGTTGGTAATGACATAACCTTCCGCAGCGGTACCGGTAACGACAGCCGTATAGCCAGCGGGTACATCGCTTTCTTCAACGGTGTACACGATTTCAACGCCGCCGTCACGGTACTTGGCCAGGTTGGTGAAAGTGTA
>JAFSBN010000047.1 GCA_017437265.1 Clostridia bacterium
AATGAAAACGAAAAAAGAGCGGTTGAGAGAATGAATTCTCTCACCGCTTCTTTTTGTCGTTTTCCCCGGATGCTTTGCATCCGGTGGGCGGCGTTCCGCCGCCGGCCCGTGTGTGGCGGCTGTGCCGCGGCCCATTCGCAAAGTTACAATCTTCTTTTGCCAAGATGTTTTTGCGTGTTACGCGGAGGGAAGGCGGCAATCCCTCAGGCCCTGTGGGCCAGTTCCTTTTACACAAGGGAGCCTTTTTCTATACCCATCAGCGGGATTTTCTTCTCCCAGCGGGATATTTTGCCAGCGGGAAAATAGTTTGTTAGATAAGCCAAGAAAGTTCCGCTACCGGGTGCAGGGGTGATACCCCTGCTGGGGTGGAGGGGCGAAGCCCCCCATGGTTCCCTCATCAATCGATCAGCGTTTCCTTACCGGGCAGCAGTTCATAGGTCTTCTGCCAGGTGCGCAGGTAAAGGGCGGTGCTGGTGGGGTTAAAGATGCGGTGGCCGTCAGCGCTGAGGATGAGCTGTTTGAAGGCCTCCACATAATCGTGGATTTCGATATTGGTAGCGTACCAGATATCTTCCCTGCCGCCCATATACTCAGCAAATTCTTCGATCACATGCCAGTTGTTGTCCCCTTCAAATTCATAGCTGTGTCCCCACAGGTAGAACATCCAGGGCCGGCCGTAGGGCTGATTTTCGGCAAACCGCTTGGCCAGCTCCATCAGCTGGGGATCGTTATGATGGCAGGTGGCAGGCAGCTGCAGCCAGTCCTCGGGCAGGTTGAAATCGTGGGTGGAATGGACGGTGCGGGCATAGGCCACGCCCATATCCCGAAGCAGATCGGCCACCTTCCGGTTCACGGTGCCATAGGGGTAGGCAAAGCCCCGGATGATGCGGCCAAACTGCTGCTCCAGTTGTTCCTTGTCTTTTACAATCTGGTAGGGGATATTGTCAAAGGGAATGCCCACCAGATCCGCATGCTCATAGGCATGCATGGCCACTTCCTGGCCGCAGTCCATGTAGGTTTGGGTCACCTGGGCTTTCGTCATGCGGCGGTGCACCTGACCCTGAGGATATATGGTGCCTTCCCTGGCATATAATCCGCTGTTGAGGTTGAAGGTGCCCTTGAGGCCATGCTTATTCATAATTTCGATCAGGCGGATATCCTGCTCCACACCGTCGTCATAGCTGAGGGTGAGGACTTTGCGCTTGCCGCCGGGAAAAGCCATATAAAAATCAGGCATAATGAAACGCTCCTTTTTGTTTTTTCTTTATTGTAAATCCCATGGGCTTTCCTTGTCAATGGGGCGGTTTGACTTTCCATCCTGCATTTGATAAAATACATACAGGTATGCTTTGCTTCCTGTTAATAAGAAAGGAGATGAAGCAAATGAAGCTGCTGACGGTGGTCGTACCCTGCTATAATTCCGCAGCGTACATGCACAAGGCCATCGAGTCGCTGCTGGTAGGCGGCGAAGAAATGGACATTCTGGTGATCAACGACGGTTCCAAAGACGAAACCGCCGCCATCGCCGACACTTTTGCCGAAAAATATCCCTCCATCGTGCGGGTGGTTCATAAAGAAAACGGCGGCCACGGCTCCGGCCTGAACAAGGGCATCGAAATGGGCCTTGGCATTTACTTCAAAGTGGTGGATTCCGACGACCGGCTGGACAAAGACGGCCTGCTTGGATTATTGGATATTTTGAGAAAGCACACCGCCCCGGAAGACCAGCTGGATCTGATCGTTCACGATTATGTGTACGACCGGGAAGAAAAACAAGCGGTTTTCTCCATGAGCTACCATACCGTCATGCCCGAAGGGAAGGCCATGACCTGGCATGACGTGAAGCATTTCCCCCTTTCCAAGCAGTTCATGATCCACTCCCTGGTCTACCGCATCCAGATGCTGCGGGATATGGGGCTTGTTTTGCCGGAAAAGGTTTTTTACGAAGATAATATCTACATCTACCGCCCCCTGCCTTATACCAGGCGCATTCTCTATTACCATGCCCCGGTGTACGGTTATTTCATCGGCCGGGCGGATCAGTCCGTCAACGACAAGGTGATCATCAAACGGCTGGATCAGGTGTCCTTCATTGCGGAGGAAATGATCTGCTCCTATACCCTGGCCGAACTGGAAAAGCTGCCCAAGCATCTGCGCAATTATATGATCAACAATCTGGCCGGCCAGCTTTGCACCACCAGCGCCCTGCAGTACATCGACGGCAGCGAAAGGGCCCTGGAAATGAACCGGCACATGTGGCAGCGTATCAAAGATTTTGACGAACGGCTGTATAAACGCCTGCGCCGCAACCCCCTGGGCCGCATGACGGTGCTGCCCGGCAAGTGGGGCAGAAAACTGCTGGTATTCGGCTATAAAACGGGCCGGAAGTTGATCAAATTCAGCTGATTCAAAACGAAGTACGAAACAAAAAACGGCACGGAAGAACATCCATTCTCTCCGTTTCCGTTTTTTGTTTGCCCTGATGCGGAAAAAAACGCTCCATGCCTTGCAGGAGACAATGTTTGTTCACAGTTTGTTTACAATTTACTGCTATAATTTCCCCGCTATGTGGAAAGAAAAGGATGAGAGGTGAATTTTATCCATGCTGGCACTGAAAAACATCACCAAAGCATATGACGCAGGGGATGCAAAGGTAGAGGCCCTGCGGGGTGTGGATATTGCGTTCCGTTCCTGTGAGTTTGCGGCCATTTTAGGCCCCTCCGGCTGCGGCAAAACCACGCTGCTCAATATCATCGGCGGTCTGGACCAATATACTTCCGGCGATCTGGTCATCCGCGGCCGGTCCACCAAATCCTATAAGGATCACGACTGGGATGCCTACCGCAACCATTCCGTGGGCTTTGTGTTCCAAAGCTATAACCTGATTCCCCATCAGACGGTACTGAAAAACGTGGAATTGGCCCTGACCCTTTCCGGCGTCAGCAAGGCAGAATGCCGCCGCCGTGCCACGGAAGCCCTTGAAAAGGTGGGCCTTGGGGATCAATTGAAAAAGAAGCCCAACCAGATGTCCGGCGGCCAGATGCAGCGGGTGGCCATTGCCCGTGCCCTGGTGAACGACCCCGACATCCTCCTGGCCGACGAACCCACCGGCGCCCTGGACAGCGAAACCAGCGTGCAGGTAATGGAAATTCTGAAGGAAATCAGCAAGGATAAGCTGGTGATCATGGTCACCCATAACCCGGAACTGGCCGATACCTATGCCACCCGGATCATCCGCCTGCTGGACGGCAAGGTGATTTCCGACACCAATCCCCACACCGCAGAGAGCCCCGAGGACACCACCCGCAAAAAGCAGAAAAAGCCCTCCATGAGCTTTGCCACCGCCCTTTCCCTGTCCCTCAATAACCTGATGACCAAAAAGGGCCGCACCATCCTGACGGCCTTTGCCGGTTCCATCGGCATCATCGGTATCGCCCTGATCCTCAGCCTTTCCTCCGGCGTCAACGCCTATATCGAACGGGTGGAGCGGGACACCCTGTCCTCCTACCCCCTGATGATCGAAAAGCAGACGGTGGATATGACCGGCATGATGGAAGCCATGATGGGCGCCGTGGCCGAAAGCGGCGAGCATGACCTGGACAAAGTCTATTCCGGCCAGATGATGACCAATTTCATGTCCGGCATGATGAGCCAGGTGGATGAAAACGACCTGAAGGGCCTGAAGGCCTATCTGGAAGGAGAAGAAAAGCTGGACGCGCTCATCAGCGGCATTCAGTATGAATACGCCACCCCCCTGACGGTGTACCGCCTGCTGGATAACGGCACCCACGTTCAGGTAAACCCCTCCACCACCATGGACGCCGCCGGCTTTGGCGAAATGATGAGCATGGGCGCCTCCAACGATATGATGAGCGCTTCCATGAAACAGATGGACGCCTTCCAGCCCCTCATCGATAACGAAGAAATGCTCCATTCCCAGTTCGATGTGATTCATGGCCGCCTGCCGGAAAAATATGACGAAGCGGTGCTGATCGTCAACGAACGCAACGAACTGAGCGACTATACCCTCTATACCCTGGGCCTGAGGGACCAGAAGGAGCTCCGGGGCATGATGGCCAAACTGATGGCAGGGGAGCCGATCGACTCCGAAAACATGTCCTTCACCTACGAAGAAATGATGGGCCTTTCCTTCCGCCTGATGGTGAACACCGATTATTACGCCAAGGAAAACGGCGTGTGGGTGGATAAAAGGGGAGACGAAGCCTACCTGCATCAGGTGCTGGAAAATGCCCCGGCCATCCGCATCGTGGGCATCATCCGCCCGGCGGAAGACGCCGTGGCTACCTCCGTCACCGGCGGCATCGGCTACCGGGAAGAGCTGATGCACTTCCTGCTGGAAAAGGTAAACGAAAGCGAAATTGTGAAAGAACAATTGGCCAACGAACAGACCGACGTTTTCACCGGCCTCCTCTTTGCCACCGACGATGCCCAGCCGGCCATGAGCCAGCAGGACATGCAGCTGATGCTTTCCTCCCTGCCTCCGGAACAGCAGGCCATGATGGCCCAGATGACCCCGGAACAGCAGATGCAGATGATGGCCCAGTACGCTCCCAAGTCCTCCTCCGCCACGCTGGAAGGCAATCTTTCCCTGCTGGGCGTCAGCCAGGAAGACGACCCCTCCTCCATCTATCTTTACCCCGTCGATTTTGAAGCCAAGGAAGAAATTGAACAGCTGATCGCCGACTATAACGCCACCCGGCCCGAAGACGATCAGATCCGCTACACGGATTATGTGGGCCTGATGATGTCCTCCGTCACCACCATCGTCAACGCCATCAGCTATATCCTCATCGCTTTCGTGGCCATTTCTCTGGTGGTGTCCTCCATCATGATCGGCATCATCACCTACATCAGCGTGCTGGAGCGCACCAAGGAAATCGGCATTCTCCGTGCCATCGGCGCCTCCAAGCGGGATATCAGCCGGGTCTTCAACGCCGAAACCCTCATCGTGGGCTTCGCCGCCGGGGCATTTGGCATCGGCGCAACGCTGCTGCTCAATCTCCTGGTCAACCACATCATCTACACCCTCACCTCCATCCCCAACGCCGCCGGCCTGCCCCCCATGGCAGGGCTTGTGCTGGTGGGCATCTCCATGATCCTCACCTTCATCGCCGGCCTCATCCCCTCCCGCTTCGCCGCCAAGAAGGACCCCGTGGTGGCCCTGCGCACCGAATAAATATTTCCCCCGCTTCTTCGCCTCTGCAGCTTCCCTGCAGGGGCGTTTTTCTTTTCTTGTGCTGGCTTTTCAAATATGCTATACTGAATAAAACAAACCCTTCAGATCATTACGGGAGATGCATTTTCATGGGCTATGTCTTTATCAGCTATTCCAGTAAAAATCAGGCTGCGGCCGATGCCATGAAAAAGCTGCTGGAAAAAAACAATATTGCCACCTGGATGGCCCCGGGGGATATTCCTCCTGCCAGCACCTATGCCAAAGAAATCAACAGTGCCATCCGCAATTGCGCCTGCATGGTGCTGATGCTGACAAACGACGCCCAGAATTCCATCTGGGTGGCCAAGGAAGTGGAGCGCGCAGTGCACTACTGCAAGCCCGTCCTGCCCATTCAGCTGGAAGATGTGGTGCTCAATGATGAATTTGAGTTTTACATCAGCACCAACCAGATCGTGGCTGTGAATCGCATTGACGAAACCTATGCCGAACTGCAAAGGGCACTTGCCGCTATCCGTTCATACACCGGGGACACGCCGTCAAAAGATCCTGTTTCTCCGCCGGCGCCTGCCCATCATCCCGTTTCTTCCCCGCAGCCTTCTTCTTCAGCGCATAAAACTGCCTCCCGTCCTCATCCCACCGCAAAACAATCCTTTGCGCAGGAAATGGGAAAAAAGCTGGCCGTCGGACTTGACCATGCCATTGGTTTGAAAAATGACGGTACTCTTCTGGCAGCAGGAACAACAGCAAAGAATATCAAATATGATCCATGTGACGTACAGCAATGGCGAAACATCACAGCCGTTGCCGCCGGATTTTTCCATACTGTAGGCTTACGCTTCGACAGAACGGTAATCACCACAGATAAGAACACCGACACCAGCAATGTTTCTGACTGGACAGATATAACAGCCGTTACTGCCGGTGCGCACTATACTGCCGGTCTGAAAAAGGACGGTACTGTAGTGATTGGCGGTCCCATGTACATTGATACTGCATCTGAAACCCTTATCACACCGGACGTTTCCTCCTGGAAAAATATCATCGCCATTGCCGCCGGCGCATTTCATCTTGTCGGTCTTCAGCAGGATGGTACGGTTATTGCAACAGGTAAAAATGACTACGGCCAATGCCGAACAAAGAAATGGACGGATATTGTTGCCATTGCTGCGGGCAATGACATAACCGCTGGGTTGCGGGCCGATGGCACGGTGGTCACAACATCCGTTGAAGAGAATGAAATAGCCGCTAAATGGACAGACATTGTTGCGGTTTCTTACGATGGTTATGATATTTATGCTCTGAAAGCAGACGGCACTACCATTACTACATCCTATAATAACAAAACTTATTCCGATGTGATAGCCCTTTCTTCCAACTGCTTCGGAAGCACCTTATTCCTGAAAGCAGACGGCTCTGTGATTTATGAGGGATCAGAGAAGTCAATTGAAAATAAAACCAAACACTGGAACCTGTTCAAATAAGCATACTGCTCAGCCCCTCCTTCATGGAAGGGCTGTTTTTTTGCAATGAAAAACCCCTGCCGGGAAGGGCAGGGGAGAGGTGATACTCAATCAGTCCTTGAAGATCATGGGCAGGAAGTCGTGGATGCAGCGGCGCCACACGCTCCAGTCATGGCCGCCGGGGAAGGTGCGGCGGGTCATATTCAGGCCCTTATCCTTGAGCATGTCATCATCATTGGCAAAGGACTGGTAGAACTGGTCCTCCGTGCCCATGGCCCGGTAGAACACCCGGAAGCTGTCGTTGAATTTTTCTTTTTCGTCCAGCAGTGCCAGGTGCTTTTCTTCGCCGCCCCGGGGGAAGCGCAGGAAGCCGCTGAACACCCCGGCATAGCCGAACAGGTCGGGATTGGAGAGGGTGACGATGCTGGTCTGGTAGCTGCCCATGGAAAGGCCCGCCATGGCCCGGTGCCATTTATCGGTATACACGTTGTAGCGGCTTTCGATGTAGGGGATCAGGTCCTTGAGCAGAACGTCCGGGAAAAGCATGCGGTTCATTTCGGCAAAGTTCACCTTGGTCATGCCGTTGCCCATCACGATGATCATTTCCTGCATTTCACCCTTGGAAAGCAGCTGGTCCGCAATGCGGGCGGCGTGGCCCTGGTACACCCAGCCCGTTTCGTTTTCGCCATAGCCGTGCTGCAAATAAAGCACGGGGTATTTTTTCGTGCCGTCAAAGCAGGGGGGTGTATATACCAGGCAGCTTTCCATCTTGCCGGTGACGGTGGAGGGATAATAGTGCCGGGCAATGCTGCCGTGGGGCACGCCTTCCAGGGCGTCCCAATCCTCATTTTCCACCGGAATATCCACAAAATTCATGGGCCGGCAGCAGCCGTAGCCAATGGGCAGGTAGGGATTGAGCACATCGGCACCGTCAATTTTCAGGAAGAAGTATTTGAACCCGGTGCCGAATTCCACCGTGCCTTCCCACATTTCATCGTTCACTTTCTGCAGCTGCTGCACATAACCAAACTGATCAATGGCCACTTCATGAGCGTTGGGTGCCTTGATGCGGAAGAACACCTTGCCGCCCTCCAGAATTTCATAGCCCTGATCACCGTCCCGGCTGGGTTCGCCGGCGTAGGGATCAAAAGAAACAGCCGTATCTAAAGCCCGCTGGTTATTCATATGCATTCCTCCTGTAGGGATGATCTTTTTTCTGTATATATTATAGCAGCATATCCCATTTTTTGAAATGACAACGCTCATTTTTCCTCTGCAAAAAATATCCATCCTGCACTTTTTTCACACAAAAAAGCAGCCGTTTCTTTCCGAAACAGCTGCTTCTGCGCCATTTTTCAGGCTTTCACCACTTCCCGGTCCCGGAACAGCAGCGAAATGCACCACAATCCGCCGGCACCCACCAGCGTGTAAATAATCCGGCTCAGCAGCGCTCCCTGACCGCCGAAAATATAGGCCACCAGGTCAAACTGGAAAATACCGATCAGGCCCCAATTCACAGCACCGATAATGGTCAGCAGCAGCGCAATTTTATCCGTCAGCATACGAAAATCCCTCCTTGCTTTTTTCGTATTCAGTATGTTCCTTCCTGCGCTGCTTTATGCATGAATTTCATTTTTTCTGCGTTTTGCGATAAATGCTGGGCAGCATGCCGTATTTTTCCCGAAACGCTTCCGCAAACCGGCTCTGGCTGGAAAAACCCACCGCCTTGGCAATCCCCGTCAGGCTCTCCCGGGTTTCCAGCAGCATCTGCGCCGCCTTTTCCATCCGGTGCTCCTTCACATGGGCAGCAATGGACATGCCGTAATACCGGCTGAATTTTTCTTTCAGCGTGGTTGGGTTCAGAAGAAACTGCCGGGACAGGGTTTCAATGGTCAGCCTTTGATGCAGATTTTCCACCAGATGATCGTGTACCCGCTGGATCAGCCGCTGATCGGAATACGCTTCCTCCCCGGGACAGCTGATCTCCAGCACGCCTTCCACCATGGGATGCAGCATGCGGCACACCGGCGTATCCGCCGCCCGGTAATGCACTTCCTTGCCCAGCCGCCTCCCTTCAATCAGCCCCATTTCCTTCATCAGCTTCAGGTGATGGGAAACGGCCGGGCTGCTCATGGAAAGAAATTGCCCCAGGTTCACCACGCATTCCTCCCTGTGGCACAGCAGCCAGAACAGCCGCACCCGGGTGGGATCTGAAAGCAACTGAAACAGCGCAGCCGCCCCTTTGAATCTTTCTTCCTCCGAAAGCATCTGCTTTGTTTCCTGTATATTTTCCTCCTGCCCGTGCAGGTGATAATTTCCTTCATGCGTATGCATTCCATTTTCTCCTTTTTAGCAGTGTTGATCTCCTTTTCGGAAATACAAACGCAAAAACTATTGTCTTTTGCGATATATTCAGTATACTATATTAGGAACTATTAAGCAAGCGTTTAATTGAAAGGAGTTTTTCCCTATGAATAAAACCTATCCCATCTGTGTGGATTGCGCCAATTGTGCCCTTTTGATGGAGGAGGCCATCCGTAAAATGGAAGAAGTGGAGAGTGTTTCCATCAGCTTCATGTCCCAGAAAATCACCCTTTCCTTTTCCGACGATATCCCGCCGGAAAAGCTGATAAAAAAAGTGGAAAAAGTGTGCCGGAAAATTGAGCCGGACTGCGAAATTGATTTCTGAGGAGATACGTTCTATGAACCTCAAACAGAAAAAGGCCCTTGCGCGTATTCTGATCACCATTGCCCTGCTGATCCTCTGCGGGTTTCTTTCGCCGGACGGTCTCCTGCGCCTTGCCGCCTATCTGGGCATCTATCTGATCATCGGCGGTAATATTCTCCTGAAAGCCTTCCGCAGCATTTGCCGCGGCCGTGTATTTACCGAGGCCTTTCTCATGTCCGTGGCTACCATCGGCGCTTTTGTGCTGGCCATTCTCACAAAAAGCGGCGATTATTTTGAAGCCATCGCCGTCATGCTCTTTTTCCAGATCGGCGAGTTGTTCGAAAGCTGGGCCGTGGGCAAAAGCAGGAGAAACATTTCCCAGCTGATGGATATCCGCCCGGACACTGTTCATCTGGAAACAGAGAAAGGTCTTGAAACGATGCCATCGGAGGAAATTGCCGTGGGCAGCATCCTTCAGGTGCATCCGGGGGAAAGGGTGCCCATTGATGGGGAAGTGGTGGAAGGTGCATCTTCCCTGAACACCGCCGCCCTCACCGGCGAAAGCCTGCCCCGGGATGTGCGGCCCGGGGATCTGGTGCAAAGCGGCACGGTGAACCTTTCCGGTCTTCTGCGCATCCGCACCACCGTTCCTTTTTCCGAGTCCACCGCTTCCCGGGTGCTGGCCCTGGTAGAAAACGCCACCGCCCGCAAATCCCGCTCTGAGCATTTCATTGCCCGTTTTGCCCGGGTTTACACGCCCCTTGTGTGCTGGCTGGCACTTGCGCTGGCCATTATCCCGCCCTTCCTTTCTCTGCTTTTCACCGGCACGGCAGATTTTCTCTCCTGGCTTTACCGTGCCCTCACATTTCTCGTCATCAGCTGTCCCTGCGCCCTGGTCATCAGCGTGCCCCTCACCTTTTTTGCCGCCATCGGCGGTGCCAGCCGGGCCGGGGTGCTGGTGAAGGGCTCCAATTATCTGGAAGCGCTGGCCAAGGCCGGTTGTGTGGCCTTTGACAAAACCGGCACCTTGACCCAGGGTGTATTCAAAGTACAGGCTGTACATCCTGTGGGAATAAGCGGGGAAGACCTGCTGAAATACGCCGCTCATGCCGAATGTTCCTCCTCTCATCCCATTGCCCGCAGCCTGCAGACGGCTTACGGTCAAGAAATCTGCCGGGCAGATGTGCAGAATATCCGGGAGGAAAGCGGATACGGGGTGTTTGCCACGGTACATGGAAAAAAAGTGGCGGTCGGCAATGGCAGGCTGATGGAAACAATGGGGCTTACCCCCATTGTTTCACGTGAAACAGGTACTGTTTGCCATGTGGCGGTGGATGAACAATATGCAGGGTTCATTGTTATTGCCGATGAGATCAAGCCCACGTCTAAAGCGGCCATTGAGCAGCTGTATCGGCTGAATGTAAACAAAACCGTGCTGCTGACCGGGGATAGGCCGGAAAATGCACAGTCCGTTTCAAAAGAACTGGATGTTTCCCACACCGAAGCAGGATTATTGCCGGAAGATAAAGTAAAACAGCTGGAAAAGCTGCTGTCTGAAAAAAGAAAAGGGGAGACAGTGCTGTTTGTTGGCGACGGCATCAACGATGCACCCGTGCTCACCCGGGCGGACGTAGGCATTGCCATGGGCGGCGTGGGCAGCGATGCCGCTATCGAAGCCGCCGACGTGGTGCTCATGCAGGATGACCCCCTGCAGATTCCTAAGGCCATCCGCATGGCACGCCGCTGCATGGCCATCGTGTATCAGAACATCGTTTTCTCCCTGGCAGTGAAACTCCTTTGCCTTCTGCTCAGCGCCCTTGGCATTGCCCATATGGCTCTGGCCATCTTCGCCGACGTGGGTGTGATGGTGCTGGCGGTGATCAATGCTACCCGTGCCCTGAAAATCAATACATAACTGCGCGTTCAACTACGGAGCAGGGGGCTACTCGCCCCCTGTACCCCGCGGCAGGGGTATTACCCCTGCACCCGGTGTGCGACAGACAGTTTTATCGAACCGGGTTGTTTCCGCATGAAAGTTGAGGAGACGAAAAAACAGCACCACGGGCACAATGAAAACGATAAAAATAGCGGCTGGGAAAATGTATTTTCCCACCGCTTATTTTTTCGTTTTCCCCGGATGCTTTGCATCCGGTTGGCGGCATTCCGCCGCCGGCCCGTGGTGCGGCAGTGCCGCAGCCAACTCGCAATATTTCAATTTGCATTTGCCAAGGGGTTTTGCGTGTTTCTTGGAGGGAAGACGGCAATCCCTCAGGCCCTGCGGGCCTGCTCCCTTTACACAAGGGAGCCTTTTTCTCATGTTTCAGCGGGATTGTCTTGTTCCAGCGGGAAATTGTTTGTCAGATAAGACGAGTAAGTACCGCTACTGGGTCCAGGGGCAATGCCCCTGGTTATCCGGTTATCTTTCCTTTTTCCACGTGCAGCACGCAGGCAGGCTTTGCGCCGATGAAGTCCCCGGGGTCGGTGCAGGTGAGCAATGCCTGAGCATGGGCGATGCGGCTGATAAGCCGCCGTCTGCGTTCCGGGTCCAGTTCTGAAAGCACATCGTCCAATAAAAGCAGCGGTGCCTCGCCCTGGCTTTTTTCCAGCAAATCAAATGCCGCCAGTTTCATGGACAGTGCAGCGGTACGCATCTGTCCCTGTGAAGCAAAGGCCTTCATGGGCATTCCACACAGTGACAGGTCAATATCATCCCGATGGGGGCCGAAGGTGGTGTATTGCCGGCGTATATCCTCATCCCTGGCCGCATGCAGCCCTTGCAGCATTTTCTCTGCCGGATCATCTGCCTGAGAAAGGGCGCTCTGGTATTTCAGGGCAAATACTTCTTCTTCCTTGCCGCCAATGTAAAAATAATGGTTCCTTGCCCATTCGTTCAGGGAAATGCAGGCTTCTCTTCTCAGCCTCACCACCGGCGCCGCCGCCAGTGCCAGTTGCTCATCCCAGGCAGGCATCTGCCGCATATCCCCGCTTTTGAGCAGTGCATTGCGCTGCTTCAAAACGCTCATGTAGGTTTGCAGGGCATAAAAATAGCTGCGCTGCTGCTGGCTGAGCAGCATATCCAGAAACCTGCGCCGCACCTGGGGCCCTTCCTTCACCAGCGACAAATCCTCCGGCGAAAAAATGACGCAGGTGGCATGCCCCATCAGCTCTCCGGCCTTGTGGGCCGTTTTGCCGTTGACATAGATCACTTTTTTCTTCCGCGCATTTTCAAACAGCCTTACGCCCACCTCATGCTTGCCGTCATTGCGTTCCACCGTCAATTGCACAGCCGTGGTTTCCTGGCCCTGAGCAATCATTTCTTTATCAAAGGAGGTTCTGTGGCTGCGTCCCAGACAGCACAGGTGCACCGCTTCCAGCAGGTTCGTCTTCCCGGCGCCGTTTTCGCCCACCAGCACCGTCACACCCTCCGGCGGCGTCAGCATCACTTGACTGTAACACCGGAAATTATGCAGCCGCAGCCCCGTGATCCGCATGTGCACCCCTCCTTTCATTTTTTTCTTCCTTCAAAGTGTGCCACAAAGCCTGATCAATGTCAAGAAAAATGCAATGTTTCACGTGAAACACAATAAAGAGAACGCTGAGGAGTTTCACCCCTACACCCACCAGGGCCATTGCCCCTGGACCCAGCAGGGCCATCGGCCCTGCACCCAGAAGCGGATATTACATATTTTATCCGACAAACATTTTCCCGCTGAAACGTGAGAAAAAGGCTCCCTTGTGGGGGGAGGGTTCTTAAGGAACCATTTATCCAACAACAAACAAACGGGCATCCGACATACGGATGCCCGTTTGCTTATGTGGTCCCCAAACGCAATGCACCGGAATGGTGCGTATAATTGCGCCCTCCTAAGAGGGAGAAAATCTGCTTTGGTTTGCTCAACAAATTGGAATTTGGTTAACACATTCGTTATTTCTTCGCAACTACAATGGGTTGGTAGAACCCTGTTTCTTCGGGGAACATCCATACCACTTCGCTACATCCGTTTGCCATAAGCAAGTCGGTC
>JAFSBN010000048.1 GCA_017437265.1 Clostridia bacterium
CCGCTGGGCCTTCAAGGATACGCCCATTCCTGAGGAAATCGGCAAGCTGACCGTGCTGGACGCCGCCCAGGTGGAGGAAATTGCAGAGCTTGTGGACTTTGTGTTCTGCGCCGTGGATATGATGAAGGATGAAATCCGCGCGCTGGAAGAACGCTATGCCAAGGCCGAAATCCCCGTGGTGAGCAACAACAGCGCGTGCCGTCTTCTGCCCGACGTACCCATGCTGATCCCCGAAATCAACGCTTCCCACGCTCCCATCATCCATGCCCAGCGCAAGCGTCTTGGCACCAAGAAGGGCTTCATCGCCGTAAAGCCCAACTGCTCCATCCAGAGCTATGTGCCCGCCCTCACCCCCCTGCGCGGCTTTGGCATCAAGGAAGTGAACGTAACCACCTTCCAGGCCATCTCCGGAGCCGGCAAGACCTTCGACCGCTGGCCCGAAATTCTGGACAACGTAATCCCCTACATCGGCGGCGAAGAAGAAAAGAGCGAACAGGAACCCCTGAAGATCTGGGGCGAACTGAACGCCGAAGGCACTGAAATCGTAAAGGCATCCGCTCCCGTGATCAGCGCCCAGTGCATCCGTGTGCCCGTGTCCGACGGCCATCTGGCGGCTGTGAGCGTGTCTTTCGAAAAAACTCCCACGGAAGAAGAAATCCTGAACATCTGGAAGAACTACACCACCGTGGCCCAGCAGCTGGAGCTGCCCAGTGCCCCCACCCCCTTCGTCACCTACTTTGAAGAAGCCGACCGTCCCCAGACCAAACTGGACCGCGACATTGGAGGCGGCATGGGCATTGCCATCGGCCGTCTGCGCAAGGATCATATCTTCGATTATAAGTTCGTCTGCCTTTCCCACAACACCCTCCGGGGCGCTGCCGGCGGCGGCGTGCTCAGCGCCGAATTGCTCTGCGCTCAGGGCTACATTGAAAGAAAGGAATAATCGCCCATGAAGAAAACATTGTTCACCGGCTGCGGTACCGCCCTGATCACGCCGTTTCAGAACGGTACTGTTGATGTGGATGCCCTGCGCCGGCTGATCGATCTTCAGCTTGAAAACGGCATTGATGCCCTCGTGGCCAACGGCACCACAGGCGAGCCTGCCACCATGAATGATGAAGAATGGGTGCTGGTGCTCAAAACCGTGGTGGAACAGGCCAACGGCCGTGTGCCTGTCATCTGCGGCACCGGCGGCAACAATACCGCCGCCGTGATTGCCAAGGCAAAGCTGGCCAGGGAACTGGGTGCCGATGCGCAGCTGTGCGTAACGCCTTACTATAACAAAACCACCCAGGCCGGTCTCATTGCCCATTATCAGGCTATTGCCCGCAATACCGATCTGCCTGTGATCGTGTACAATGTACCTTCCCGCACAGGGCTGAATATTCTGCCGGAGACGCTTGCTGTGCTGGCGGAAGAAGAAAACATCATCGCCGTCAAGGAAGCCTCTGCCAACATGATCCAGATCATGGACATGATGCGCCTGTGCGGCGACAAGATCGATTTCTATTCCGGTTCCGATGAGCTCACCGCCCCCATCATGGCCCTGGGCGGAAAAGGCGTAATTTCTGTGCTGAGCAATATTGCCCCGGCACAAATGCGGCAAATGACCCATGGCCGCATTTAAAACGCCGTGAAAATGAACCTGGAATTCATGCCCCTCATCCATGCCCTTTTCAAGCAAACCAGTCCCTGCCCGGCAAAGGCTGCGGCTGAAATGATGGGCATGTGCACGGATGAAGTGCGGCTTCCCCTTATTCCTCTGAACGAAAGCGAAAAAGCCGCCCTGAAGGCGGAAATGGAAAAGGTGGGGCTGTTATGATTCATGTCATTTTATCCGGTGCCTGCGGCCGTATGGGTGCCCAGGTGACGGCGCTGGCCGAAAGCCGCAATGTAAAAATCGTGGCCGGCGTGGATGTGAACCTGCGCACCGATATGCCCTACCCCGTCTACCCGGATTTTTCCATGGTAAAGGAACAGGCCGATGCTATCATCGATTTTTCCCGGCCTGAAGGGCTGCACGCACTGCTTGCCTACGCCAGGGAAAAAAAGCTGCCCGTGGTGCTGGCCGCCACCGGCTATAACGAAAACGACCTGGCCGCCATCAAAGATGCCGCCAATGAAATTGCCGTTTTCCGTTCTGCCAACATGAGCCTTGGGGTATATGTGCTGAAAACCCTGTGCGCCCGGGCCGCTGCCATGCTGCCGGAATATGAAATTGAGATCATCGAAAAGCATCATAACCAGAAGCTGGACGCACCCAGCGGCACCGCCGTGATGCTCTACGACGCCGTGGCTGGCGAGAACAGCGAAGCGGTGTATGGCCGCCATGGCCGCACCCAGAAGCGCCAGCCCCATGAAATCGGCATGCATGCCATTCGTGGCGGCAGCGTGGCCGGAGAGCACGAAGTGGGCTTCTACGGCCCCGGCGAATACATCACACTCTCCCATCTGGCCCAGGATCGCTCCATCTTCGCCAACGGCGCCCTTCGCGCCGCCCTCTTCATTGCGGGACAGGCTCCCGGCGAATATGATATGGGTGCCCTGGTGGAAGGCCTGTGATCATGAAAAGAAGACCCGATTTTCCGGGTCTTTTTGTTTTTCAGTTTTGCCAGTGAACCGTTACCACCTTGTGCAGAGGAAAGCATTTCAGATCTGCTCCATCCAGCTTGAACCGGTGCATGTTCACGGCGGACAAACGGCTGTTTTCGTATGTGGTGTAATAATATACCCGCCTGTCCAGATTCATGCAGCTGGTATAGGAAGTCATCTGATAATTGCCATCCTCCAGTTGCATACAGCCTTTGGGCACGCTCACCGTTTCCAGCATATGAAAGAACTGCCCTACGCTTGCCAACTCGTTTTCTTCCGGTATGCTGTTCTGCCTCACAAACGCCGCCCGCACAAACCGGGAAGCGGACGACCAATCCCCCGGCAATCCCATGGCTCCCATGCCCCGGCCGTATGCCTTCAGGCATGCAGCGCCAAACCGATTTTCGGGCGGTTGATTGGAAAGCTGCATAAAATCCGAAAGATGGGCAAGATGATAACCGAAAGCTGGACTGTTTGTCAGCACGCCTACAGGGTTTTCGTGTATCTTTAACCCTTCCTGCACGCTTTCCGCAACGACGGCGGTATGGCTATCCGCAATCATCCAGTGAAGAGGCGTCAGCGGCAGCTTTTCACTGAAGGGCAGGCTGCACAGCCGGATGTTTTCCAGCCTTTTCACGGCCTCCTCCACATTTTTGCATTGTCCCAGAAGATAGGGGATCAATTCATAGGGCGCAATGTTCTCTGCGTCCGTGCTTGCCGGAAAATACACGGCATTTCCCGGGAAATTCAGCCCGGCCGCTGCCAGCCCCCATTCGTTCATCGCATCATAATACAAGGGCTGTCTGTCCGCAACCGCTGCCATGCCGAGAATGGCATAATGCTTTTTCATCTCCTGCTGTAAGCGAAATTTGAACGGATAATGACGGGGCGTCAGCACCACCTGCTCCCCATAGCTGCATTCTATATCCAACGTGCGCCCGAAATAATGGTCTTTGGTATGATAGGTTACGGCAGTGCACATGCAAAACGCTCCTTTCTTTATTGAATAGTGTGTGCATCAGAAAGGAAATCATGCAAAAAGCGCCCTCCTCAGTAAGCGTAATGGAAAGGAATGAGTTATCCTTTACATTACATCATACGAAAAAGCGAAACCGTAAACCTTAGCTGGCTTGTGATTTCTTGTTCTGCGTGATAGAATGAAAGCGATAAGCTTGAATTTGACGGGGGTATGAAACTATGCAGTTAGTATTACAACCAACTTCCGAAACTTGCGGACAAGCATGTATTTCAATGATTACAGGCAAAAGTATTGAAGAAGTAATCAAGGATATGAAAACATGTGGACCAACAAGCATAGGCCAGTTACTTGAAATCTTAGATTATTATGGTGTAAAGCACGCTGAAAGAAATACTCGCATTTCAAAGAAAAATCCAACACCGTATCCGTGTTCTATTCTAACCGTACATACAGATAGGGGTTACACCCATTGGACATTACTATGTGATAACAAATTTTTTGACCCTGAATTTGGATTGATTGAGGGTGAATATACACATGGGAAAATAACATCATTTTTAGCAATATATATTTAGACAAATTCCAATTTATCGAGCAGCCACAGATCACAGGAGGGCGCAATTATACGCACTGTTCCGGTGCATTGCGTTTGAGGACTACATAAACAAACGAGCATCCAAACACGGATGCTCGTTTGTTCGTTGCAGGATAAATTGTTCCTTAACAACCCTCCCGCCAGGAGAGCGCTTTGTTTTCAGGCTTACAGATATTTGATCAGTTCATCCCGAACGCCGTCCATCCGGGCATCGGAAAGGCCAAAGTCCATTTCCTTGTAGCTCCAGGCGGCGCGGGCAATGCCATGCTTTTCAAACACAGCGTTGATGCACTGATACCACTTCACCCAGTCTTCCGGCTTGGCCCGGTCAATTACGCCGTATTCGCCGCAGTAGAGCACGGTGTTATTTTTCTTGGCATGGGCAAAGGCATCGGCAAAGAAGTTTTCAAAAAATTCCACGGTCACACCGGCGTCTTCAAAATCCTGACGGAAATTCACGTCCATCTTGTCCACCCAGGGTGCGCCCTGATGGGTAAACAGGAGGGGATCATAGCTGTGGAAATTGTACACCACTTTATCGTCATAGGGCTTTTCCAGAGCATGGACGGAGGAAGCGGAATTGTTCCAGTAGCTGCCCACCAGAATAATGGTATCCGGTGCAATCTTCCGGATGCGTTCGATGGTCTTTTTGATCAGCCCATTCCAGATGGGGCCGAAACGTTCTTCCGTCACTTCGTTGAGAAGCTCGAACACGATGCGATCGTTCATCTTTCCGTATCTCCGGGCAAATTCTTCCCACAGGCAGATGAACCTCTCCTGCAGCGCTTCATCGTCAAAAAAGCCCACCTGCTTTTCGCCCTTGTCAAAGGAATAGCCCTTGGTCTTGTGCAGATCCAATACCACTTTCAGGCCATTTTTCTCACACCAGGCAAAAGCCATGTCAAGCCTCGCAAAGCCTTCAGGCTTATAGGCGCCTTCTTCAGTTTCCACCACGTTGTAATCCACCGGAATACGCACATGGTCCAGCCCCCAGGAAGCAATCTTTTCAATATCGCTTTCCTTGATGAAATTGTTCAGCCTGTCTTCGGAATAATCGCACTGGCTCAGCCATCCGCCCAGGTTCACGCCCCGCTTGATTCCCATTTTCATCAGCATTTCGTTTTCCGCCTTTCGTTTTTATATCAGGCCCAGCATGTTTATTGCATGGGCAATGCCGTCTTCATCATTGGCAAGGGTTACATATTTCGCCGCACTTTTCACTTCTTCTGCGCCGTTTCCCATAGCAACACTTACAGGAAACGCTTCGATCATTTCCAGATCGTTCAGGTCATCCCCGAACACGCAGATCTCCTCCTTTTCAAGGCCCAGCTTTTTCCGCACGGCATCCACCGCCGTTTTCTTCCCCGCTTCCAGGCTGGTCACCTGCATGGCCGCCCCCTGATCGGTGATATAAAGCTTTGCCTTTCCCCGGCAAATCTGCTGCATTTCTGCGCACAATGCCTGGGGCATCAGTTCCCTTTCGCCAATCAGATTTCCCCAGAACACCAGCATTTTTGCCGTTTGCTCCATGGTTTCCCGGTTCAGTGGCCGCAGGTTTTCAGGCAGAATGCCCCAGCCCTGCATCAGCGCATCATTTGTTTCAAAATTGAAAGCATAGCCATGCCCCGGCGTGTGCAAAGATAAATGAACGTACTCAAATTTTGCCACGGCTGCCACACAGGCTTCCACCGTTTTGGCATCAATGAAAGCATACCGCTTTTCTCCGGCTGCTTCCACATATCCGCCATTGGAATAAATGCCTCCGTCAAAAAGGGAAAATTCCCTTTCCGTCCAGCCCAGCGTTTCCGCAAGCCGGGGCGACCTGGCACTGGCCAGAAAAACCCGGATGCCCTTTTGCCTGCATTTTTTTAACGCATCCACAGCGGAAGATGGGATTCTCTTTTCGCTGTTCAAAAGCGTGCCGTCCAGATCGAAAAACAGGGCTTTGATCATGTTCCGCTCCTTTTCCTGAGATATCATCATTTTACCATATCATCCCTTTTTACACAACGCCCGCCAATGACACTTTTCTCCCGAAAAAGGTACAAAAAACACGCATTCCGGGCATGCGTGTCTGCTTTTTATCCAAAGATCATTTTTGCCGCATCCTCCAGCGCTTTTCTCTCTGCACTATCGTCATAGGCCGTTTGCCGGCCGTCAATCGAGGGATGCACGTCCGTATAAAACAGGCCGTCCCGGTTGCAGTAAAAATAGATGCGCTTCACCCCGGATGTTTTGAACCGGGCTTCCGCATTTCCTTCGGGATACAGTTTCACCAGCTGCAGCCTGTCCGGAGACACAGCCGCCATGAAGGAAATATAATGCGCCTTGGTCATATCATGTTCGATACGCACAAAATATTCGTCCTCCACCCCTTCGATGAAGATCATATGCTGTTCATCCATTTTTTCCGCTCCGGCAGGAATCAGCCCCACGCCATGGCAGTGGATGGCCGCTTCCCCCATGCTGTGAATCACATTCCCGCACACCGGACACACATAGAACTTGGACCTGAGCATATTCCCCGATACATTCATATTCTGTACCGCTTTGCCGGACAAAAGCTCCGTTACCGAAACGCCGAACACCTCCGCAATGCTTTCCAGCAGCGAAATATCCGGGTATCCCTTGCCGTTTTCCCATTTGGAAACGGCTTTATCGGAAACAAACAGCTTTTCGGCCAGCTCCGCCTGGGTCATGCCCCTGCTTTCCCGCAGGGTACGGATCATGGAGCCGGTTACATACTGGTTCATTCCTTTCACCTCCCCACCTATCATAAGCGAAAAGGACAGATTATACCACCTACGGAAAGTAGAGTGGTTTTCCTGTTTCAGCCTGGATAGCGCAGGAAATATATATCGCTGCCCTCCATGGCATCGGTTCTTTTGAAGCCGTGTTTTTCATAAAAGGCCATGGCCCGTGTATTTTCCTGATGGCACCCCAGCGCAATGGGCCGCACGCCAAAACGCTCATAAACGGCCTGTACGGCCATTTCCAGCGTTTTTCCGCCAAGCCCCTGCCCACGGCAACGCTTATCCATCACAAAGCCCATCAGCCGCCAGAATGGCTGTCGCTTCATTTCGTCCGGATCCGTTTCCCAGGGAATGGCTTCCCCCAGCAGCAGAACGCCCACATATTGCCCCTGAAACTTCACCGCAAAGGTGCTTCCTGCCAGTTGATGCTCCGTTCCGTATTGGGTCAACTCCCACAGCGTGGCCACATCATCCACATAGGCGATGGGCACGTCGCTTCGGTCTATTTGCCGGACAAAGGGCAGATTTTCTTCCGTCAATAATTCCAACTGGATTTCTGTTTGCTTTTCAGTCATTTTTCTGCACGCTGCCGGGAAATTTCGTACATCAGGATGGATGCAGCACAGCTGACATTGAAGGAGGACGCATAGCTGCTTTCAGCCATGGGGATGGTGCACAGCACGTCGCATTTTTCTTTGAAAGCTTTATTGAGCCCCATGGTTTCATTGCCCATCATGAGAAGCGTTGGCTGCTTCATGTCCACGGTGTACACCGGGGTTTCCTTATGCGCTGTGGTGCCCACCAGCTGGAACCCTTCGTACCTTTCCTTCATTTCATCCACAAAACGGAACAGTTCTTCATTATCCGCCATGCGGATCACCGGCAGATTGAAGAACGAGCCCATAGCCGATACCACCACATCCGGGTCGTACAAATCCACGCTATGGCCGGTTAGAATCAGCATATCGGCCCCCAGCGCATCGCAGGAGCGGATCATGGTGCCCAGGTTTCCTTTATTGGACGGCCGGTCAAACAGCACAATGAAGGGATTTCCCCCCATCTTCACGCTGTCCAGCTCATCCCTGCGCATTTCTATTACGGCCATCAGTTCGGACGTTTCTTCCTTGCCGCTCAGGTCCTTCATCAGTTCTTTTGTCAGGCAGAAATTCATTTCCGTCTTCACCGAACGGATCATATCCTTCGCCCAGTCGGACAGCCCTTCCCTTGCATACAGCAGGCTTTTGATCTTCCATCCGTTCTGCACCGCTTCCTTCAGGCTGCGCACGCCTTCCACCAGAAATTCATTGTAGCGGTAGCGCTTGTTCCTGTTGGTTTTCAGCACTTCAAATTTCTGGTAGGCCGCATTTTTCGTATAGATCATCGTTTCGGGCATTGTTTTCGCCTCCACGTCTTTTACTTACAAAAAAAGCACCTTCAAAAGGTGCTTTTTCTGTGGCGGAGAAGGAGAGATTCGAACTCTCGAACGGTTTTACCCGTTACACGATTTCCAGTCGTGCGCCCTCGACCAAGCTAGGCGACTTCTCCAAGGACAAGACAGCTTGTCAACAGGTGATATAATACCACAATCCTTTCCAGCCGTCAAGTATCTTTTTTCATTTTTTCCGCATTTTTTCCGCTTCGTCCATCCAGTTCATGAATGGGTGACGGTGAAGCTGTTCATATCCCCCAGGTCCGGGTTGCGTTTCAGATAATCCTGAATGGCCTGCCGGGCCAGAGCATCGCAGCGGATGTTTTCCGGATGATCTGCATGGCCCTTCACCTTATGAAAATGCACCTGATGGCCCTTTTTGCGGATAGTGAGCAAAAGCAGCCGCCACAGATCCTGATTTTCCACCGGCTTGCCTTCGCTGTTTTTCCAACCCCTTGCCTGCCAGTTATCCAGCCAATGCTCGTTAAATGCATTCACCAGATAGGCGGAGTCGGAATACACATGCACCACGCACTGCATTTTCAGCTTGCCCAAAGCGCTGATTACAGCAAAAACTTCCATCCGGTTGTTGGTGGTTTGGGGCATGCTGCCGTTCAGTTCCATTTCATGCTGGCCGTAGCGCAAAATAGCCGCCCAGCCGCCGGGGCCGGGATTGCCGGAACAGGCGCCGTCCGTAAAAATCTCCACCGTCTTCAGGTTTTCGCTCATGCTGCTTTCCTCCCAGTTCCATTCCCGGATAATATACCATATCCTGTGTCATTTTGCAACGCCTGCCCCACATCCGGGTGCATGTTTTCTTTCCTTTTCTCATATATTTTCCCATCCCGAAGGAGGCATGCGTTATGATCAAGGAAACACAAACCAAGGTTCCTGCTCCCCCTTACGAAGAAATTCCCCAATCAAAGCAACAACACGGCCTGATGAAGCTGAACAGAAACGTGGCGTTTTTAATGCTGCTGATGGTGTGCCTGGCGTCCATTCACAACCAGCAGCTGCCAAACGGCCAAACCGTGCTCACCGCCGTCCAGCAAACCGTGGACGGCCAATGGGAGGAGGATCTGGGCAAAATCACCTTTGTGAACAGCCTGATGCCCGAAAGCCTTTCCGTCTTCTTTGCCCAGCCCGTCCAGGCATCCCTTTCTCTTCCATGCTTTGGCCAGATGGTGCATCGATGGTCCGATACTTCACCTTATCTGTCCTTCCTGCCGGAAAGCCAAAACGCCCTTTGCACGGCGGACGGCGAAGTGATGAGCATCTCCCATGCGTCAGATGATTCCCTGGCCCTGCGCATCCGCCATGATAACGGACTGGAAAGCATCTATTATCATCTGGAAGAAGTATTTTGCCGGGAAGGGGACATAGTGAAATGCGGGGATACCGTTGCAAAAATCGTCAGCGGCGAAAACCTGATCCTGGATGTGCGCAAGGATGGCCTGAGCATCAACCCTACTGCCTATTTTCCGGATAATATGCCATGATCATCCCTTTCCGAAAAACCAGCCTGCACATCCACCCCCTTTTTCCCGGGCTGATCCTCTTTTGCCTTTTCACCGGCCACACCGGCGTTTTGTACACGCTGTTTGCCCTTTTTCTGCACGAAACGGGCCATCTATTATTCCTGATGCTTTTCCGGAAAACGCCCCGTCAGTTTTCCCTGACTCCCTTTGGCGCCCTGATGGAAATGCCGCCGGAAGGAACACTTTCACCCCTTCAGGCCTTCTTCATTGCATTGGGCGGCCCGCTTTTCAGTTTTCTGGGGTGTGCATTTTGTTTACTGGGCTTCCGTCAAGCATTTTTGCCGCTTCAATTTTCCCTTTCCTTTTTCCGGACCAATCTGCTTTTGTTCTTGTTTAACCTGCTGCCCTGTCTGCCCCTGGATGGCGGCAGGATGCTTCAGGCGGTTTTGTCCCGTTTCCTACCCGGAAACAGCGTGCAAAAGGCGTTGCTCTCCTTCTCGCATCTGGTCTCTTTGGGGCTCGTTTTGCTGTCCGTCCACAGCGCCATGCAGGGGCAATATTCATTTGCTCCCGCTTTTGCCGGGGCGTATCTGATGTATGCTGCTGGGTTGGAAGGCAAGCGCTCTCCCCTGCGCTACTATTCATCGCTCATTGGCAGAAGAAGCGAAAATCGCCTGTCTTACCCCGTGCAGCAGCTGGCCGTATCCGCAGACACGCCGCTTTACGCCCTGCCGCCCCGGTTGAAAGAAGATTGTTATCACATGCTTCATATCGTGGGAAGTGACGGCATGCAGCTGCTGGGCACATTGGGTGACGGTGATTTCTGTAGCCTTTTAATGCAGGACAGCCAAATGACCGCATCGGACGCCCTGAAACATGTAAAAAAACAGCGTTCCTGAATTTCGGAACGCTGTTTCGATTTTTTACCATTTTGCAGGCACACAGGGGCAATGCATCCGTTCTTTGGCGGCGCGCAGTTCCACATAGCAGCCGCACAGGCCGCAGGTGCCGGCGTTCAGATGATCGCAGGCAAGGCACACATCCAGCCGCTCTTTCTGCATTTCTTCCGCCGCCCTTTCCTCTTCCGGCATCAGACGGATCCGCTCCCGGATCATATCCGAAAGCGTCTGCATATCAGGCACCTGGGAAAGCAGACACCACCTGCACATTTTTCTTTCTGTTATTTCAGGCATACCGTCACTTCTGCAACCGAGCAGGCAGGCAGGTTCACCTGAATATCGCCGTTTTCCATTACTTCAAAATCGGTGAAGGCCTTCACTTCCACCTGATTCTTGCCAAAGTCGTTATACTGGTGCATTTCGCCGCTGAGAATACGGGCAGACACGCTTTCCACCGCATAATCCCGGATGGTAAGGAGCGTCTTTGCCGCATCGGTTGCGCTGAGATTGGCCACCGTCAGGGTGATTTTTCCATCTTTTTCAGAGGCAGAAGCGGTGAGCTGGCTCATTTTGTGAACATCATCGCCGGTTTCGTCACAAGTAACGAAGCAATCCACTTCTTTAGCGTCCTGATGGGCTTTGTACAGGTCAAACACATGATAGGTGGGGGTCAATACCAGCTGATCCCCTTCCGTCAGGATCACGGCCTGCAGAACGTTCACCATCTGGGCCAGGTTGGCCATCACCACACGGTCGCAATGGCGGTTGAAAATATTCAGGGTGATGGCAGCCACCATGGCATCGCGCATGGTGTTCTGCTGGTAAAGGAAGCCGGGATTGGTGCCGGGCTCCACGTCATACCAGGTGCCCCATTCATCCACAATCAGGCCGATGCGTTTTTCAGGATCGTACTTATCCATGATCTTGTCGTGGTTGGTGACAAAGGTATCCATTTCCGCTGCCCGGGAAAGCACTTTGTAATAATCCGCCGTGTCAAATTCCGTGGCGCTGCCCTTCTTCTGCCAATCACCGCAGAGGGTGTAATAATGAAGCGTAATAGCGTCCATATAGGGTGCCGCCCGCTGCATCAATACTTCCATCCAGTTATAATCCTTGTCCGTGGGGCCGCAGGCAATGCGGTACAGCCGGTTTTGTCCGTAATTGCGGCAATAGGTCTGGTAGCGGCGGAATTCATCGGCATAGTATTCCGGGCGCATATTGCCGCCGCAGCCCCAGCTTTCGTTGCCCACGCCCCAGTATTTCACGTTAAAGGGATCTTTCCGGCCGTTCTTCCAGCGTTCCTTCACCACGGAGGAATCCCCTTCGCTGTTGAGGTATTCCACCCATTCTGCCATTTCACGCACCGTGCCGCTGCCCACATTGGCATTGATATAGGGTTCGCAGCCCAGCTGTTCGCACAATTCCAGAAACTCGTGGGTACCGAAGGAATTATCCTCCACCACGCCGCCCCAGTTGGTGTTCACCATACGTTTTCTTTCTTCCTTGGGGCCGATGCCGTCCTGCCAGTGATATTCATCGGCAAAGCAACCGCCGGGCCAGCGCAAAAGCGGCACCTTAATTTTCTTCAGCGCTTCCACCACGTCCTTGCGCATGCCCTTCACATTGGGGATCGGGCTGTCTTCCCCCACATACAGGCCCTGATAAATGCAGCGGCCCAGATGCTCGGAAAAATGGCCATAGATGTTTTTATTGATGGTACCCTTGCTGCGGCCGGGATCCAGACAAATTCTGTTCATATCTTTTTCCTCTTTACAATCATTCGTTTATTGTTCGGGCTTGGGAGGAATGGCGTCATAGTCGCAATAGTGCATCATGGCCAGAACGATATCGTAGGTGGGCCACTCCATCTTTTTGCGGTCAAAGATACCGAAAAGCTCGCCGTTTCCGGTAAAGCCGTTGTTGTCCCACCAGCAGCAGGTCATCCCCCGGGCGGTGGCCGCGGCAATATAGTAAGCAGCAAAGTTCACCCGATCCTGCAGGTTATTGCCCTTGTTCCGGGCACCGAATTCGCCGATCACCACCGGGATGCCGTTGACAATATACTTTTTGTACAGCCGGTTCATGAAGGTGGCAATTTCCGTGGTATCGCCGGGCAGGGTATTGTCAAAGGTGTTCTTGCCGCCGGCAGCCAGGGCGAAATTGTAGGGCGTATAAGCGTGCACGGAAATGATGATCTTGTTATCCGCCGTGTCTTCCGGCATTTTGAACCATTCGCCAATCACGTTATCGGGATTGGCCGCATAGCCGGGCACCATCAGGTAACGGTCCGCATTGTTTCCGCCGCTTTGCCGCACCGTGTCCACAAACACCTGGTTCAGCTTGTTGATGCAATCCGCCGATTCAATGCAGTCGGGCATGATTTTATTGTAGCTCCATTCGTAAGCGGAACCCACCATTCTGGGCTCGTTCATGGATTCGAAGATCAGGTGATGATCATAATCCTTGAACCTTTCCGCCAGGGTGCTCCACAGGGTTTTCATGAATTTTTCGGAATTTTCATATTCCGCCGCCGTGGGAAAACAATAGCCCTGCACCATATCGTGATGGCTGTTGAGGATCAGGTACATGTCCAGTTCCATGGCCCAGTCCACCACTTCCTGCACACGGTTCAGCCAGGCTTCGCTGACGGCAAAGGTTTCCTTGTCCATATGATCATGCCAGGATACAGGCATGCGGATGGTATTGAACCCGGCATCGTGCACGGCCTGGATCATTTCCCGGGTGGTATATACGCCGCACCAGCCCTTTTCAATCGCCAGTTCGTTCTGGTTGTAGCCGGCCCAGAAGGTGGCATCAAAGGTGTTGCCCAGGTTCCAGCCGATTTTCATATCCTGAACAAAGGAAAGCGCTTCGCTTTCCGGCAGTTCAAACTGCTTCACGTTTTCAATAACGGGGATGTTGGCTTTTCCCGATACCGTTTCTGCGGCCAGTGCACTGCCCGCAAGCAATACCAATGCCAATACCATTGCCAATAGCTTTTTCATAAACAGAGGTTCCTCCTTATGCTTTTCCTTGTATTTATCAGTATACCAATTTTTTATCACAAATGGAAGGACAAAACAACACATATTGCTGCATATTTTTTCTTTTTCGGTTCTTTTCTTGTCTTCATTTTTCCTTTGTTGCGCTCCTTTGAAAAAAACGATGTTACGCATTTCGGCAAAGCTGCCTGCATTGCCAAAGAAGCAAAATAAAACCGAATCAACCGGGGCATACTGCATTCTGATAAGGAGGAATGACGTATGTCCCGTTTTTTGCGTGCATTATCTGTTCTTGTGGCTCTTTGCCTCGTCCTGCCAGCCGCTGCTCTGGCAGAGCCCTTGGAAGCGGCCTGTCCCCTCACCCTCACCGCCCCCAGCGCCCTTCTGATGGAAGCAAATACCGGTACGGTGATCTTTGAAAAAGATGCACAGGCTGCCCGGCCGGCGGCATCCATCACAAAACTGATGACCCTGCTCATCGCCTTTGAGCGCATGGCGGAAAATACTGCTTCCATGAAAGATGCCGTTACCGTATCCACCGCAGCCGCCCGGCAAACCGGCAGCCAGGCCTTTCTGGATGCCGGTGCTACCTACCCCCTGGAAACCCTCATCAAGGCCACCATCATCGCCAGCGCCAACGATGCCGCCGTGGCCATTGCGGAGCATCTGGCCGGAACGGAAGGGCAGTTTGTGGCCCTGATGAACAAAAAAGCAGCGCAAATGGGCCTTGAAAACACCCATTATGTCAACTGCACCGGTCTTCCGGCTGAGGGCCAATACACCTGCGCCGAAGATGTGGCCCGTATTGCCTGTGCCCTGTGCGCCCATCCCGATTATTTCAAATATTCCTCCATCTGGATGGATACCCTCACCCACCCTTCCGGAAGGGTAACGGATCTGACCAACACCAACCGTCTGGTGCGTTTTTATGATGGCTGCGACGGCTTCAAAACCGGCTCCACCAACGAAGCCAAATATTGCCTGTGTGCCACCGCCGAAAAAGGCGGCATGCGGCTGATTGCCGTGGTGCTGGGCGTCCCCAACAGCCAGACCCGCTTTGACGAAGCCCGGGCCATGATGGACTGGGGTTTTTCAACCTATGCCCGGGAAGATATCTGCCGCCCCGGCGACCTGCTGGGCATGCAGCTGCCGGTAACGCTTGGCACTCGGGAGCAGGTGGATATTGCCCTTGGCAGCGGCCTTTCCATGCTGCTCAAAGCCGGCGACAAGGCCGGGCTCTCCTTTGATGCGTCCTTGCCCGAAAGCCTGTCCGCTCCGGTGAAGAAAGGCCAGGAGGTGGGCCAGGTACACATCCTGCTCCATGGCGAAGTGATCGCCGCCCTGCCCGCCGTGGCGGCAGAGGACGTGCCCCTGCCCGGCATGCTGGACGGCATCACAAGGCTTTGGGACAACTGGAAATAAGCAAAAAGGCTGCATCTTCCGCAGCCTTTTCTTTATTCTCTTGTTTCCTGCCAGACGATATTTCCTTCTCTGTCGATATAAGCAGCCTTGCAATCCTTTTCCACCCAGGCCAGACCGTTTTCAAAACCGTCGGCATCATCCCATTCAGGTTCCAGCACCCATTGGCCGTTTTCATCAATAAAGCCGTACAGGCCGTTTTGCCTTGCCGGGTACAGGCCGTCTTCCCCATTCCACAAGAACACGCTTTCAAACACCGGCTCTGTCAGATACCGTGCTTTGCCATCCTCAAACTTCATCAGCCCGATCAGTTTGCTGTCATCATCATACCAGAAATATTCCGTCAGGTTATCTTCCGTGATCACGTCCATGCACAGCATCCCCTGATCGGTGAAGCGGTCCGCCACGAACACCTCATTGCCCTGCCTGTCGATCACCACATACCGATCTTCTTCATCAATCAGCGCATAATCCCCATAGAACCAATACCCCGGCCCTCCGCCGGCCATCACTTCATATTTTGCCGGCACAATCACATTGCCCTCCAGGTCCATATGACCGCACAGGTCGTTTTCCCAGAAGGGGACCACGCCGTTATGCGCTTCATGCACATAATCAAATTCCGCTTCGTGAAGCACCGTTCCGTCCACCCCGGCCAGGCCCATTTCCATATGCACACCGGCGGACACATTCTGCTCATTTTCCTCCAGAGATACGTTTTTCACCGGCACCACGCCGTCCTTTGCCCATCCCATGGGCATCAGCCCCTCCGGCAGCGGAATATCCTGCAGGTTTTCGTCCAGCAGCCGGCAGGTAATCCCTTCCTCCTCGGATTCGCTCCCTTCTGTCAGGAACAAATATCCTTCCTGTTCTCCCACCTCATAAGGCGTCCAGGGATGTTCCGCCTCAATGGCAATTTCACCGTTTTCGCAGCGGACGAAGCCGTAATAATTCCCGATAACCACCTGCACGTAGTGTTCGTTGAGATAAACCTCATCATATTCCGGCGGTTGAAAAAAGCCGTTCCGGGTATTATAAAATCCTTCCTGTATCTGCCCGTTTTCGTCCGGGCCGGTCAGATTGTATACGCCGTTTTCTCCAAACAAATCAACATAAATGAGGGGCAGCACCGTATTCCCTTCCCGGTCGATCAGCCCATAACGCACCTTCTTGTTTTCCTTCTTTCCCACCACTGCAAAGCCGTCTTCCCCAAACGGCTCTGCCAAGTCATACTGCGGCTCAATCACCGTAACCCCCTGCCGGTTCATATATCCCCACAGATCGTTTTCCAGAATCGGGTACAGCGCATCCTCCCCGGCCAGCGCCATGGACGTCATCGCAATATACACAAGCAAAACCGCCATTTTTTTCAGCACCGCTTCTTTGCTCCTTTCTGCCGCTTTCGCATATATAACGAATCGTCCGTATGATTTGTTACACAATTTCACCATATTTTTTCATCAGTTCAACGCAAGGGAAAGGGTGATATTTCATTCTTTTGCTGTTGCTTTTCTTTCTTCTTTTATGGTATACTGTATTGGTTATGTTTATTTCAGGAGGAAAGTATGGCTGCATTTGTTGATCGCGCGCCCTTTATTGCCAAGGCCGGCAACGGCGGCAACGGCTGCGTATCCTTTCACAGAGAAAAATTTGTGCAAAACGGCGGCCCCGACGGCGGGGACGGCGGCCGTGGCGGCGATCTGGTATTGCTGGCCGATGAAAATATGCACACGCTGCTGGACTTCCGCTTCCGCAGCAAATACGAAGCAGAAGCCGGGGCTGATGGTTCTTCCGGCCGCTGCACCGGCAAGCGGGGCGCCGACCTGATCGTAAAGGTGCCCGTGGGCACGGTTGTGCGCGAAAAGGAAAGCGGCGTGGTAGTGGCCGATATGTACGAAGCCGGAAGGCGGAAGGTGCTGCTTCGGGGCGGCAGAGGCGGCTGGGGCAATATGCATTTTGCAACGCCCACCCGTCAGGCGCCCAATTTTGCCAAGCCCGGCATGAAGACGGAACGGCACGAATTCATTCTGGAGCTGAAATCCATCGCTGACGTGGGTTTGGTGGGCTTCCCCAATGTGGGCAAGAGCACCATCCTTTCCGTAGTCACCGCCGCCAAGCCCAAGATTGCCAATTATCATTTCACCACCCTCACCCCCAACCTGGGCATCGCTTCCCGCCACGGTCAGGATTTCGTCATGGCCGATATCCCCGGCCTTGTGGAAGGAGCCAGCGAAGGCGCCGGTCTGGGACATGACTTTTTGCGCCATGTGGAACGCACAAGGCTATTGCTCCATGTCATCGACGCTTCCGGCATTGAGGGCCGGGATCCTGTGGAGGATTTTGAGCAAATCATAACGGAGCTGCAAAAGTACGGCGAGCTGGCCGATAAACCCCAGATCATCGCCGCCAACAAGATGGATATCCCCGACGGCGAAACGGGCCTGGAAATGCTGCGGGAGCATATCGGCGACCGCTACCCCATCTTCCCCATCAGCGCCGCCACCAGAAAAGGCTTTGATGAATTGATGGACTGCATTGCCGATACCCTTTCTCAGATCCCCGTGCCGCCACCCTTCACCGAAGAAGAAGTAATGCCCGAAATTCTGGAAGGCGCAGGCTACGAAATTCAGCGGGAAGGCAACACCTTCATCGTCACCGGCCCCGCCGTCACCCAGCTCATCGACAGCGTGAACTTCGACGACGAAGAATCCCTCAACTGGTTCCACCGCACCATGCGCCGTGCCGGCATCATCGAAGCTTTGCGCAATGCCGGCGCCCAGGAGGGCAGCACCGTCTGCATGGAAGAGATGGAATTCGATTTTGTGGACTAACCCGTCCTTTACCTTATCAACAAAGGAGATTTTATCATGTCCGAACTGAGCAGCAAGCAGCGCTCTTTCCTGCGCTCCATGTGCAACACCCTGCCCACCATCCTCTACATCGGCAAGGATGGCATCACCGAAAACACCTGCCAGGCTGCCTGGGATGCCCTGGAAGCCCGTGAATTGATCAAGTGCGCCGTGCAGAAGGGCTGCCCCCTTTCCGCCCGGGAAGCATGCCAGGAACTGTGCGAAAAGGTCTATGCCGAGCCCGTTCAGTGCATTGGCAACCGCTTCTCCATTTACCGCAAATGCCGGGAAAAGGAGCCCAAAATTCAGCTGCCCTGATCTCTCTCATTTTCCCATATATTCAGCCGCTGTCCTGCCGGACGGCGGTTTTTTGAAAAACTTCAAAAAAAGATAAAAAAACTTGAAAAAAGGGCTTGCATTTTTTCGGAATATCTGTTATATTATATGAGCTGCCTGATGGACAGCAAACATGAGCGCCCTTAGCTCAGCCGGATAGAGTGTTTGACTACGAATCAAAAGGTCGAGAGTTCGAATCTCCCAGGGCGCGCCAGAAGAGAAGCTGCAAAGCTTCTCTTTTTTGTTTTTCTCTTTGTGTCAATCCTTCCTCTTCTTTTGCCAAACCCTTTCATTTTTCCATTTTTCCCTTGCATTTCCTTCCGTTTTTGTTTATGATAAATTCAGGATTCTGTGGAAAGGAAATGATTCATTTATGAACGTTAAAGATTATGTGAACCTCATTCACATGGCCGAACGGCTGAAGGATACCCCCCGCCATTGTTTCACCTCCGGCGGCCGCCGGGAAAGCGTGGCCGAGCATTGCTGGCGCATTTCCATGATGGCCTATTTCCTTCAGGACGAATTCCCCGGCATTGATATCAATAAGGTGATCAAAATGTGCATCATGCACGATATGGGCGAAGCCTTCACCGGCGATATCCCCGTTTTTGACAAGACGGATGCCGACGAAGCCAGGGAAAGCAGCGTTCTGAACACCTGGGTGCAGTCCCTGCCCGAACCTTACCGTAGTGATCTGACGGCCCTGTACGCTGAAATGGATGCCCTGGAAACGCTGGAAGCCAAAGTGTATAAATCCATGGACAGCCTGGAAGCCGTGTTCCAGCACAACGAAAGCGACATCAGCACCTGGGAAGACCACGAGTATGAACTGAACCTGAATTACGGCTGGGACAAGGTGGATTTCTCTGAATACACCAAATCCATCCGCCAGACCCTGCAGGACGAAACCAAACTGAAAATCGCCACCGAACGTGACGAAGAAGGAGTGTTCAAACATGGTGAATGTGAATGGTAAATGGGCCTTTATCACCGGCGCTGCCCGGGGTATCGGTTATCTGACGGCGCTTTTCCTGGCTGATCAGGGCTGCAATCTGGTGCTCCATGGCCGCACCAAGGCTCACTGCGAGAAGGTACTGAATGAAGTGAAGGCAAAGGGCGTTCAGGCCTATGCCGTGGAAGCGGAATTCACTGATATGGACCAGGTAAAAGCCATGCTTCAGGAAATCGATTCCCTGAACGTGCGTATCGATTTTGTAGCCAATAACGCCGGCATGCAGGTGGCCTACCGCAACGATTATTGCAACACCCCGGTGGAAGACTACGAAAAGTCCTTCGCCATCAACACCATCGCCCCGGCCCTCATTATGTATCACTTCCTGCCCAAGATGAAGGAATTCGGTTTTGGCCGCATCCTCAACACCACCTCCGGCATCCGGCTGGATCCCCAGCAGGCCGGCTATTCCGCCAGCAAGGCCGCCCTGGACAAGATCACCATTGACCTGGGTTCCACCGTACAGGGCACCGACGTGATGATCAACCTGACCGATCCGGGCTGGTGCCGTACCGACCTTGGCGGCCCCCATGCCCCCAACGCTCCCGAATCTGCCATTCCCGGCATCGTGGTAGGCTTGTTCGTGGATGACAAGAAATCCGGCCGCTATCTGAATGCGCCCCACTTCACCGGCATGACCCTGGAAGATGCCGTGAAGAAAGCGGAAGCGGAATTTGCAAGCCCCTTTTAATAAAAATATGCCCTGCCTCCAATACGGAAGCAGGGTGTTTTTTATTGCTTCGGAGGGTTCATATGAAACGGCCGCTCTTCTTCATTGCAGCTCAGGTATTGATCCAGTATTTCGCCGTTTTCCATGCTGTACACAACGTTGTAAAACCACTTTTCGCATTCCGTGCTCCCATCCGAACATAGAGTACAGTAAATGCAAAAATCAATGGCTTCGCCTTCTCTTTCCTCCTCCAGCACCAGCCATCCATTGTGATCCGCCCGCCCATAAGCAACGCTGGCCGTCGCATTCTTCTCCAGCTCCATCAGACTGATGTCGGAATGATAGGAAAAATCAGCCATGGCACGTTGATAAAGTGCTTGGGCATTCAGCCATTCTTTGCCTTTGGGCAGCACATCCATAAAACTCTGGCACCTTATACTTTCAACATCCGAATATATATCCGTCAGGTTTTCATCGCCTCTGCATTCCCAGGAGACAATTTCTCCCGTTTCGCCATGAACCTGCACCGTTGCCTGCAAAGGCATGGCATTATGAAGTGAAATGATCCAACAGTTATCGCTTGTTTTTCCCAGCCATTGATCACCGGGACCGAAATAAATACTTCTCACTTCTGCAGGCCAGGCCAGCCGGGAAAAGCCCAGCGTTTCTTCCAGAAAGGAAAGGGCGATCTCCACTGCCTCTTCCTGCTGCACGTCCTCCTCCCCCGGCACCGCATAAACATACACATCCGCCATGGCCGGCAACGTACTGAGCATACACAAAACCATCAGAAACAAACAAAACAATCTTTTCATTTTTTCTTCTCCTTTCGTGGTTCTCCATCTATATAGACGATCAATATGCCATATTCTTCCTGCTTTTATTTCATTGTTACAAGTGTAACAAAAAAAGGCCCGCAGGCCTTTTGATTATTCCTTGCTGTTCATTAGTTTTTCCATGAGTTTTACGGCATCCGGATCTCCGGAGGATAACAGCGTCACCCCCCCCACGCTCCCCTCTTCTGCCAGCAAATCATTTTCTTCCAGCATGTGTTTCAGCTGGCGCACCGTGCCTTCATTCCCATCAATAAGGGGCACGCCGGGGAAATGCCTTTGGATGGCTCTCTTCAAAAACACATAATGGGTACATCCCAGCACAATGGCCTCGGGCATTTTTCCTTTATAAGGCGCAAACAAATCTGTCAGAAACCGATGCAGGCTTTCCGTATCCGTTTCGCCCTTTTCCACAAACTCCATCATTCCGGGGCAAGGCAGGCTCTCCACCCCTTCCCCGTATTTCTGCAAAAGCTGCTGATACTTTTCCCCTCTGATGGTGCCGGGGGTGGCCAGGGAAAGCACGTAGCCGTCCTTGTGCAGGGCGGATGCCGGCTTCAGGGCCGGTTCCATGGCGATGATGGGCAGGCTGTATGTTTGGCGCAATTCCTGTGCGGCAGCACTGGTAGCGGTATTACAGGCGATCACAATGGCTTTGGCCCCCATAGAAATCAGTTTTTCCGCCACGCTGCAGCTCAGTTGCAGCACTTCCTCCCGGGTTTTTGTGCCATAAGGTGCGTGCAGCGTATCGCCATAGAAAATAAAATGCTCCCCGGGCAGCATTTCCATTGCTTCCCTTAAAACACTCACGCCGCCCACACCGCTGTCAAACATGCCGATGGGGGCATCTTTCTTCTGCTGCGCCATGCCTGTCTCCTTTGCCGGTACAAATATCCTTGATGTACCATAGTATACCATTTTTTCATTCTGCTTGCAATTCCATATTATCAAAATAGCTGCAAATCCCCCGGGCCACATAAGGCATGGCCGCCAGCACTTCCTCCAGCGTGTTTTTGTTATTTCCCGCCTCAATCAGAATGCAAGGGATGGCTGCATGCTGGTTGTATCTGCCGCTTTTGAGTGCCACGCCCCGGCTGAGCCCGGATATTTCTTCGTTCATCTGATCCGATATCCACCGGGCTGCCCGGCCGTTTTGCTCCCAAGCCGGCTTTTCTGCGCCGTCAAAGCTGTCCCCTTTGCCGATGAGAAACAACACCCTGGCAATGGCCTTCCCGTCCCTTGAAACGGTGTTTGGGCCATTGCCCTCCGAATAGGCGTCCCGGTGCAGGTCGATGTAAAGATCATACCCCTCCTCCACCGCCTTTTTCAGCCCCTCCAGCGACCGTCCATAGGCCGTGGAAAGCTTTGGAGGTTCATAGGCCGTCACATCATGGGTGACAAAAACGCCTGCGTCCTCCAGCACCTTTTTCAACTCCGCCCCCACCCGGATCATGTTGAATTTTTCGTCTTCCGTTCGCCATTTTTCCGTTTCCGCATACCCATTCACATTTTCATAGGCTTCATAGGTGTGGGTGTGATAAATGTACACCCTGAAAACACGCTTTGGCTGCTGCACCGAAATCACTTCCACAGAAAAGCCGTCTTCTCTCTCCGGCGCAGCCAATTCCACCTGAATTTCTTCACATTCTGCCAAAAACGGTATACACATCCAGAGGAAAAAAAGCGCAACGCAAACAAGCACCCTTCTCATATACAATCACCCCGGTACATTATATGCACCGTCACAGCCCATCATGCGAAAGCGCCATCATTTCTTCGTAGGAAAGGCCGGTCTGCAGCGCTTCATAGATGCTGTCCGCA
>JAFSBN010000002.1 GCA_017437265.1 Clostridia bacterium
GAAACATTGGCCTTGTACGTTTCCAGCAACAGCCTGGGCAGCCTGCCCTGGGCCATTCCCTTCGGCGAGGAGGAAATTGCCGTGATGCAGCAGCAGGCACGGGATATCCTCACCTGGTACAACGGCATGAGCACCGTTATCCCCAGCTGGTACAGGAAATACTGAGAAAACCGGAGCAGGGGCTTATGCAGCCCCCGTACCCCCGGCAGCAGGGCCATCGGCCCTGCACCCAATCTGCGACACGGAAGACTGAACGTTCAAACTTCTTTCCGCATGGTGCTTGGGGAAACGGAAAGAGAGCCCACGGGCGCTATGAAAATGTAGAAAAAAGCCGGTCAGGAAAGTACACTTTCCTGCCGGTTTTTTCTCATTTTCCCCGGATGCACAGCATCCGGTTGGCAGTGTTCCACACCGCCCAGCCCGTGGTGGCGCCAGTGGCGCCCCAATTCGCAAAAACACAACTTTCATTTACGAAAGCATGTGTGCATGTTACTTTGTTTCACCGGGAAACTGTATGAAAGATACAGTTTGTTACATCCGGAATTGGGTCCAGGGCACTGCCCTGGTGGAGGGGCGAAGCCCCTCCATACTCTCCCCAGGCAGCATACCTCTTACCCTCTGCGCACAGGACGCACATATTTGAAGGCGTGGGCGGGATTATGGTAATAGTAGAAGAAGCGGCCGGGCGCGGTATCCAATTGGTAACCGGAAGCGTTATAGTCGAAATTCTTCATAGCCTGTTCGATTTTCGCTTCCACGGCAACAGCCTGGGTTTCGTAATCAAAGGGACCATGTTCGAAGACAATGTATTCCCCTTCCGGTACGTCAACCAGCAGCATTTGCTGGGGCACCGGGCCGTCATAATCCACAGGCAGGCGCACGCCGTAGCATTCCGCCAGCGGGATGCCCCAACTGCAGATGCGGCCGGCAGCATCGTTCTGCCAGGCCATCAGCTGGCCGGAGCCGCTGGAAAGATCGCCGGTACCCATATCATCCAGCTTGTCCGGGATAGAGTCCAGCAGGCCGCAGATGGTTTCGCAGTCCTGACCGGGAATATGGCTCTGCTTTTCCCAGAAATCAAAATAGCCGATGCTTTCCAGGTTGCGGATGTGGAGGAATTTGTGCGCCGGAAGGGTGATAAAGTAGGTTTTCACAGTGTTTGCAGCTTCCGTCATATCGGTATGCTCCTTTCCGATCATGTAACAGTCAAAGGGCCTCAGCAGGGTGCGCAGCACCAGCGGGCAAGGGGTTTTGCGGTATTGGCTGGGGGTGATTCCATAAGCCTTGCGGAAGGCATGGGTAAAAGCCTCATGGGAGGAAAAGCCATAATCCACGGCAATATCCAGCAGGCTTTTGTCGGTATCCCGGATTTCCTGCACCGCAAAGGCAAGCCGGCGGAAACGCAGATAATCCCGGAAGGAAATCCCGGCAATTTCCCGGAATTTGCGGGAAAACCAGAAGACGGAATACCCGGCCTGACCGGCGATTCTTTCCAGGGTCATCCGTTCATCCTGCTTTTGCCGGATGCACCGGTCAATTTCCGTGATGCTGTCCTGCACAAAGCGGTACCACTGCGTCATGTTTCTCCCCCCTTCAGCCAGGAATCATTGTATCAGAAAAATAAGAAAAGCACTTGATTTGAATTGCGCAAAATAAGGAGATCCCCGGATCAGGAAATCTCCTTTTTATTTCATATTCCGTGCCAAACGAAGCAGCTGTTCCCGATCGTTTTCTGCTTCCCCCAGCACCACCTTTTCCAGCAGCTTGTGCAGCGTTTCACCGATGGCCTTGCCCTGAATGCCCAGCGCAGCCAGGTCATTTCCCTTCACTGCCAGCGCAGACAGCGTGTAGCAGGCACCGGATGCCAGCAGCGCTTCTGCTATTTCCTTCATCGCACTGTACCAGGCAGCGTTTTCCTCTTCATTCCCGGGACATTTAGCATTATCCAGCGCCTGTTGCAGGGATAAAAGAAGGAATGTGCGCTCTTTCCCTATCACCATCAGGGCATACTGCATTCTATTAGAGCGTAGCGGCAAATACAGATAGGCCAAAAGGACATACACATCCTCCAGCAGAGCATTGGGCATTTTCAGGGACTGCAGCACTTTTTTTGCCCGTTCTGCCCCCAGAGGATGAAGCAGTGCGCTCCACAAAAGAGGCAGTTTCTTTTCGCAGCAGGATAGCACCTGCAATACCCGATGCCATACTTCTTCCGGCATTCTGAGGGCAGGCACCGCCGTGAAAAACACTTCCCGGAATGTACGCAGAATCTCCGCAGCGCCTTCGGCCTGCAAAAGTCCGTTCATTTCGGAGGCAATCCGCTCGGCGCTGATGTTCTGGAGAAGATGCTGTTTATCAAAAATCGCCTTGGCCGTATGTTCCTCTATATCGAAGCGGAACCGGGCCGCAAATCGGAATGCCCGCAGAATGCGCAGGGCATCCTCGGTAAAGCGTGTGGCCGCATCCCCCACGCAGCGGATCACTTTTCGTTTGCAGTCCTCCCGGCCGCCAAAGAAATCCACCAGCCCTTTTTCAGGATGGAAGGCCATGGCATTGACAGTAAAATCCCGGCGGGACAGATCATTTTCCAGATTGCGGGTGAAAACAACTTCCCGGGGATGGCGGTTATCCAGATATTCGCCGTCCTGCCGGAAGGTGGTGATTTCCAGCGGCTCACCATCGACAAGCACGGTGAGGGTACCATGCTTGAGACCTGTTTCAATGGTACGGAAATCACGGAATACCTGCTGCATTTCCGAAGGCCGGGCAGAGGTGCAGATATCGAAATCGTGGGGCAGAATGCCCAGCATATCATCCCGCACACAGCCGCCCACAAGGTATGCTTCGTACCCTGCTTCGTTTAACAGCCGAAGGGCTGCCTGTGCAAACCCTGGGATATCCATTTCCTTCCCCCCTTCCCTGTTTTTTTCCAGTTTACCGTCTTTTGTTTGCCTTGTCAATCCTTAGGGAACGTGGTAAAATAAATTGAA
>JAFSBN010000049.1 GCA_017437265.1 Clostridia bacterium
GCAAGCACAGTTTCTGGATGATTTTGGTGCGGAGAAATGGGATGTGGATGTGGACCTGTTGTTTGAAGATGCTTAACTTCATCAAAGAAGAAAGCGAATTCCCATCAACTAGACTTTCCATTGATATCCATTAGATTTTGTGAAATGCCATTTTCCAAAGAAACGCAATCATAGCGCACCCACACAAAATACAACAACAGAAAATACAAAGCGTAAGAGGCGGTCAACCGCCTCTTTTCTATTTCCAGATATTGAATAATTGGAAAAAGCCCTGTATAATGAAGAAAAAAAGAACCAATACGCAGCGAAGGAGGGATAGGTGTGCAAACGATGAAAAAGCAAGAGATTTCGGCATACACCATGAAACTGCGCCTATACCCATCGGCTGCGCAGCGGGCCACCATGGATAAAATCCTGCGTGGGATGGAAATCGCCTACAACATCACGTTTCATCATGTGTTTGAAAAGGATGAAGCTGTTTGCGATATAAAGAACGATGCATATTGGCCCAGCTGGAAAAAGATCACCAATGCGGTATGGAAAAATAAACTCAAAAATATGAATCCTGCGGTGGGGGATGTGCCGGCCGCTTCGTTGACAACGAACAACGGCTTGTTTCTATTGGACGGAAAGCGTGCCTGGGAAAAGACGATGGGCAAGCGGCCGGTTGACCTGGAGCGCCGGAAGGATTTTCATTTTTATCATGCCAATAGGCCGCGCTGCAGTTTTCTGGTGCAGGTGGATGCGAAGAACATCATGCCCTCACCGGATAATGAAAAGGTGGCGTGGATCAAGATCACCAATGTGGGCAAGATGAAAGCCCGGGGCTTTAACCGCAAATTGTGGTTTGGCGAACAGGGATGCCACACCTATGCAGAAGCCGTCCGGGCCGGTGAACTGCCCAAAAACCTAACCGTCCGGGTAACCAAGGATACCTGTGGGGATTACTTCGCCTGCATCACCTTCTCCAAAGGCAAGGAAGAAAAGCGGCACCTGTTTCAGGAAGTGGCGGTTGTGGACGAGCGGATTCCCCTGGGGGTGGACGTGGGTGTAAAAGACTTAGCCATCACCAACACCGGCATCAAAATTGAAAATAAGCATTTCAAAAAAGAAGAACTGCCCACCCTGAAACGGCTGAACCGGAAGCTGTCCCGGCAATGGGGCCCATCCAATATGGCCTACCGGGATTATAATAAGGAAATCCGCCGGCAGAATAAAGCCCTGCCTCCGGAGCAAGGCCAGCCCCTGGCCCTGCCCAGTAAGTGTTACCAGAAAACCAAGCAGCAAAAAGCCCGGGTGGAGCGGAAGATAGCCAACCGCCGAAACACCTATTACCATCAGCAAACCGCTGCCTTGGTGCGGCAAACCAGCATGATGGCCACGGAAACGCTGATGGTGAAAAACATGATGCGAAACCACAAACTGGCCTTTGCCCTGGCCGATGCCGCCATGAGCGATTTTCTGGCAAAGCTGCGCTATAAGGCGGAATGGCAGCAGGTGCCCCTGCGGTGCGTTGGCATATTTGAGGCCACCAGCCAGCGGTGCAGCGTA
>JAFSBN010000050.1 GCA_017437265.1 Clostridia bacterium
ACGGCATTTTGGCACGCCCGGCGGGGGTCGAACCCACGGCCTGTCGCTTAGGAGGCGACCGCTCTATCCTACTGAGCTACGGGCGCAAATACGTTATAACCCTCGTCAGGGGCGGCCGAACACCTTCCGCTTAGGAGGCGGACGCTCTATCCTGCTGAGCTACGGGTGCGTGCAAATTATATTATAGCACAAAGGGAAAAGGAGTGCAAGGGGCAAAGCGCGCAGGGAGGGAAAGGATATTTTGTGGGTTACAGGGGAAAAGCAGGGAAGAAAAGGGCTTTTGTGGAGGATGGGCGGCTTTTTCCCTTGACATTTTTTTCGGCATTTTGTATACTGAACATTGCCCGTTGCGCCATTTGTGGAGACGTATCGAAGCGGTCATAACGGGGCGCACTCGAAATGCGTTGGGCTGTAACAGGTCCCGTGGGTTCGAATCCCACCGTCTCCGCCACATGCCTTGCAGTTTACAGGCTGCAAGGTTTTTTCGTTGCAAGGCAAGTATTGAGAGGGGGGGCAGTTGCCCATTCCCAAGGCTGCAAGCATATGAATGCCTGGAAAGCGGCCCCTGTTCAACCCCAATGGAAGTAACATGAAATAAAAAATGCTCCGCATGAGTGAATCATGCGGAGTTTTTTTCATTTACCGAAGAAAACCAAAGTGCCGCTCAACCAGTTCGACCGTCTTTTGCACGGTGCTGTCCGGCGTGCGCTCCACAAAGAAATATTTGCTGCGCTTAACGGCGCGGTAGAAATCCGCATTCAGGCTGCGGAGGGTTTCGTTGCAGGTGGCCTTGGCCTTTGCCGGGTCGGACGCGCTGTTGATGAAGCTGTTGAACCCCTGGTGATCGGGCCGGTTGCAGTAATCCTCAATGATGTTGGACGGTTCCTTCAGCAGGAAAACTATCCGGGCAGGATCCGTGAGTTTCTCGGCCTGTTCCAGGGTCAGATGACAGTCGCACACCACGGGACGGTCATGTGAAAGCCGGATCAGGTCCAGCAGCACAAAATCCATTTGCTCCCGGGTGTTGTCAAGCAGCCATTGCCGATATTCCTCCACGCTTCGCCCGAAAAACGCATCCGCGTCGGGGAAGTTTTTGTTCATCGCCGGCTGAAATGTCGGGTCTGACAGTTGCTTGTGCTGGTCAAACTGCTGATCGATATCAAACAGCAGCAAATTGTGACGTGCGGCAAGGGCGCGGGAAATGGTACTCTTTCCGCCGCAGGCAGTTCCGGTGACGAAAAATACATTCTTCAAATATGCTTTGATGACATTGTCCTGAATATTCATGATTTTTTTCCTCCATTAAATAGTTTTGCGTAAAAAGTACATAAAACTATTTAACATAGTTTCATGTACTCAGAAATTCTTGCGCAGCCTGATAACCATATATTTTACCTCCTCAGGTTTAGATCATGAAAAGTATACCATTCAAACCGTTGCTGCGTCAAGATTTTGCCTGCCTTATACGGCGGACATAAAAGCAGGCGCATTCCACGAAATACGCCTGCTTCATATGCAGTTCTATCTGTTATTTGCACTTTACTGCATTGATTCATATTTTTGTCTGTGTTGCTATGGATTGTGATTTATAGTATAATATTTTCCAAGAGGTGTATTTTATGAGTTTAGGTGCTTTTAACAGGGCATGCGCTGCCCAAGGCTTTGCTCCGCACATGGTCTGATCCGGACGGTGTGTGTGCGGAGCGGTGAACCATTCAAACAAAGAAGGCCGTCCGTTCAGGCTTTGTGCTGCTTACATCCATATAAAATATTGTAAGGAGCAAAAGCTATGAAAAAGAATATTTTTACACTTGTTCAGTTACGCCCGTTTTTGTGTTTGTGGGCTTCCCAGAGTGTATCCGAAATGGGGACGGCCATGACCAATTATGCCCTGGTAATCTGGGCGTATGAGCAAACAGGAACAGCGGCCAGTTTAACCGGGCTGACCCTCTGTTCTTTTTTGCCTACCATTCTGTTCCGCTTTATCGCAGGGGCAGTGGCGGATCGCTGGAACAAAAAACACATCATGCTGGCAGCGGATGCCTTTGCTGCCTGCGGCTCGCTGGCCATTCTTTTGTTGTATACGTCCGCTTCCCTGACGGTGATGTGGCTGTACGGCATCAATTTCCTGCTGAGCCTGATGAACGCGTTTCAGGTGCCGGCGGCGTATGTGGCCACCAGCTTGCTGGTTCCGAAAGAATATTACACAAAAACAGGCGGGCTGCAGGCCGCATCCGGCGCGCTGATTTCCATCCTGTCTCCTGTGCTGGGCAGTGTGCTGCTTTCCTTTGGCGGCCTGGAAGCGGTGCTGGCGGTGGATCTGGGCACGTTTGCCGTGGCATTTCTAACGCTTGTATTTCTGCCCATTCCTTCCCTTAAACGGGATGCACAGACAGGAAAAGAGTCTGTCGGGCAAAATATCCTATCCGGCTTTCGGTTTCTGCGTCAGCATGCCACCCTTTTTCGGTTGATTTTGCTGATTGCCTTTGTGAATCTGCTTGCAAAACTGGGCCCGGACGGGCAAATGCCTGCCTTTATCCTGAGCCGGACAGAAAACAATCAATCCGTTCTGGGGGCTGTGCAATCGGCGGTAGCGTTGGGACTGTTGGCAGGCGGCAGTCTGATTTCCTTCCTGAAGCCGCCCGGGGATGATACGGCAGGCATATTGCTGATGTGCGTGCTGGTTTTCCTGATGGGGATTCTTTTTGCCGTCAGCCGTCATACGGTTTTGTGGTGCGTGTTTGCTTTTCTGCAATACCTGTTTGCCGCTGCCATGAATGTTTACTGGGGGGCCAAGATGAGAAACGATGTGCCCATCGAAATGCAGGGACGGGTATTTTCTGCAAGAGACACCCTGCAGAATTGTACCATCCCTTCGGGGTTGTATCTGGGCGGTATTTTGACCGACCGGGTGTTTGAACCGGCCATGCGCCGTCCGTCCGTCTTTCGGCAATTGTTTGCCCCTGTGGTGGGAGGACAGAATGGCGCCGGTATTGCGCTTTTGTTCTTTCTGGTATCAGTGATGGGGTTTGCCGTGTGTACATTGTGCCTGTACAGGCATTCCGGAAAAAGAACGAAAACAGTTAAATAAGGCTTCCTTTCCGGCGTGCTTCGGCACGCCTTTTGCATAAAAATTTGGCTGTTCTTTTCCGGTAAAGTGTGATAGAATACAGCTGTTTGAGAAATACGTCCGAAAGGAATGAGGTTAATGAAGAATTTTCGGGTATTCGCATTTGCCGATGAAGCTTCCGGCCAGGTGGATGGCCAGATCAGGGCCATGCTGCGCAACGGCTTGCAGGGATTGGAAATCCGAGGCGTGGATGGGCAGAATATTGCGGATATTTCTGTGGAAAAGGCAAAGGAAGTGCGCAAAAAGCTGGATGATAACGGGCTGGTGGTCTGGTCCATGGGTTCGCCCATTGGCAAGATTGACATCGTGAACGGCGATTTTCAGGCCCATCTGGAAAAGCTGAAGCATGTGCTGTCTCTTTCCCATGTATTGGGTGCGGAAAACGTGCGCATGTTTTCTTTCTACATTCCCGGAAATGACTATGCCATTTGGCGGCAGAAGGCGATGGATCAGGTGGGCGAAATGCTGCGGACGGCTCAGGGCAGCGGCGTTTCTTTGTGCCATGAAAACGAAAAAGGGATTTATGGGGATGTGGCTGTCCGCTGCCGGGAGCTGCTGGATGCTTTCCCGGAACTGAAAAACATTTTTGATCCGGCCAATTTCATCCAGAGCGGTCAGGACACCCTGGAAGCATGGAGCATGCTGAAAGATCGTACCTGCTACCTGCACATCAAGGATGCCCTGTCCGACGGCCATGTGGTGCCGGCCGGCAAGGGGGTGGGCCATGTACCCCAGATTGTGAAAGAATTCAGGGCCATGGGCGGCAGTGCCGTTACCATCGAGCCCCACCTGACGGTATTTGCCGGGCTGAAGGACCTGGAACGGGCCGGGGAAGAAACCAAAATGGCCTATACCTACGAAAGCAGCGATGCCGCCTTTGATGCGGCCTGCGATGCACTGAAAGCCTGCTTATGATGCAGAAAATGAAAGCATGGCTGCGCCGTGAACGGGAGGAAATGCAGCTGCTGCTCAGGTGTATTCCGGCAACGGTGGTGACGCTGTTTGTGGTGAGCGTCATCTGCATGAACCTGCTGGCAAACAAAACCCTTCTGCAGCTGGACTGGATTGCGCTGGACGGAGGCATATTGGTATCCTGGCTGTCCTTTATGTGTATGGATATTATCACCCGGCACTTCGGCCCCCGGGCATCCAACCGCATTTCTGTTCTGGCAGCGGGGATTAACCTGCTCACCTGCATTTTCTTTTTTGTGGCCAGCGCCATTCCTTCCAATGCGGCGGATTATGCCGCTTTCAACAGCATTCTGGGGGGCACCTGGTTCATTCTGCTTTCCAGCACCATTGCTTTTTTGCTTTCCGCTGTGATCAACAACACCCTGAACTGGTCCATCGGCAAGGCATTCCGAAAAAATCCGGACGGCAAGGCGGCCTTTGCGGTGCGCACGTATGTATCCACGTTTGTGGGCCAGTTTATGGATAATTTCATTTTTTCCATTCTGGTGTTTACCATCTTTGCCCCCGTGTTCTGGGATGGTTTCTGTTGGACAGCACTGCAGTGCATGATGTGTGCCCTGACAGGGGCGGTGGCGGAACTGCTGATGGAAATGCTCTTTTCGCCCATTGGCTACCGCATCTCTCAGAAATGGCGTCGGCAGGCGGTGGGCCAGGCCTATCTGGATTATATGGAGAAGGGAACATAAGCCATGAAGGTATTGATTACAGGCACATCTCAGGGCATCGGCCTGGCCATTGCCCGGCATTTTTTGCTGGAGAACCATCAGGTGATCGGCATAGATCGACAAACGGCGGCTATCTCCCACGAAAACTACACCCATTATGTGTGCGATGTGCGGGATCAGGAGAACCTGCCGGATATTGAAGGGGTGCAGGTATTGGTGAACAACGCCGGCACCCAGAACGAACAGGATATTGATACCAACCTGAAGGCCCTCATCCATATCACGGAAAAGTACGGTATTCAGAAGGAAATCAAATCCATCCTGAACATCGGCTCCGCCAGCGGCCACACCGGGGCGGAATTTCCCGAATACTGCGCCAGCAAAGGCGGCGTGATGGCCTACACGAAAAACGTGGCCATGCGTGTTGCCCCCTTCGGTGCCACCTGCAACAGCTTGGACCCCGGCGGTGTCATCACCCCCTTGAACGAATGTGTGATGAATGATCCTGAACTGTGGGCGCAGATCATGGCAGAAACGCCCCTGAAAAAATGGGCCACGGCGGAGGAAATTGCCCAATGGGCCTATTTCCTCACGGTTACAAACACCTTCTGTACCGGCCAGAATATTCTGGTGGACGGCGGCGAAAGCATCAATTACCATTTCGTGTGGACGGAATAAGAAGGCATACGAGCAGCCGATTGGAAAAGCAGCTTTTCCGATCGGTTTTTTCGTTGCGAAAATGTTACAGAACGATTGAATAAGTACTAAATTGTATTTTATCTGTATCTTCGGAAAGCTGTGGATATTGCACACAAAAATAAATCATGTTACAATTTATGTAACTATATATTGGTATCATTGCTTGTTTGAAGATATAGGATACAGGAGTGTTATGGAATGAAGCTTGGAAAGAAATCGTGGCTGTTGATTTTGATGGTGATCGTGATGTGCGTCAGCACGCTGGGCGGCACTTTTGCCTGGTTTACCGATGAAGTGACTACCACGTCCAACATTGTGGAAAGCGGTAATCTGGATGCAAAAATGCAGTGGGCGGACGGCAAGCAAAGCCCTGCTTCCGCTTCCTGGAAGGATGCTTCTCAAGGGGCCATTTTTGAGTATGCCCTGTGGGAACCCGGCTACACCCAGGTAAGGCACCTGCATGTGAAAAATGCCGGCAATCTGGCCTTCAAATATCAGCTGTCCATCGCCGCAGGGGCAGAGGTGAGCAGCCTGTCCGACGTGATTGACGTGTATGTGATCAGCCCGGCAAAAGCGATCTCCGGTCGTACGGATCTTACGGGCCTTTCCCCTGTGGGCACTCTGACGGACGTGCTTGCGGGCCTTCGGCTCACCGGCAGTGAAAACTTCCTTCTGTCCGGCCAGGAAACCAACCTGACCATTGCCCTGAAAATGCAGGAAGAAGCGGGCAATGAATACCAGAACCTGTCCATCGGCAGCGATTTTGCGGTGCAGCTGCTGGCCACCCAGTACGCCTATGAAGAGGACAGCTTTGGCAGCGATTACGACGAGAACGCCGTTTTCTCTGCAAATTTCATGTATTTCTCAGCCTATGCAGCCGTGCCTGGTGTGGATGGAAATAACTGTATGACAAATCCTGTCACAGTCGGCGAGGCGGCAGATCCTGTACAGGCCACAGTGCCCGCTGGTGTGAAACTGGAAGAAGGCGCAGATGCGCTGGTATTGCAGGTGGATCGCAATGTTGGCAGCAGTGCTGTGATTTCCAGGGCTTATGACGATACTGTCTATACTTTGGATGTGCATATTGACGGCGTGGACAAAGGAAATACCAAGCCCATCACCGTCTTCCTGCGCGGGATTCTTCCTGCCGGTCTGAAGGATACCTCTGTGGCGTTGTATCATGTGGAAGCCGGCGAAGCGAAGAAAATGAAAGCCGTTGATACGTTCACCGCCCATAATCAGTATCATTATGATGCGGCCACCGGTGATGTGACCATTTATGTGGCTTCCTTCAGTGAGTTTATCACCCGTGTGGCAGCTTCTGATCCTTGGAACGGCGATGTGAAGACCGAATGGTATACCCAAAATCCTTCTGCACTGACTTTTGAAATCAGCAACGAAGAAGAATTGGCCGGGCTGGGTCAGCTGGTGGCAGCGGGGAATGACTTTGCCGGCAAGACCATTCGGCTGACCGCCAATCTGGATCTTGGCGGTACAACGCAGGACCGTACCTTCTATCCCATCGGCTATAACAGCGAAACCTATGAAGTGCATCCCTTCAAGGGCATCTTTGACGGTCAGGGCTATGCCATTGATGACCTGTATCAGAACACCTGGAACATCAAGGGCAATTACAGCGGTTCCTATTACAATGAGTCCTTGGGTCTGTTTGCTCTGATTGAAGGCGGTACGGTGCGGAACCTGGTGCTGGATCATTTCAAGATGGAAGGCGAATTTGCGCCTACCGGCTGCGTGGCCGGCTGTGCCAAGGGCGGTACATTTGAAAACATCACCGTGTTCAGCAGCAACCCTGCCACCTATAACACCGGTGTGGGCGGCATTATTGGCTGGGACGAGAGCGACGGTGCCACCTATACGTTCAATAATATCACCATCGATTCTTCCAATACCATCAGCGCCCTGTGGGGAACCTATGACGCTGCCTGCGGCGGCATCATGGGGTATCTGAGCGAATCCTCCACGGCCACTTTCAACAACTGCGAAATCGGCGCCGTGATGGATGTGTACAACGACGTGTGCGGCAACTATCAGTATTACCAGTACCGCTACAGCGGCATGCTGGTGGGCACCGTGGGCGATGACGGAGACCCCGATTCTTCCAGAATTCATTGCACAAACTGCAATGTGTATCTGGGCAGCTGGCGGTTTAACTACTACTGTGAATTTGAAAAGAACAGCCAGGCTTCCTATACCGATGACTATCAGTTCAGCCGGGTGCCCCTGAGCGAGCTGGTGATTGAAAACGGTAAGGTGGTGGGCTGCAAACCGGAAATTCATCAACATACGGCAAAAGAAGATAAGCAGGCAGTTTACCTGCCCTTCAGCCAGCTGTACACCGGTTATGGCTGGGGCGCCAATGCGGTATATCAGCATGATGGCGTGAAGGTGCAGGAATATGTATATTCCGTTACCTACATGGACGGCATTGATGATGTGCTGGGTGTAGACTATGTGAAGGATAACAGCAAAGCATTTTCCATTACTCACAAAGCAAAGAAAGACGGGAAAACCTTTGGCGGATGGGTGAACCTTGATTCCGAAAAAACAACGGCTATTGCAGCAGATAATGTTCTGAATGTGAAGTTGTATACCACTTGGGCGAATGAATATATTGCTCGTTTTGTGGATCAGAATGGCAGTTTGATTTTTGAAACTACAATTGTCAATGGAACTTTGACGCAAACACCTCCGGCTCCCCCGGCGGCAGAAGGATTTACAGTTACCTGGGGTATGGGTGATTACATGGATGTGATCAGAAGCGCTACCAGCGACGTTACCATCCGTGCGGTCTATACGTATAATGGTTATCTGAACTTGCTGCCTGTTGATGAAGATGGCGATGGTATCATTGACTATTACCGGCTCCTGGCAACGGCTGGGCTGGAAAACGATAAGAGCAATCTTGTCATTCCCGGTTATGTGGGTGGCCTGGCTATCCGGGAAATTGACTTCCTTGTGCCCAATCAGGAAAACGGCAATAAGTTCAACGGGTTGAAAAAGGTCACATTTGAAGAGGGTGTGGAAGAATTGTGGTCCTACTGCCTGGCTTCAACACCGTCCGTTTCCGAATTCTCCTTCCCCAATTCATTGAAACTTATTCAAAAGAATGTGTTTACAGAAACTGATGGTTCTTCCAACGGAAATAAGAGCTTTACCATTCATTATAATGGCACTAAAGATGAATGGGGGAAAATTACAAAAGAAGAAGGCTGGCTGAACGGCATTGGCAATAAGGGGTTAACAATTGTCTGTAAGGATAATGTTACGTTTACAGAGACCCCTTGATTTTGAAAAAATGATCGCTATACTCTGACTAAATAAAAAACAACCGGACGGCATGCCGTCCGGTTTGTTTTTACATTTGCTTGAGATATAAGTTTTGGGATGGTCGGATTACTTGTTGTATCCCAGGTCGAAAGCCTTCAGGTTCACGTCCAGGAACTTGGGGGGCACGGTGGTCTTCAGGGTGTCCACCCACACTTCGTAGGGGATATCGGTGTTCTTGGCCATGAGGCCGATGAGCACCACGTTGACAGCCTTGGGGTTGCCGGCTTCCTTGGCCAGGGACAGGGCATCCAGGGCGGTGACAGAGGCCTTGGCGGAGAGCTTTTCCACCACATCGGCAGGGTACTGGGCGGCGCCGGTGATGACGGGCATGGGGTCCATCTGCTGGGTGTTCATGATCAGCTTGCCATTTTCCTTCAGGAAGGGCAGGGCACGGTAGGCTTCCAGGGTTTCGAAGGCCAGGATGATATCCGCTTCGCCCTTGCTGATGATGGGGGAGTGTACCTGCTGACCGTATTTCACATAGGTGACCACGCTGCCGCCGCGCTGGCTCATGCCGTGAACTTCGCTGACCTTCACGTCATAGCCCTGGCTGATGACGGCGTTGCCCAGAATGCGGCTGGCAAGCAAAGTGCCCTGGCCGCCTACGCCTACGATCATAATGTTTTTCGTGCTCATTTCTTACGCCTCCTTTTCAATGGCGCCGAAGGGGCACACATTCACGCACAGGCCGCAGCCGTTGCACTGGTTTTTGTCGATGACAACCTTGCCTTCCTTCACGGAAATGGCGGGGCAGCCCAGCTTCATGCACATTTTGCAGTTGCGGCACTTATCGTTGATGATGCAGTTACCGGTGTACTTGACAGTCTTGAGCAGGGCGCAGGGGCGCTGGGCGATGATGACGGAGGGTTCCTCCCGCTCCACTTCTTCCTTGACCACCTTTTCGAAGTTCTTCACATCGAAGGGATCGGCGATCACCACATGCTCCACGCCGATGGCGTAGCACAGTTTTTCCAGGTCCACCTGTTTGGTCGCTTCGCCCCGGATGGTTTTACCCGTGGTGGGGTTATCCTGATGGCCGGTCATGCCGGTGATGGAATTATCCAGAATGATGACGGTGTTGGCGCCCTTGTTGTACACGATGTCAATAAGGCCGGTGATGCCGGAATGGATGAAGGTGGAGTCGCCGATAACGGACACCAGCTTTTTATTGAATTCCTGGCCGCGAACTTTGGCCATGCCCAGTGCGGCGGAAACGGAAGCGCCCATGCAGATGGTGGTATCCACGCTCTGGAGGGGAGCCACGGCGCCCAGGGTGTAGCAGCCGATGTCGCCGGAAACGGTGAGGCCCAGCTTTTTCAGCACATAGAAGGTGCCGCGATGGGGGCAGCCTGCGCACATGACCGGGGGACGCACGGGAATCGCCTCTTCCACGGCAGTAAAGGCAGCGGCCGCTTCGTTGAACACGGCTTTTTTGATCATATCGGGGGTGTATTCGCCAAGAAGGGTGAATACTTCCTTGCCGATCACATCAATGCCCATTACCTTGCAGTGTTCTTCAATGAAGGGATCCAATTCTTCCACTACATACACCTTGTCCAGATCCTTTACAAAGTCCTTGATCTTCTGCTGGGGCAGGGGATAGACCATGCCCAGCTTCAGATAATTGACACGGTTGCCCAGGGCTTCCTTGGCATACATGTAGGAGATACCGGCGGTGATGATGCCGATCTTGCTGCCGTTATCTTCCACGGTGTTGAGGGACGAGGTTTCGGCAAATTCCACCAGCTTCTGCTGCCGCTCTTCCACCGTTACATGACGACGGATGGCGTTGGCGGGCATCATAACGTTTTTGGCGATGTTCTTTTCGTAGGGCTTGAGGGCCACCTCCTGACGGGCTTCCACTTCCACCAGACTCTGGGAATGGGAAACGCGGGTGGACAGCCGAAGCAGCACAGGGGTATCAAACTGTTCGCTGATTTCGAAAGCCTGTTTGGTGAATTCCTTGCATTCGGCAGAGTCGCTGGGCTCCAGCATGGTGAGCTTGGCAGCCTTGGCATAGTGGCGGCTGTCCTGCTCGTTCTGGGAGGAGTGCATGCCGGGGTCATCGGCCACGGCAATCACCAGGCCGCCGTTCACGCCGATGTAGGAGGCGGTGAACACGGGGTCTGCCATGACGTTGAGGCCCACGTGCTTGCAGCAGGTCATGGCACGGCCGCCGCCGATGGCGGCACCGATGGCCACTTCGGCAGCCACCTTTTCATTGGGTGCCCATTCTACATATACTTCGGGATACTGCACCATGGATTCGGTGAT
>JAFSBN010000051.1 GCA_017437265.1 Clostridia bacterium
ATTCGGTGATTTCGGTGCTGGGGGTGCCGGGATAGGAGGACACCAGATGCACGCCGGCTTCCCAGGCACCCTGAGCTACGGCAGCGTTGCCGATCAACAGTTTCTTAGCCATTTGTATCGTTTCCTCTCATTTTTCAATCTGCTGGGCCACCAGGCTTTCGCCGCAGTAAATGCTGCGCAGCTTGGGCTTTTCGATCTTGCCGGTGGGATTGCGGGGTACTTCGGCAAAAATCAGTTTCCGGGGCCGCTTATAGCGGGGCAGGCCGGTGCAGAAGTCGTTCATTTCTTCTTCGGTCACGTCGTATTCGGGTTTCAGTTCGATGATGGCGGCGGCAATTTCGCCAAGACGGGCATCGGGCAGACCGATAACTGCTACGTCCTTTACCGCATCGTGCTTGCGGATAAAGTTTTCGATCTGCACGGGGTAGAGGTTTTCGCCGCCGGTGATGATGACGTCTTTTTTCCGGTCCACCAGGAAAATGAAGCCGTCTTCGTCTTCCATGGCCATGTCGCCGGTGTAGAGCCAGCCGTCTTTGAGCACTTCGTTGGTGGATTTTTCGTCCTTATAGTAGCATTCCATCACACCGGGGCCCTTCACACAAAGCTCGCCCACATCGCCCTTTTCCACTTCGGTACCGTTTTCATCCACAATCTTTACCTGCCAGCCATATCCGGCCTTGCCGATGGCGCCCACCTTGTGGACGTTTTCCACGCCCAGATGCACACAGCCGGGGCCGATGGACTCGGACAGGCCGTAGTTGGTATCGTACTGGTGATGGGGGAACACCTGCAGCCAGCGCTTGATGAGGGAGGGGGGCACGGGCTGGGCACCGATGTGCATCAGCCGCCACTGGGAAAGCTGATATTCTTCCAGCTTTACATCGCCCCGGTCGATCATGTCCAGTACGTCCTGAGCCCAGGGCACCAGCAGCCATACGATGGAGCATTTTTCATCGCTGGCGGCCTTCAGCACCCATTCAGGCTTGGTGCCTTTGAGCAGCACCGCCTTGCCGCCCACCATGAAGCTGCCGAACCAGTGCATCTTGGCACCGGTATGGTACAGCGGCGGAATGCACAGGAACACATCGTCGTGGGTCTGTCCGTGGTGGGCCTGCTCCGTTTCCATGGCGTGGGTGAGGCTGCGGTGCAGGTGCAAAATGGCCTTGGGGAAGCCGGTGGTGCCGGAGGAATAATAAATGGCACCGGGGTCGTCGTCCGTCAGCGGCACTTTGGGATCGTGGGAGGAGCAGAAGGAGATCATCTGGTTATAGCTGTCCGCAAAGGAGGGGCAGTCTTCCCCCACATAAAAGAGGTTTTTCACCTTGGGAATGCGGTCGCAGATTTCTTCCATACGGCCGATGAATTCCGGGCCGAAGATGAGCATGGTGCAGTCCGCCTTATCCAGGCAGTACTTGATTTCATCTGCGGTATAGCGGTAGTTGAGCGGCACCGCCACGGCGCCGGCACGCAGAGCGCCAAAGTACACCGGCAGCCATTCCAGGCTGTTCATCAAAAGGATAGCCACCTTGTCGCCCTTTTTCAGGCCGCGGGTGAGCAGCAGGTTGGCGAAGCGGTTGGCTTTTTTCTCAAATTCCTTCCAGGTAATTTCCCGGCGGAAGGGTTCACCCGGCTGGGGCTGCATGAGGGAATATTCCCGCCAGGTGATGCGGCTTTCGGGTTCAAAGCTGGGGTTGATCTCCACCAGCGCCACTTCATCGGGGTAGAGCTTTGCATTTTTTGTCAATACTTCGGTAATGGGCATTGCTGATACCATCCTTTTTGTGTGATCCGCAGGGCATAAAAAACGCCTCTGCAGTCGTTTCTGCAGAGGACGATAAAGTTTCATTTACCGCGGTACCACCTCTGTTGCCGTCCGTCTGACGGCCCCTCCGGCAACAGACAAAAGCGCTATTGCCTTTCCGCTGTAACGGGCGTACCCGGAAAAGGCCTACTGGTCGCCGTTCAGCCCCCTGCTCCCGGGATGTATTCGCCGTTTTCTCCGCTTTGTGCCTTGCACCACCCGGCACTTCTCTGAAAGCCTCTGAAAACCGCTACTTCTTCCCGATCAACGCATTTGTTTCATTATAGCGGTTTTTGATGCTTTTCGCAAGGGGAAGAATGTATATAAATTGTTTGGGATAGAAATGATTACAGACGATTTAACAAGAATTCCTTTCCGAAGGTACGAATGCAAATATTCTCGTAAATTTCAAGAGGTGTTTTTAAGTCTTCGGTATAAGGTTTTACGAATAATCTTGTTGTATCCAATGGCCCAAAGCTATCTATTGATAGAACTGAAGAATTTTCATTTCCAAATATTAGTCTGTCAAAAGACTTGGTTTTTTTCCAATGTTGACGAATTCTGTTTTGTACGCTACTTTCAGTGATTCCGATGTATGCTTGGGAATATGCATCTAATACCATTATGTAAACAAAACCACATACATTTTCTATTTCATATGGTTTTGATGTACATAAAAGATCATCAAAGGAGAACACTTGCTGAAATTTCCTTCCTTTTGCAAAGCTTAATAGTCTTTTCTCGAATTCTGAATGGTCAATTCTTGCGAATTTTTGCATATTGAAATCAAAATTTCTTAGACATCTCTCGCGATGCTCTTTGCAAAATTTTTCAGTATAGAAAACTTTTTGTTTCTCGTCATCAACAAAAATATTTTCGCCCTTTTTATGTTCGATTAAGAAACGAGCATATTCATATGAGTAGAGTGTTGATACAGAATCGATAAATGCATAATTCTCTCTTGTGAGACGTGCGGACGGATGGGTTTTATCGATCCAAATACCAAAGTGCTTTACATAGCGGGGATCGTTCGATAATCGATTTTCTCTTGTCTGTTTTGCTTTCTCCTGTTGTTTGGTTAGAATAGCTTTGCTTATTGTGCATAATTGATGATATGCGTCTTTTCGAAATGCTTCGACAGTAACATTTTGTTCATTTGTGCGTTTTTGGGGTTGACAAAGTATATCAATAATCTCCTCGGGAATAACGATAGAACAAGTTTTTAGCTTTGGATAATTTTGTTCGTTATGGCGACGAAGCAGCAAAATAAGTTCTTTCTCTTTTGCTCTTTCACGTGTCATTGCGGCCACCTCTTTGTTCTCTTTGATAAAAATTATAGCCACTTTGGAACTTTATGTCAAACCAATGAAAAACACATCCGAAATGGATGTGCGAATTTTTATTGTTTTTCTATTCCCTTACAGGTTGGGTCCAGGGCCAATGGCCCTGGCGTGGGGATAGGGGCCGCGTAGGCCCCGGCCGGTTTCTGATTATGCTGCGCTTTCGGTTTCGGGGATTTCGGTGGATTGCTCCGTTTCCAGCATCCATTCGATGAAGACGCCGTAGCCTTTTGTGGGGTCGTCCACGAAGACGTGGGTGACGGCGCCGATGATGCGGCCGTTTTGGATGATGGGGCTGCCGGACATGCCCTGCACGATGCCGCCGGTTTTGTCCAGCAGATCTGGGTCGGTGACGTGGATCACCATGCTCTTGGGGGAGGGGGTCAACTGACGGCTGACCTGCACAATTTCGATATCGTAGGCCCGGATGCCGTTCTGGTCCACGGTGGAGAGGATCTGGGCCGGGCCTGCCTGAACGCTTTCCTGATAGCCCACGGGCAGACCGTCGGGGTAAAGGGGATTGGAGAGGGCTTTTTGTGCTTTGCCGTAGATGCCCAGGGGCGTGTTGATGTGAATATCCCCCAGGGTGCGCTGAGAGCGCAGGAAGCTGCCCCGCAGCTCTCCCGGATTGCCTTTCTGGCCCCGCTTGATGCTGACAATATCCGCTTCCATCAGGGCACCCATGCGCACGGAAAGCAATTTTCCGGTATCGGCATCCAGAATGGCGTGGCCCAGGGCACCGTAGGATTGGGAAGCGGGGTCATAGAAGGAGAGGGTGCCCACGCCGGCGGTGCTGTCTCTCACCCAGGCACCGATGCGGTAAGCGCCGGTGGCGGTATCAGCAAGGGGGGTGAGGGTGGCTGAGCGCTGCTGGCCGTCCCGAAGGTAGGTGATGGAAAGCGGCGCACCGCCGTATTTTTCCACCAGGGCGATCAGGCTTTCGCTGCTTTCCACCGCTGCGCCGTTCACTGTTTCGATCACATCACCGGCACGCAGGCCGGCAAGCTGCGCCGGGCTCTGGCCGGCCACATCCGAAACGCCCACCACCATCACACCCCTGGTGGTGAGCGCAATGCCCACGGCCTGGCCGCCGGGGATGAGGATCCGGTCTTCCCCCACGTTCACCTTCACCCGGCGGATGGGAAAGAGACCGAACAGGTTCACCGTCATTTCCGTTTCGCCAACGGCCACGGCCTGCATTTGGCCCCCTTCCAGGGAAAGCAGGGTTTCATCGGTGGAAGACAGGGCGGCAAGGCTGGTGGGCAGGGAAAGGGTCTGGCCGGGTGTCAGCCGGTAGGCATCGGGCAATTGACGCAGGGCCCGGGCTGTGGGTGAAAAAAGGAGCCAGGCTGTCATGGCCAGGATGGTGATGCCGGCAATTTTTCTGGATAGGCCGATTTTCTTTTTCATGAAATGTTCCCCCTGATGCGGTTCGTCCTTTTCAATATGCGGTGTTTTTCCGGCGGCTATACTGGAAAAGGTATCGGAAAGTGGCAGATGCAGGGAACACTTGAAAAAATTTTCCGTGTGGAGTAAAATAACAGATGAGGTGAAAAGACAGTGAAATGTCCCAATTGCGGTGCACAGATTCCCGAACTGGGAAAATACTGCAGCTATTGCGGTACGGAAGCCCAGAGCAGCGAAAGCACCCCGGTGCAGCAGGTTCATGTGCATCATTATTATGAGCAGGAACCCCGGGATGCCCGGGTGGTGTATGTGGAAAAGGAAGTAAGCAGCCCCAAAAACCGGTTGGTTTTGCTGGTGCTGTATTTTGTGCTGGGTTATCTGGGGGCGCATAAATTTTATTCCGGGAAAATCGGCATGGGTGTTTTTTATGCCCTTACCGGCGGCGGATTTGGTATTGGATTGTTTTTTGATTTCTTTTCCATTCTCTTTGGTACGCCCCGGGACGGCCAGGGGCTGCCTATTTTGTGGCGGTAAATCAGGAGGGCTTTTCTGCAGGGCAGAGAAGCCTTTTTTCATAGGAGATGCAAAGGATGAAGACAAAGTTTTCAGGCATGTGACGGCGTTTCTGATGGCGCTCATTCTGATGGGAAGCGTATGCTGCCGGGCGGTGCTGTGGTGATTGCCAGGGTGTTTATGGAAAAGGCGCAGGAAGTTTTGCAGGAAGAATGATAAGGAGTAAAGGATGCAGCTGAAAAAACTGACCGACAGGGTGTATTATCTGCCTGGGTGTTCCGAAACGGACCAGCCCAATCTCTATTATATTCGTGGCCGGGATTTTTCCGTGGCGGTGGATGCCGGGCAATCCGGGCGGCATGTGGAAATGTTTTACGATGCCATCGGGGCCGAAGGGTTTGCATTACCCCGCTATACGCTTTTGACCCATTGGCACTGGGATCACACCTTCGGCCTGCCCTTCATTCAGGGAAAAAGCATGGCCAATGCCCTGACGGTGCAGAAGCTTTCGGAAGTGCAGAAATGGGCATGGACGGACGAAGCCATGCAGGAAAGGCTGCGCATGGGGCAGGAAATTTCCTTTTGTGATGAGCATATCCGCAAGGAATATCCGGATTTGAGCCGCATTGCTGTTTCTCTGCCGGATCAGGGGATCTTTTCGCCCATGACGCTGGATTTGGGGGATGTGCAGCTGCAATTGTTCCCCGTGGATTCTCCTCATTCCCGGGATGCGCTGCTGGTATATTTACCGGAAGAAAAGGTGCTGTTTGTGGGGGATGCGGATTGCGGGGATTATTATGACAATCAGGGCCTGGCGGACCCGGACAGGCTGGAATGCTATCTGCGGTTTGTCCGCAGCCTGGATTATGAGCTTTGCTGCATCGGCCATGAGGAGCCGGAAAGCAGGGAAGAAAACCTGCGGAACATGATGCAATTGGAAACGGGAAAAACGGAAGGAAGGGCGTAAAGCTGCGTCGTTCGTCAATCGAGAAAAAACAGTATGTTTTGGAGGATGAAAATGGATATCGAAATGTTGTTTGAAAAGTGGTGCAAAAAACTGCGTATTTCACCGCAGTGGGATGTGAAACTGGAGCTGGTTCATGATCCTGCTTGGAAAAAGACAGGGGATTTCAAAATCGACCCGGATGACAGAAAAGCCATTCTCATGCTGAACGCAGAAAACCCGAAGCAGGAGAACGTAGAGGAAGTGATTGTGCATGAATTGATGCACATCAAGATGTACCCGCTGGATCAGGTGTGCGAATCGCTGATTACAAGCACTTTTGAAGAAGATTCTCCGGCCCGGAATTTCGCATACGCACAGTTTTTCGGCAATCTGGAAGCAACGGTGGAGGAGTTGACCAAGTGTTTTCTGTTTGAATTTGGCGAAAATTCCACATTGTCATATGGCCGATGCAAGGCGATGAAGAGCTTTGATGAATTGTATGACGGATTGCAGAAAATTGATTGATCCGTAATCGGAGCGCATTCCCGGCGATTGCCGGAAAAAGAAAACCAGAGAAGAAAAAGTCTTCTCTGGTTTTTTTGCGGCAGTTTTACCGCTGGCGTTTTTGTTTTATTTGATGGGACGGGGTTTGGACGGGGTGGGGGATGGCTTTTGCAGGGAGCGAAGAAGGCGTTCCTCCTCCCGCTTTTTCTTTTGTTCGGCCAGGCGGCGTTCCCGGTCCACCCGGGCGATGGCGGTGTTGGCGGTGGGATCGGCGTAAGTGTTTCTCATAGTGCTTTCCTCCTTGTTGTCAGGCCCGGTGATTTTTTCTTTTCGCCTGTTTCTTGGAAAAAAGCAAAAAGAAAGAAGCCTGATCCTTCAAACTTCTTTCTTACTGGTGGTCGCAACAGGACTCGAACCTGTGACCCCATCGATGTGAACGATGTGCTCTACCAACTGAGCCATGCGACCATGCGCTTTGCGCAAGAATGATATTACCACAGTTGCAGTGGAATGTCAAGCATAAAAACAAGATTTTTTCACTTTTTTTCCTCAATATTTCCATTTGACAAACAAACGTTCGCATTGTATGATATATAAGAACAAATGTTCTTATATCGAGCGGAGGCGAGGAAGGAATGAGCCGGGTGATCCTGCATGTGGACGCCAATTGTTTTTATGCGTCGGTAGCCTGTTTGCACCATCCGGAATGGAACGGAAAGCCGGTGGCGGTGTGCGGAGACCCTGCGGCCCGGCACGGCATTGTGCTGACAGCCAATTATCCGGCCAAGAAATGCGGTGTGCATGTGGGACAGGCGGTGTGGCAGGCGGTGCAAAGTTGCCCGGGGTTGATCACGGTGGCGCCGGATTTCGGGCTGTACAATCATTTTTCGTCCATGATGCGCAACATTTGGCTGGAATATTCGGACAGGGTGGAGGGCTTTGGGCTGGACGAAAGCTGGATAGACATGAGCCACCCGGGAATGACGCTGGAAAAAGGGGTGCAGGTGGCAGATGAACTGCGGGAAAGGGTGAAAAAGGAGCTGGGGATCACGGTATCCGTGGGGGTGGCGGAAAACAAGGTGTTTGCCAAGCTGGGCAGTGATTTGAAAAAACCGGACGGCACCACCGGCATTTTTCCGGAAACGTTCCGGGAAAAAATATGGCCCCTGCCGGCCAACCAGCTTTTGTATGTGGGCCGCTCCGCCACCCATGCCCTCCGGCGGCTGGGCATCTATACCATCGGCGATCTGGCCCAGGCGGACAGCCAGGTGCTGAAAAAGGCGCTGGGCAAGAACGGGTTGCTGTTGCAGGCCTTTGCCCTGGGGATGGATGCGTCGCCGGTGATGCGGGCGGAAACGGAAGTGGTGCTGAAGTCAGTGGGGAACAGCACCACCACCTGCCGGGATATCCAAACGGTGGAGGATGCGAGATGCGTGTTCTTTTTGCTGGCGGAAAGCGTGGCTGCCCGGATGCGGGAGCAGGGGCTGAAAGGGCAGTGCCTGAGCATTTCCATCCGGGAAACCAATTTTGCCCGGGCATCCTGCCAGACAATGCTGGGTCGGCCCACCTTTGTGACGGAAGATCTGATCCGGGGGGCCTGCAGATTGTTTGAAGAAAATTTCAAGAACCGGCTGCCGTTGCGTTCCGTGGGCCTTTCCTGCTCCCATCTTACCCCGGCCAATGCGCCCTGCCAGCTGTCCTTTGACGGAGAGGACGAAAGGATGCTGCGGCTGGAAAAGCTGGATGCGGCGGTGGATTGTTTGCGGAAACGATATGGCCCGGGCATCATTCAGCGGGGGAATGTGGTGCTGGAGAAGGACTTTTCCATGCTCAATACCAAAATGGAAAATCCTTTCGGGAAACACTGAAAACCATAGCAAAAAAACCGTGCTTCGCATCCTGCAAAGCACGGTTTTCTTTTACAGATAAGGCCGCATATCCACCGAAAGCTGGGCCTCCAGATGAATGAGCCGTTTGGCAATATCCTTGGAATATTCGTCTGCCGCTTCATATTGGTTCAGATAGCGGTTCAGGGATTTGACGCCCATGTTGCAGCCGTCCGTCATCAGGTCGGCAATGGTTTTATCGTCGGGGTGCATGGACAGCATCACGCCGGTTTTCATTTTCGACATGACGGAGGCCATGGCCGGGGGATCCTTTCCTTCATCGCCGCACTGGGAAAGACGGTTTTGAATTTCGTCATGCAGCTTATCGTGTTCCAGTTTACATTCTTTCAGGCAGCGGTGAAAGTCATCGTTTTCCACCTGTTCCACCACGTCTTCGATGGACTGAATGCCCATCTTTACCCCGGCGTCGCATTCCCGGAGCAGCTTTACCGTATCTTCTTCCATCATGGCTGTTCCCTCCCTTTCTGTTTGGAAACAGTATGCCCGGAAGGCGGAAAAACGATACCTTATTTTTCCCAGGGAACGAAATCCTGTACAGCACCCTGCCCGTCCACGTAATCTTTCACACGCACATGAATGCTGTCCTTCTTCACGCGGGACATCACTTTTCGTGCCGCATCCCCCTCTGCCAGCACCGGCTGATAGTTGTTTTCGGGGCTGACGCCGCTGATGTGGATGGGCCAGAGGGTGAGCTGGTGGCCGGTATACTTTCCGTCTTCAAACACCAGCCGGAACTGGGCCACCGTGGCCAGGATCACCTGCAGCGTTTCGTCCACGCCGGTATTGCCGCCAAAGGAAGCTTTGCCCACGCTGCAATGGTGGTGTCATAGGCTTCTTGGCCAAAGTCTGCCGCATGGTTATTGGCCAGGTTGGCCGCTTCGATACTGCAGGCAGGGAAGAGGTTGGCATATTCTTCATTTTTCACCCGGTCGTTGCTGCCGGGCATAAAATCGCCCGTGCAGGTCAGAATCACTTCCGTGGTTTCCACCAGGCCCATGCAGCATACACACAGCAACAGTTTTTTTATCTGTGTTCCGCCGGCATTTTCGTTTGGTTTTGCAAAAACAGTCTGTCACGCAGGAGGGAAAATGTCAATAAAACGGCAAACACAAACCCCTCTGCACAATTGTCTTGATGCAGAGGGGTACATTTTCTGTTTTTGTCAGCCCAGATCCACAATGATGGGCAGGATCATGGGATTGCGTTTGATCTTTTCATAGATGAAGCGGTGCAGTTCATCCTTGATACGGTTTTTGATGCTGGGCCAGTCGCTGCCTTCAATGCGGTCGTAGCTGGCGATGATGGCACGAACCACCTCCCGGGTGGATTCGATAATATCTTCGTTTTCCCGGACATACACAAAGCCGCGGCTGATCACATCGGGGCCGGAAACCAGGATGCCGTTGGTGCGGTCAAATGCCATGGCCACGATGATGAGGCCGTCCTGAGAGAGGTGTTTGCGGTCCCGCAGCACAATGTTGGAAACATCGCCAATGCCAAGGCCGTCCACCAGCACTTCGCCCACCGGTACCGTGCCGGCAATGGACAGACTGTCGCTACCCATTTCGATTACCTGACCGGCGGCAGGGAGCACGATGTTCTGCCGCTCCATCCCCAGGGTTTCGGCCAGTTCCGCATGCTGCCACAGCATCCGGTATTCGCCGTGGATGGGGATGAAATACTTGGGACGCACCAGGGTGTGCATCAGCTTGATTTCTTCCTGGCAGGCGTGGCCGGAAACGTGCACCTCGGCCATGGATTCGTAAATCACTTCTGCGCCGCAGCGGTACAGCTGGTTGATGACCCGGGATACGAATTTTTCATTGCCGGGGATGGGGGTGGCGGAAATGATCACCTTATCGCTGGGCTTGATCTGCAGCTTTCTGTGTTCGGAGAAGGCCATGCGGGTGAGGCCGCTCATGGGTTCGCCCTGGCTGCCGGTGGTGAGGATCAAAAGCTCATCATCGGGGTAGCTGTCCAGGTCGTCCAGTTCCACGGTATAGCCGGAGGGAATCACCAGTTCACCCAGCTGCATGGCCACCCGGCTGACGCTCACCATGCTGCGGCCCACAAAGCATACCTTGCGGCCGAAGCGGATGGCGCTGTCGATCACCTGCTGGAGGCGGTTGATGTTACTGGAGAACATGGCCACAATCACCCGGCCCCGGGCGTTGCGGAACTGATTGACGAAAGTTTCGCCGATTTTGCGTTCACTCATGGTGTAGCCGGGGCGCTCAATTATTGGTGCTTTCGCACATCAGGCACAAAACGCCCTTATCGCCAACAGCCGCCAGGGTGGAAAGGTCGGTCACTTCGCCGTCTACGGGGGTATAGTCGATCTTAAAGTCGCCGGAGTGCACAACGGTGCCGGCAGGGCAGGAAATGGCCAGGGCGCAGGCACCGGAAATGGAATGGTTTACCTTGATGAACTTCACCGTGAACTGGCCGATTTTCACTTCATCCCGGGGCTGTACAGCGTGGTAGGGAATGCCGTTTACCCTGTGCTCACGCAGCTTCAGGTCAATCAATGCCAGGGTCAGCTTGGTGCCGTAAATGGGCGCAGGTACCTGAGAAAGCACATAGGGCGTGGCGCCGATATGGTCTTCATGGCCGTGGGTGAATACATAGCCCTTTACCCGGTGCCGGTTGGACACCAGATAGGTGGTATCGGGGATGACCAGGTCAATACCCAGCATATCCTCTTTGGGGAAGATGGAACCGCAGTCGACAATGAGAATATCGTCCTCATATTCAAAGGCCGTCATATTCTTGCCGATTTCGTCTACGCCGCCCAGTGGGATAATCCGCAATTTGGGTGAGTTTGCCATCTTGATCTCCTTTCAATATATCACAAAAAAACATAAAGTGCTCGATCGTATTGATTTATCTTTTCAATATCAGTACAGCCTTCTGCTGCCTGAAAAAATATTCAACCAATCTTAACTTATTATAGCACATTCTCCAAGAAATTACTACCCCGTAAAACAAAGATTTTTTTGCAATTCGCATGACATTTATATTATTTTGAACTCTCGGAAAGGATTTCTTGCCGACAGGGGCGTACTTCCTTTGTCTTTGCATTGTGGGCAGGAAAAAAATGTGCTATAATGCCCATGTTACCTGATAAAAAGGGGGCTTTTTGATGCTGCTTTTTGATACCCATGCGGACACCCTGTTCAGGCTGTGCTTTCCCTATGGGGAAAACGAAGAAATGGACGTAACCAGGGAAAAGCTGCTCAAGGGCGGCGTTTCGGTGCAGGTGATGGCCATGTTTGTGGGCCGGAGCGATCTCAAATCCATCCGCATCGCCTTTGACAAAATGCTGGCAAAGAAGGAAGAAATGAAGGCGGCAGGCTTCCGTCAGGTGGATGACCTGAAAGAAGCAAAAGATGGGGAAACGGCATTTATGCTCTCCGTGGAGGGATGCGACCTGCTGGACGGCCATGGGGAAATGATCGCCGAGTGGCGAAAGCAGGGCGTGCGTATGGCCGCCCTCACCTGGAACTATGAAAACTGCGTGGCTACCCCGGCAAGCAAAGATGCCACTACCGGCCTGAAGCCCTTTGGCCGGGAAGCGGTGCGGGAAATGCAGCGGCTCAAAATGGCGGTGGACGTATCCCACCTGAATGAAAAGGGCTTTTATGAACTATTGGAAATGGGCGTTATCCCCCTGGCCAGCCATTCCTGCTGCCGAAAGCTGTGCAACCATGTGCGAAACCTGACGGATGATCAATTGAAAGCCCTTTTTTCCGCCGGCGGGTATGTGGGCGTGAATTTTTACCCCGCCTTCCTGCGCAGGGATGAAAAGGCCGGCATTTCGGACGTGTGTGATCATGTGATGCACATGCTGGAAATGGGCGGCGAAGGGAAAATTGGCTTTGGCAGTGATTTTGACGGCATTGAAATGAAGCCGGAAGGACTGATGGGCCCTCAGGATTTCCCGAAGCTCCTGGATGCGCTGCGCAGGCGGGGCCTGGATGAAAAGATGATCAGAGGCATTGCAGGGGAAAACCTGCTGCAATATTACGACAGAATTTGACAGGAGAAAAACGTATGATCGGAATTATCGGCGCAATGGATGCGGAAGTGCAGCTTTTGACGGAGCAGATGGAAAGCCTCCGGGAAGAAAAAGTGGGCTTTGCCCGTTTCTATGTGGGACAATTGTTTGGAAAGGAATGTGTGGTGGGCCGGTGCGGCGTGGGCAAGGTGCATGCCGCCATGTGCGCTCAGAGCATGATTTTGAAATATGCTCCTCAGGTGATTGTGAACATCGGCGTGGCCGGGGCATTGGTGGATGAACTGAAAATCGGCGATATTGTGGTAGCAAAGGCTGCGGTGCAGCACGATATGGACACCACCCCGGTGGGGGATCCCATGGGCCTGATTTCCGGCATCAATATGGTCTATATTCCCACCGATGAAAAGGTGACGGAAAAGCTGCTGCAGGCGGCCGGAAAGTTTTCCTGCCAGCCCCTACAGGCCAATGTGGCTACCGGGGATCAGTTTGTGGCTTCTTTGGAAAAGAAATATGCGCTGGCCCGGGACTTCGGGGCAGCTGCCTGCGATATGGAAGGCGGCGCCATTGCTCAGGTATGCTATGAAATGCAGGTGCCCTTTGGAGAATATCGGGGCATTTCGGACGAAACCCACGATACCGGACGGGAATATCTTTTGAACATGCAGGATGCAGCCAAGGCCTCTGCCCGGCTGATTTGTGAATTTGTGAAGGATTGGGAGATGTGAAAAAATGAACAAGTGGGATAAGCGTTTTATGGAAATGGCCCGGCTGGTAGCCACCTGGACCAGCTGCTTTGCTCCCGGCCGTGCCATCGGTGCGGTGATTGTGAAGGATAAGCGCGTCATGACCACCGGCTATAACGGCGCTCCTGCCGGGATGAAAACCTGCATGGAAAAGGGCGAATGCTTGCGCCGGAAGCTGGGCATTGAAAGCGGCACCCGGCACGAAGTGTGCTATGCTGCCCATGCCGAAGAAAACGCCATTTTGCAGGCGGCCAGGCTGGGTATCAGCATCGATGGCGCCACCCTCTATTGCACCCATCAGCCCTGCTCCATCTGCGCCAAGATGATCGTCAACGCCGGCATCAGGCGGGTGGTGTATGAACAGGGGTATCCGGATGCATTTTCTCTGGAGATTTTTGACGAAACCGGCGTGGTGCTGGAAAAATATGTGGAGGAAGAAAACGCATGAAGCGGTTTTTTGCATGGCTGTTGATCCTTGTGTGCCTGTGCACCATGGTGCCCCAGGCACTGGCGGATGATAAACCGGCTCCTATCCCGGTGCTGAGCCCGGAAGAAATTACGCCCACTCCCAAGGGCATTCATCATTATATGCTCATCTGCATCGACTCCTGGGCGGCGGACCTGAAAAAAAGCGGCAACCATACCGACGGCATGATCCTGGTGACGGTGGATGAATATGCCGAGCGGGTGATGCTCACCAGCTTCATCCGGGATATGCTCATTCAGCGTCCGGACGGAGACTTTGGCCGGCTGAACAATATTCTGGATAACTCTGGCCGGGAAAACGGCGGCATTGAAGCGCTGGTTGCCACGCTGAGCACTCATTTCAATCTGGAAATCGAAAAGTATATCGTGGTAGATTTCCGGCAGGTGGAAAATATCATTAACGCCATTGGCGGCGTGGATATTGAAATCACTGCCCGGGAAGCCAATTACCTGCGCAATTACCCGCTCTCTGCTTCCTCCACCACGCCGGCCCTTTCCGGCGGCGGCACTTATCATTTTACCGGCCATGCGGCGGTGATTTACATGCGCATCCGCAAGGTGGCCAATATTGACGGCGAAACCCAGGACGTGGGCCGCACCCGCCGTGCACGCACCGTGCTCACCACCATTGCCGACAGCCTGAAGGATATCACCTATGACGAGGCGGTGGCGCTGCTGAATGTGGTGCTGGAAAACACGGTGACCACCAATATGACCACGGCGGAAATTATGGATGCGCTGGACCTGGCCATGCGCATGAAGGGTACTGAAATCGAGTCCATCCGCATGCCGCTGGATGGCACCTATGAACCTATGCCGGTTGCCAACATGGCCACCCAGCAGATCGATTTTATCACCAACCGGAAAGCACTGCGCGAATTCCTGGTGGATCCCTTTGTGGTGGTGGAAGATGAATAAAATCGCCGCGGTGGTGTTTGATATGGACGGCCTTTTGATGGACAGCGAGTGGCTGGGCATTGAAGCCATTCATGTGTGCGCCGGGATGCAGGGGATGAGTGTGCCTCAGGATGTTTGCAAACTGTGCATCGGCATCAATACCCGGGCCAGCAGCGCTCTTTTGAAGGATCATTGTCCTGCACTGGATACGGAGCGGCTTTTCCGGGACTTTGCCGTTTATATGCACAACAAGGCTGCAAAAGGAGAAATTCCCGTCAAAAAAGGCGCACGGGAGCTGATGCAGTATCTGCAGGAAAGGAATATTCCTGCTGCTGTGGCATCTTCCAGCAGAATGGAGACCATTGAACTGTACCTTGGCGGCGTGGGCCTGACAAAATATTTTCAGGTGCTGCTTTCTGCCAGCGGCATGCCCTCCAAGCCGGCACCGGATGTGTTTTTGCTGGCAGCGGAAAAACTGGGCGTGCGCCCGGAGGAATGCCTGGTGCTGGAGGACAGCTATAACGGCGTAAAGGCCGGACGGGCTGCCGGGATGCAGGTGTGCATGGTGCCGGATGTGCTGCCCTATGTGGAGGAACTTTCTCCCTTTGTGGATCATGTGCTGCCGGATTTGACGAAAGTGATGGAGCTGATGGAAAAATGAACGCTGCCATTGTATGCGTGGGCAAGCTGCGGGAAAGATTTTACGCTGGAGCGGCGGATGAATATCTCAAGCGTCTTTCCCGGTATGGGAAAATGGAGATTGTGGAGCTGCCGGATCTGCCGGAACCCCAGAATGCATCGGATGCAGACCGGCAAAAGATCATGGACAGGGAAGGGGAGAGTATCCTCAAGGCCATCCGTACCGGAGACCATGTGACGGCCATGTGCATCAATGCGCCTCAGTTCACCAGCGAGCAGTTTGCAGAAAAGCTGCGGCAGGGGGATATGCGGGGCGGCCGGCAGGTGTTTATCATCGGCGGTTCCCTGGGGCTGTCCAAAGCGGTGCTGCACCGGGCGGATGATACGCTTTCTATGTCGAAAATGACCTTTCCCCACCAGCTGGCCCGGGTGATGCTATTGGAGCAGATTTACCGGGGATGCAAGATCAATGCCGGAGAAAAATATCACAAGTAAATAAAAAACGGCCCGGTTCTGAAACCGGGTCGTTCTTTTTTGAATTGTTGTAAGATCAGCCTTTCACGCCGCCCAGCACCATGCCGGTTACGAAGTAACGCTGCAGGAAGGGGTAAACCACCAGGATGGGCAGGGCAGAAACCACCGTGATGGCGCAGCGGATGGTGATGGGGGTGGACTTGGCAGCGGCCTGATTGGCCAGAGCGTCAACGGAAGCGTTGGCGGCATTGGCGGTATTCATGGACGTAGCCAGCTTCATCTTCAGCAGGTACTGCAGGGTGTGCAGGTACTTCTTGCCGCCGTTGTACAGCTGGGTGTCGAACCACTGGTTCCAGCTGCCTACAGCCACGAACAGGGCGACCGTGGCCAGCACGGGCATGCACAGGGGGAAGATGATCTGCCAGAAGATACGCATATCGTTGGCACCGTCAATACGGGCGGATTCCACCAGGGCTTCCGGAAGACCCGTGATGTAGGTGCGGATGACGATCATGTTGAAGCAGGAGAACATGGTGGGAATGATGTATACCCAGAAGGTTTTGCTCAGCTTCAGGGTTTTGCTGATCAGCAGATAGTTGGGGATCAGACCGGCATTGACGTACATGGTCAGCACCACGGCCAGGGTGATGAACTTGCGCAGAATGAATTCCTTACGGCTGAGCGCAAAGGCCAGCATGGAGGTAAACAGCAGGTTCAAAAGGGTGGTGATCACGGTACGGGCCACGGAAATGCCGAAGGCATTCCAGGTCAGCTTATCGCTGAGCAGGGTGTTGTAGGCCTCCGTACTGAACTGGCGGGGCCACAGGCCGATGCCGCCGCGCACCGCGTCAATACCGTCATTGAAAGAGATGGCCACGGTATTGAGAACGGGGTACAGGGTGACAAACATCAGCGCAATCAGGATGAAACCGTTGACAATCGGGAAAGCGATATCCCGCTGCATCGGCTTCTTTAACTTTTTATTCTTCATGGAAATAGAAGTCACAGGATATCCCTCCTTTACAGCAGAGTGTCTTCATCCAGCTTCTTGGCCACAAAGTTGGCCGCGAACAGCAGGATGATGCCAATCACGCTCTTAAACATACCAGCCGCAATGGCGCGGCCGTATTTGTTGTTCTGGATACCGTATTCCAGCACAAATACGTCGATGGTCTGTGAATAGTCGTACACTTGTTTGTTGCCCAGCAGGTACTGGATTTCGAAACCGGCTTCCATCAGGTGGCCGATGTTCATGATCAGAAGCACCACGAAGGTGGATTTGATACCGGGCAGGGTCACGTGCAGAATCCGCTGGAAACGGCCGGCGCCGTCGATGGCAGCAGCTTCATACAGCGTGGGGTCAATGGAGGTCATGGTGGAGATGTAGATGATGGAGTTCCAGCCTACTTCTTTCCAGATGTTGATGAGACCCACCAGGAACCAGAAGTATTTGCCTTCACCCAGCCACCAGATCGGCTTATCAATGATGCCAAGAGACAGCAGCATCTGGTTGATGGGACCATCAGAAACGAACATGTTCTGGGCCATGCCCACAACGATAACCATGCTCAGGAAGTGGGGGAGATAGGTTACCGTCTGCACCGTACGCTTGAAAGCACGGGTGCGCACTTCGTTGAGCAGGATAGCAAGCAGGATGGAAGCAAGCGTGCCGAAAACCAGGTTGATCAGGCTCATGGCCAGGGTATTGCGGAAGCCCAGCCAGAAATACTTTTCATTGAACAACCATTCGAAGTTGCCAAAGCCGATCCAGTCTGCACCCTTTTTGATGGTGTACAGATCCAGGTTCTGGAAAGCAAAACGCCAGCCCCACAGGGGATAGTAGTTAAAGAGGAATACATACAGAAGTACGGGAACAGACATGACCAGCAGCCATTTCTGATCCCATAAGACTTTGCCGAGTTTCCGCTTCTTGGGTTTCAAAAGCGGAGATGTGTTTTCAACTGCCCTGTTCACAGTTTTGTCCCCCTTCCAAAAAACCATGGGGAGAGACGAGTCTCTCCCCACAGTTCGAAAGATTCGAATTACTTGGTAGCCAGTTCTACGAGCTTGGTCACTTCGTTCTGCATGTATTCAGCATAGATGTCGCAGTAGGGAGTGATTTCAGCCACGAAAGCGGCCCAGTTGGCATCGAATTCAGCATCGTCAGCGCTCATGATGATCTTGGGCAGCTGCTGATCCTGGATCAGGTTGAACTTGTCATAGTCGTCCTGGATGGGGGTCTTGTCGATCTGCCAAGCTTCGCCCCAGGGAGCCAGTTCACAGGGAGCATTGAAGAAATCAGCCCACTTGCCATAGCCGTAAGCGGCCAGGAAAGCCTTGTCATAGTCGCTCATGTTGAGCTGCAGGATTTCGGGCTGGTCAGCGGGAGCCCAGGTGTTACCGTCGTCCTGGAGACCCTGCTTCTTGGGAGCAGATTCCCAGATGGTGAGGGCCTGGTTGGCCATCTTCCAGGTAGCATCGCTGCGCTGTGCGTACTGTTCGGCGCTCATGAGCATACGGCCGTTTTCAACGGTGTAGTCAATGCCTTCTTCGCCCCACTGCAGGATCTTCTGCCATTCGTCGCTCAGCAGAGCTTCGAACAGAGCAACCATGCGTTCGGGGTATTCGCAGTTCACGGAGATACCGAAGCCGCGGTCCTTGTTGGGCACGCCGCCGTTGAGGTACTGTTCAGAGATAGCGCCGAAGCCGTAGGATTCGTCATACACCAGGGGCAGAGCCACGTAGGTGTTTTCATACATCTTGGCGGTTTCCAGAGCAGCGGTAGCGGTGCCGAAGTCCCAGGTCTGGTCGAACATACCCAGAACGGTGCCGGCAGACAGCTTGGCGATGTACTGGTCATAGGTCATGGTGAAGGTGTCGGGATTGATCAGGCCCTTTTTGTAGAATTCGTTCAGTTTCTTGTAGTAGGCCTTGGAATAATCCTTGTCGATGAAGGTTTCAACGGCATAGATGCCATTTTCATCGGCGGTGCGGTTGATGTAGACTTCGCCTTCGTTGGGCTGGCCCATCAGGTGCTGCACGGGGTTGATCAGGCAGAAGTGACGCCAGTCTTCGCACAGAATGGCAAAGCCTTCATAGGCAGCGCCGTTCTCGTTGGTGGGATTGGCGGCGATGAACTTCTCGATCAGGTCGAAGTACTCGTTCAGAGTCTTGATCTG
>JAFSBN010000006.1 GCA_017437265.1 Clostridia bacterium
ATGAACCGGCCGCCTTTTTGCAGGATGTACTGCTGAATGGCCGGGGCAGGGTAGGGGGAAGTGCGATAGCCCCGGGCCATGGCGCCGGTATTGATTTCAAACAGGGTGCAGTGGGGCAGAATAGCATCCACGGCCTTTTGCCATGCGGCCACGTACCGAGGATGCTGCTCATCGAACAGGGGTGATTGTTCCTGAAATTTGGTAATCAGGTCAAAATGCCCGATGATGCTGGGGCGAAGGGCCTGGGCCATGGAGGACACCCGTTCATAATAGGCCTCCACGAGGGCATACGGATCGCCGCCGAAATAGGCATCCGCCCCCTGCTTCAGCTTTTCCGCCGTCCAATCGATGGAAACATGGTGGCCGTCCGGCATTTCAAGGTAATGCACGGAGCCGATGGTGTAATCCAAAGGCAGGGCCGGGAGGGGGGAGAGGCTATCCATTTCCAGGCCCAGGTAGATGGTGATCCGGCCCTTGTATTTTTCCTTCAGCCGCAGAATCTCCGCTGCATATTCCGAAAGCTTTGCTTCCGGCATGGCGCAGCCATCGTCAAAATTCATGGGCGCATGATCGGAAAAGCCGATATAATCGAATCCCTTTTCCATGGCGGAAAGCACCATTTCCTCCGGGGTGTTTTTCCCGTCGCTGAAAACGGTGTGCACGTGCAGATCGCCTTTAATCAGGTCATTTTCTCCTGCTTCACTTTTTTGTCGATCACGTGGCGGCCGGCCAGTTCCTTGTGGATGTCTTCCAGGGTGATGCCCTGCTGCAGCATCAGCACCATCACATGGTAGCACAGATCCGCAATTTCATAGATGGTTTCTTTTTTATCGTCAGCCTTGGCGGCGATGATGACTTCCGTGCATTCTTCGCCCACCTTTTTCAGAATTTTGTCCAGGCCTTTTTCGAAGAGGTAAGTGGTGTAGCTGCCTTCCTTCTTTTCCACTTTGCGGCCATGGAGCATTTCCATCAGCTGTTCCAGGGAGAATTCCTGGCGTTCATCGCTTTCCCACAGGGGGGCGGTGAAGCAGCTGTCGGTGCCGGTATGGCAGGCCGGGCCATCCTTATCCACCACCACCACCAGGGCATCCTTATCGCAATCGGCGGTGATGGACACGATGTGCTGGTAATTGCCGCTGGTTTCGCCCTTCAGCCACAGTTCCTGCCGGGAACGGCTGTAAAAGCAGGTGAGCCCCTTTTCCATGGAGATCTGCAGGCTTTCCTTGTTCATGTAGGCCAGGGTCAGCACTTTCTTGGTGATGCTGTCCACCACGATGGCGGGGATCAGGCCTTTTTCGTCAAATTTCAGTTCGTTGATATTGATCATATGTTACACTCCCATTCTGGTCGGAATCCCGTTTTTGTTCATTTCTGCTTTCAGGTCGGTGATCTTCACTTCACCGAAGTGGAAAATGCTGGCGGCAAGACCGGCGTCCACCTTGGGCAGGGCGTTGAAGAGGGTGATGAAATCGTCGATTTTGCCTGCGCCGCCGGAGGCGATCACGGGTACGGATACCACGTCGCACACCTTCTGCAGCATTTCCAGGTCAAACCCCTGTTTTACGCCGTCGGTATCGATGGAGTTCACCACAATTTCCCCGGCACCCCGGTCCACACATTCCCTGATCCACTGGATGGCTTCCATGCCGGTGTTTTCCCGGCCGCCCTTGGCAAAAATACGGAACACGCCGTCCACCCTTTTTACGTCCACGGAAAGCACCACGCACTGATCGCCGTAAATTCTTGCAGCTTCGTCGATGAGGGAGGGATTGCGGATGGCACCGGAATTGACGCTCACCTTGTCCGCACCGCAGCCCAGCACCCGTTCAAAATCGGAAACGGTATTGATGCCGCCGCCCACAGTGAGTGGGATGAACACGTTCCTGGCCGTTTCGCACAGGATGTCGGTGAACAGTTTCCGGCCGTCGGAAGAGGCGGTGATATCGTAAAATACCAGTTCATCCGCACCGTTGGCACTGTAAAACCTGGCCATTTCCACGGGGGAGGTGAGGGTGCGCAGGCCTTCGAAATTGACCCCCTTTACCACCTGGCCGTCCCGCACATCCAGGCAGGGAATAATACGTTTTGTAATCATTTCGCCACCTCGATTGCTTCTTTCAGGTTGATGGCACCGGTGTAATAGGCCTTGCCGATGATGGCACCGTACAGCTCCATCTGCCGCAGGGCCTTCACATCCTCCATAGAGGAAACGCCGCCGGAAGCGATGATCTGCATGCTGAATTTTTCGGAAAGCTGCTTATACAGAGCCCGGTTGGTGCCCTGCATGGCGCCGTCCTTGGAAATATCGGTGCAGATCATGGTTTTCACGCCGATCTTCTGCATCTTTTCACAGAAAGCAAAGGCATCCCACTGGGACTTTTCCGTCCAGCCCTTGATGGCCACATAACCATCTTTGATATCAATGCCCACGGCAATATGGTCGCCGTACTTTGCCACGGCTTTTTCCACAAAGCCTTCTTCCGTCACTGCGGCTGTGCCCAGGATCACCCGGTCAATGCCGGCGGAAAGATAAGTGTCAATCGTTTCCATGGAGCGGATGCCGCCGCCCACTTCCGTAAACAGCCCGCTTCCCTTTTTGATGTTCACAATCACGGAAAGGTTGGGCGTGGTGCCCAGCTTGGCCCCTTCCAGATCCACCAGATGGATGTGGGTGGCCCCGGCTGCCTTGAAATCCCGGGCCACTTCCACCGGGTTTTCGCTGTAGACGGTTTTCTGGGCATAATCGCCCTTGAACAGGCGCACCGCCTGCTGTTCGTATAAATCGATGGCAGGGTAGATCAGCATGCGTACCCTCCTTCCATTTCGCAGAAGGCTTTGAGAATCTTCAGCCCCACGTTGCCGCTCTTTTCCGGGTGGAACTGGCAGCCCATTACGTTGCCCTTGGCCACTGCAGCGGTGAGGGAAGCGCCGTATTCGGCGGAGGCGATCAGGCTGTCTTCACAGCCGGCGGCCGCATAGGAATGCACGAAATACACGCAGTCCCCTTCGTTAATGTAGCGGAACAGGGGATGCTTTTCTCCATGGAATTTCAGAGCATTCCAGCCCATGTGGGGAATTTTCAGTCCATCCGGGATCATTTCCTTGATGGGACGCACACTGCCTTTCAGCAGGCCCAGGCCTTCATGCTCGCCGTATTCGAAGCTTTTTTCAAACAGCATCTGCATGCCAAGGCATATGCCCATCAGCGGCTTCCCTTTTTGCACTTCTTCTTTCAGAAGTGCATCCAGTTTCAATTCCTTCAGTTTTTTTGCGGCGTCTTCAAAGGCACCCACCCCGGGCAAAAGGATGCGGTCCGCCTTGCGGATTTCGTTTTCCTCCCGGGTGACGATTACGTCCGCCCCGATGGCGGCAAAGCTGCTTTTGAGGGAAAACAAATTTCCCACGCCGTAATCAATGATGGCGATCATGCTAACACTCCTTTGGTGGAGGGAATTTCATTGGCAAAGAGCGGATCGATGGCCACGGCCTGACGCAGCACACGGCCCACGGCCTTGAAGGCCCCTTCGATGATGTGGTGGCTGTTTTTACCGTCCAGCTTGCGGATGTGCAGGGAACAGGCAGCGGGGCGCACAAAGCCCAGGAAGAATTCTTCCACCAGTTCGGTATCGAAGGTGCCCACCTTTTGAGTGGGGATATCCAGCATGAAGCCCAGATGGCTTCTGCCGGAAAAATCCACGGCGGCCAGGATCAGCGTTTCATCCATGGGCAGCACAATGTCCCCATAGCGGCAAATGCCTTTTTTGTCGCCCAGCGCATCGTAAAATGCTTTGCCAAGAGCAATGCCGATGTCTTCCACGGTGTGATGGTCGTCCACATAGGTATCGCCGGTGCATTTGACGGTCAGGTCAAAACGGCCGTGACTGGCAAAGAGCGTCAGCATATGATCCAGAAAACCCACGCCGGTATCAATTTCGCTTTTGCCGGTGCCATCCAGATTCAGAGACAGCCTGATCTGGGTTTCCAGGGTGTTTCTTTCCAAAGTTACTTTTCGCATAGCATTTTCTCCAGCGTTTCAATCAGGGTTTTCATTTCTTCTTTACTGCCGATGGTGATGCGGTTGAAATCGGCGATCCTTTCATCGTCAAAATGCCGCACCAGAATGCCCTGTTCCTTCAGCCACAGGTACAGTTCCTTGCCGGAAACGGCAGGGTGTTTTGCAAAAACAAAATTGGTGCAGGAGGGCAGGATTTCAAAGCCCAGTTTCTTCAGCTGTTCATTCGTCCATGCCCGGGTCTGGATCACGGTATCGCAGGCAAAGCGGAAATAGTCTTCATCCGTCAGGGCGCCAACGCCTGCCGCCATGGTGACGGAATTGATGTTGTAGGGGTTGGTGGAATAGCGCAGGGTGTTGAGATCCTGCATCAGTTTCTTGCAGCCAAAGCCCATGCCCAGCCGGGCACCGGCCAGGGAACGGGACTTGGAGAAGGTCTGGGTCACCAGCAGATTATCGTATTTGTGGATCAGGCTCACGGCGCTTTCTCCGCCGAAATCCACATACGCTTCGTCGATCACCACCACATTGTCCGGGTTGGAAGCCACAATGCGTTCAATATCACGGAGGGGCAGGGCAATGCCGGTGGGGGCATTGGGATTGGCAATGAAGATGTTTTTGCCGATGCCCACATAATCCTCCGCACAGATGGTGAAATCATCCTTCAGCGGGATGGTTTCGTAGGGAATGCGGTTCAGCTGTGCAAACACGGGATAAAAACCGTAGGTGATATCCGGAAACACCACCGGGTGCTTTTCATCGCAAAAGGCCATGAAGGCAAAGTTCAGGATATCGTCGGACCCGTTTGTGAACATCACTTCATCCACATCCACCTTGTACCTTGCCGCTGCTGCTTTCCGAAGCGCCATGCAGGCGGGATCGGAATACAGGTTCACATTCCCTGCCGCCTGCCGTGCCATGCGCTGGGCGATGGGGGAAGGGGGAAAGGGGGATTCGTTGGTGTTCAGTTTGATATAGGTGCGCTCTCTGGGCTGCTCACCGGGGGTATAAGGGGTGAGAGCAGCGTATTTTTCCGAGAAAAAACGGCTCATGCTTCTTCCTCCGTGCGGATGATGGCGCTTTTTGCGTGGGCGGTGAGCCCTTCTTTGGTGGCGAAGGTGAATACATCCTTGGCAACGGCGGCCAAAGCATCCCGGGTGAAATAGGTGTACTGGGTTTTCTTCACAAAATCATCCACCGACAGGGGACTGGAAAATTTAGCAGTGCCGCTGGTGGGCAGAGTGTGGTTGGGCCCGGCAAAATAATCGCCCAGAGCTTCGGGGCAGTTGCGGCCCATGAAGATGCTGCCTGCGTGCCGGATGGCGTCCAGATAATCGAAGGGATTATCCACGCATAGTTCCAGGTGTTCGGGGGCAATTTCGTTGGCAATCTCGATGGCGGCATCCAGCGTATCCGCCACGATGATCTTGCCGTTGTCATCAATGGAGGCCCGGGCGATCTGGGCGCGTTCCAGCTGGGGAATCTGCACTTCCAGCTCCGCCTGCACGGCCTTGGCAAAGTCCATGCAATCGGTTACCAGCACGGCGCTGGCCATCACGTCGTGTTCGGCCTGGGAAAGCAGGTCCGCCGCCACGTGACGGGGGTTGGATTTTCCGTCGGCCACGATGAGGATCTCGCTGGGGCCGGCAATCATGTCGATGGACACAATGCCGTACACCTGCTTTTTCGCTTCTGCCACAAAGGCATTGCCGGGGCCCACGATCTTATCCACTTTCGGAATGGATTCGGTGCCGAAAGCCAGGGCGGCAATGGCCTGAGCGCCGCCGGTTTTGAAGATCTTGTCCACACCGGCCACCTGAGCCGCGGCCAGAATGTAGGGATTCACTTTGCCTTCCGCATTGGGGGGCGTGACGATCACCACTTCCTTCACCCCGGCAATCTTGGCGGGGATAGCGTCCATGAGCACGGTGGAGGGGTAGGCCGCAGTGCCGCCGGGCACATAAAGGCCTGCCTTGTCCATGGGGATCACCTTCTGGCCCATGACGATGCCGGGCCGGTCGTTGATAATGAAGGAATTGCGCTTTTGCTTTTCGTGGAAAACACGAATGTTTTCGGCGGCTTTTTCCAGAATGTTATAAAATTCCGGCTCTACCAGCTGCTTGGCTTCTGCCATTTCTTCGGGGGAGACCAGCAGGGAATCCAGCTGAGCCTTGTCGAACTTCAGGCAGTATTCCTTCACAGCCTTGTCGCCGTTTTGCTTTACGTTTTCAATAATGTCGGCAACAATCTGCTCCACATTCATCTTGGGCTGCATCCGGGCAAAAATTTCGGTATTGGGCACTTGGCCGTATTTCATCAGCTTGATCATTGCTTATCCTCCATGGCCTCTTTCAGGCCGCTTACGATTTTTTCAATCTGTGTTTTCTTGAATTTGCAGGAAGACCGGTTGGCAATCAGTCGTGCGCTGATGGGCACGATGGTTTCGATCACTTCCAGATCGTTTTCCTTCAGGGTGGCACCGGTTTCCACAATGTCCACGATTACGTCGGAAAGGCCCAGAATGGGGGCCAGCTCGATGGAGCCGTTGAGATGGATGATGTCAATATCTCTTCCCCGGGACTGGTAGAACGTTCTTGCGATATTGGAGAATTTGGTGGCCACCTTCAGCGTTCTGGATGTATCGTCTGTGAACCCCTTGGGCCCAGCTACCGCCATGCGGCATTTGCCGGTATCCAGATCCATCAGTTCAAAAATATCGGGCTGGTATTCCAGCAGGATGTCTTTGCCGGCCACGCCCATATCGGCGGCGCCCCGCTCCACGTAAATGGCCACGTCCGAGGGCTTTACCCAGAAATAGCGCACCTTTTTTTCGGCGTTTTCGAAAATCAGCCGGCGGTTTGGCTCCAGCAGGGCCGGGCATTCGTAACCGGCAGCAGCGAAGCGCTTGTAGATTTTTTCTCCCAGCCGTCCCTTGGGCAGGGCCACGTTGACAAAATCGTCTTCTGCTTTATCCAGGGTTTCTTTGTCTTCCAGCCGGTCCAGAAGATCCGTATATACGGCAAAGCCAATGGCATGGCTTTTGCGGTGCAGCTTTTTCATCAGCCGGTCATACTGTCCGCCGGACAGTACAGCATCCGGAATGCCCCGCACATAGCCCTTGAACACGATGCCGTTATAATAATTTACATCGTCGGTAACAGAAAAATCAATGCGGATAAAGGGAGCCAGCGGGCCTTGAGCCAGCTTTTCCATTACGCTGCAGAAAGCGGCACAGGCATTGTTTTCCGGCAGCAGGGAAGCCAGCCGGGGCAGCACGGCGGAAATTTCGCCGCTGAGGGATACCAGCTGTTTCAGTGTTTCCAGCGCTTCCCCCTGAGGGCAAAGCTGATCCATTTCGTGCAGGTTGCATTCGGAAACGGCCTGATACAATTGCTTTTTTTCCGGGGCGGACAGCCCCATCTTCTGAATCAGCCCATCGGAAAGATCCAGGCAGGAAACAGAGAGCATGCTTTTTCCCGAAAGGGTTTTCAGGCTTTCTGCGGCCAGGGACAGAACTTCCAGCAGGTTTTCTTCGCCAATACGGCCAAAGCATTCCAGCCCCGCCTGCATCATTTCCTTGAAGGCCTGGGTACCTTTGGATACACGGTATACATTTTCGTTGTAATATACCTTCTGCACTTCGTCCGGCAAATCATGGCTGTTTTTGATGATGGACAGCGTCACGTCGGGCTTGAGCGCCATCAGCTTTCCGGTGGTATCGGTGAAGGTGATCACGTTATCGGACAAAAGAAAATCCTTGTTTTTTGCGTACAGATCATATTCTTCGAATTTGCTCATCCGGTAGGGCTGATAGCCGTAGGAGGCATAGAGGGCACGGAGGGTGAAGATGATTTTTTCACTGGTTTGCAAAATGGCATTAAAATCGGGCATGGAATTTATTCTCCTTGTTCTTTTCTTTGATCCAGGGCCTTGCGATAACCGCCGGTGCCGTAGTTCAGGCAGCGGTTCACCCGGCTGATGGTGGCAGTGGAAACCCCCACCTGCTCGGCAATTTTCTGATAGCTCATGCCCTGATCCAGCAAAATGGCGGCATAACGC
>JAFSBN010000052.1 GCA_017437265.1 Clostridia bacterium
CATATAACTTGGTGTTCTGGTTCCCCAGACCAACAAGTAAAACTCATTCCAGAATTAACTGTCGTTCTTCCTCTTCTCTGTATCGTTTTCAAGGTTCGTCGCTCGCTTGCTTTCCTGGCCTTTCGGCCCGTTCCGCAGCGCGCTTGATTATAATACCAAAGAACTTTTCTTTTGTCAACACCCTTTTTTGAAAAAATTTTCACTTTTTTTCATCTTTTTCGACGTATATTTTGCAAAACAACAACATCCTGCGCTCCCGCATTTCCCTCATCCCCACATCCTGTGGAAAATAATTTTTTGAGGAAAATGAAAAAGATGTCCGGCCTTTTCCAAAGCGGAAAAGAACCGGACAAAATATACATTTCTTCATATTTTATTGCCATTCGGCCATTACAGGCACCGCACAAGAATCAACCTGTTACAGGGCAATCTTCAAAATGGCGGTGGCAATGATGAAATAGATGGTCAGGGACGTGGCGTCCACCAGCGTGGTGATCAGGGGGCTGGCCATGAGGGCAGGGTCAAACCCCACTTTCTTGGCAACCAGGGGCAAGGTGCAGCCAAGGCCCTTGGCGATGAGCACCGTGGCATACAGGGCCAGCGCCACCACAAACGCTTCTGCCGGAGCTGCACCGTAAATGAAGGTGACCAGCAGGAACGTGAACACCGCCAGTACTGCGCCCACCATCACGCCCACTCTGAACTCCTTCCACAGGGCACGGAGCAGATCGCGGAACTCGATTTCGCCAAGCGCAATACCGCGGATGATCAGCGTGGAAGCCTGAGAGCCGCAATTACCGCCGGTATTCATCAGCATGGGAATACAGGAGGTAAGCACGATGGAGGTGGCCAGCACGTCTTCGAAGCTTTTGATGATCATACCGGTGAAAATGGCCACAGCCGCCATAATCAGCAGCCAGGGAATACGGTTCAGCGCCAGACGGAAGGGGGACGTTTTCAGGTACTCATCTTCAGACGGCGTCAAACCGGCCATCTTTTCAAAGTCCTCTGTGTTTTCTTCTTCAATAACGTCCATCACGTCGTCCGCCGTGATGATACCCACCAGGCGGTTTTCCTTATCCACAACCGGCAGGGCCATCACGTCATAGCGGCGCACGGTATCGGCCACTTTTTCCTGATCGTCGGTGGTGAAGACGCTGATGGGATTACGGTCCATCATATCGGACAAAACCGCATCCTCTTCCGCCAGGATCATTTTCCGAAGGGCCAGAGTGCCCAGCAGGCGGCGTGCCTTATCAATAATATAAAGGGTATAGATCGTTTCCTTATCCAGGCCCACTTTCTTGATAATATTCATGGCATCCCGGACAGTATCGCCTTCGTGGAATTCCAGATATTCAATGGTCATGATGGAGCCGGCGGAATATTCCGGATAGTGCAGGAACTGGTTGATCAGATTCCTTTTTTCCACCGGCGCAGACTGCAATACGCGCTTAACCACGCTGGCGGGCAATTCTTCCAGAAAATCCACCGCGTCATCCAGGAACATATCGTCGATCAGGGCGCTGATTTCCTGATCGCCGATGGACTCGATGAGCAGCTGCTTCTGCTCAGGTTCCATATAGGTAAATACATCCGAAGAAATATCCTTGGGCAAAATACGGAAAACATGGAGCAGCTTATCTCTTTCCAGCGTTTCCATGTATTGGGCAATATCCACCACATTGAGCATTCGCATGGCACCCCGGATTTCGCCATGCTTGCCGGATGCAAGCAATGCGTCCAACCGCTCCTTGATTGCTTCCCACTCCATGGGACTCACTTCCTTCCCCTATTTCATATGCAAACAAACCAACCTGCATGAGATGCCAGTCTTTTCCGTTTCACACGCAAAAAAGTCCCTTCTGCCTGTGGAAGCGGATGGACCTGACGAAATACGACGCAGTTGATGCAGTTCAGGGAAACAAGCCCACTATTTATGACCGGCGCCACGCATACGGACGCACGGAACACGATCGGGGCACAGTTTCGCAGGCCTGACATCTTTCACCGTCGTCCATTGCATGTCACCTCCTTATTTTTCATCTGAATTCAGTATACCCTGTAAAAAAAAGGCTGTCAATGCAAGGAAGCCAGCCTCAAGCGAATTTAATATTTTCGAAATAAAAAAGGAACGGCAGAACCGTTCCGGAAGAAAACCGCTTCATCATGCAGCGTTATTCTGTTCTGTGAGCCGTAATGATGGTATGGCTGTGCGCATTGACCGTAATGCGGATACGATCCTTTTCGCCGTACCAGTTTTTCCCCTGACGGAAAATGTGGCAAGCGGGATGCGAAAGCAGCTCCCTGCAAAATGCCACCGGGTCTTCACCGGTCAATTGCAGATTTTTTCGGATGCGTTCCCTGCCAAGAGGTGTGGTATGCAACAGATACAGATTGGAAAGCAATTCGTTCATCATCTTATTCCGGCATTTCCTGGCTTGCTTCCGGCCAGGGGTAATGGAGAGTATCATCGGGCAGATAATCCAGCTTCCCATCGGTGAGGGTATTGAGCTTTCCGATAACCGCATCCACATCCTTTGTGCGCACAAGAAGGGTGACCGAAACAGAAGCTCCAAACTCCGTATTTTCGGTGATCTGGGGCAGAGATTGGAGATGATAATTGATTTTATCCCACATGGAATAAGGAATATCCAGCAGGATGCGCCGGCTTTCCTCCATGGTCACCACCTGCGCTGCGTTCAGCGCCACCACACAGCCCTTGGTGTATGCCCTCACCAGCCCGCCGGCACCAAGCAATATGCCGCCGAAATAACGGGTGACCACCACGCAGCAGTTCACCACGCCCCTTGCCTTCATCACCTCAATGATGGGCATGCCGGCCGTACCACCGGGTTCGCCGTCATCGCTGTAGCGCATGATGCCGGCATTCTGGCCGATGATGTAGGCATAGCAATTGTGGGTGGCGTCCTTATGCTTTTCCCGGATGGAACGCAAAAAGGCCAGCGCCGCCTCCTCACTTTCGCAGGGGGCGGCGTAGCCAATGAAGCGGCTTTTGTTGACGATGAATTGATCGCTGGCCGCTTGTTTTAAGGTTTTGTAATCGCCGGGCATTACTTCAGCACCACACGGCAGTAGTTCTTCTTACCCTTGCGGAGCAGAACACCGTCGGTGGGGATCATGTCGGCCGTCACCACAGCATTGATATCGGTTACCTTGCTGTCCGCCATCATCACAGCACCCTGCTGGATCTGCTTGCGGGCGTCGCCCTTACTCTGGCACAGGCCGCACAGGTGGAGCAGGGTGGTGAGGCGGTTATCCGCTTCCATGTCGCACTGCTTCCATTCGTAGGTGGGCACATCGGCTGCCGCGCCGCCGCCAAAGAGAGCCGCCGCCGCCATCTGGGCCTTCTGGGCTTCTTCTTCGCCGTGAACCAGCTTGGTGCATTCAAAGGCAAGTACGGTCTTGGCTTCGTTGATGGCGCTGCCTTCCAGCTTGGCCAGCTTATTGATTTCTTCCATAGGCAGGAAGGTGAGCAGCTTCAGGCACTTTTCCACATCGGCATCGGCGATATTGCGCCAGTACTGGAAGAATTCGTAGGGGGTGCAAAGAGAAGGATCCAGCCACAGGGCGCCCTTTTCCGTTTTGCCCATCTTTTTCCCTTCGTGGTTCATGAGCAGCTTGAAGGTGCAGGCAAATGCCGGTTCCTGTTCCTTGCGGCGGATCAGATCCGCACCGGCCAGCATATTGCTCCACTGGTCGTCGCCGCCCATCTGCAGCCGGCAGCCGTGGTTCTTGAACAGCTGCAGGAAGTCGTAGGCCTGCATCACCATGTAGTTGAATTCAAGCAGGGTCAGGCCCCGTTCCATGCGCTGCTTGTAGCATTCGGCAGCCAGCATACGGTTGACAGAGAAGAGAGAACCCACGTCCCGCAAAAAATCCATGTAGGAAAGCTTGCGAATCCAGTCGGCATTGTTAACGATCATGGCCTTGCCTTCGCCGAATTCGATGAAGCGTTCCATCTGCTTTTTGATGCAGGACACGTTATGGTCGATGGTTTCCACGGTCATCATCTTGCGCATGTCGGTTTTGCCGGAGGGGTCGCCGATCATGGCCGTGCCGCCGCCCACCAGGGCAATCGGGATATGGCCGGCACGCTGCATGTGGGCCATGGCAATGATCGGAATGAAGTGGCCGAAATGCAGAGAGGTGGCGGTGGGGTCAAAGCCTACGTAGAAGGTGGTGGGCTCCTTTTCCAGCTGCTTGTAAAGTTCATCTTCAAAGGTGATCTGGGCCAGGAATCCGCGTTCCCGGAGGGTATCAAGTACATGAGCCATAATGTTTCATTCTCCTTTTTTATGTTCTTTCCACAATTTTTTCATACAGTTCCAGGGTAACGCCGGGGTCTGTTTCCTGCTTGATGCCGGTGGGGCGATAGCCTGCCCCGGCATAGCAGCGCCGGTTCTTTTCCAGCACATCCGGAAAATCCACATAGTATTTCACCGCATCGGGGAAATATTCCTCACACATCAGGATGGCCTGCCGGGCCACCTTTTTGCCCTGCATATCGGTGGTGATGAACACCCGTCCCAGGTAATATTCGTGGGGCTGCAGTTCGCACAACGGCACTTTCCGTCCGCTGACATACCATAGCCCGCCCACGATGCACCCGTCATACTCGATGGTGAAGGGATGGGTGAAGGGATTATCCAGTCTTCGCTCGATATCCTCCCTGCCCCGAAGATAGGGGTTGGAAGGATCGTGTAATTGTTGATACAGGGGATAAAAAGCATCTTTCTGGATCCGGGTCAGGATCTCCACATCCGCCCGTTCCATTTTTCTTACAGTCAGCACGCTGACCAACTCCTTTTATTTTGAAAAAACGTCGTTCAGCTTTTCCATGCCAAGTTTGATCTGCTCCACGCTGGGCATGGAGAAGTTGAGACGGAAAGTATTGTCGTGTCCGCCATAGGCGTAGAAGTGAGTGCCGGGGACGTAAGCCACGCCCTTATCCACTGCCTTCTTCAGCAGGGCCGTGGCATCCCGTCCTTCTTCCAGCTCGCAGAAGATGAACAGGCCGCCCTCCGGCCGGGTATATCGGGCCACTCCGCCGCATTTGGACAGCATCTGCAGCATGGCATCCGCCTTTTCGCCGTAGGCCTTGCGGATATTTTCCACGTGAGGCATGAGCAGGCCCTGCCGCAGGTACTGATCCACCACTGCCTGATTGACAAGGGCGGTGTGCACGTCCGTGGACTGCTTGCCGACGGTGCATTTACGCAAAATGGAAGGATGGGCCACCAGGTACCCCACCCGCAGGCCGGGAGAAATGACCTTGGAGAAGCTGCCCATAAAGGCCACCCAGCCTTCCTGATCGAAGGACTTGATGGAGGGAAGCTCCGTCCCGGTATAGCGCAGATCCCGGTAGGGATCATCTTCCGCCACCACCACGCCGTATTCGCTGGCCAGCTGAGCAATGCGCTTTCTGCGCTCCAGGGACAGAGTGCGGCCGGTGGGGTTCTGGAAGGTGGGGATGATGTAGAGCATTTTGGGGTGCTCCGTTTTGAACACTTCCTCCAGCTTCTCCACATCGATGCCGTCATCGTCGCTGTCCACGGGGATCAGGTTTGCCTGATACAGGTTCAGGCACTGCATGTTGCCAAGGAAGGTGGGGTTTTCGATAACCACCTTATCCCCAGGGTTGAGAAGAGCCTTGCAAAGCAGGTCCATAGCCTGGGTGGAGCCGGTGACAGGCAGGATTTCGCTTTCGTTGCAGGTGAAGGAGAAGCGATCCTTCAGGTAGGTAACAAGACTTTCCTTCAGGGGCGCATACCCTTCCGTAGCGCCGTACTGAAGAAGCACCTTGCCCTTTTCCTGCAAAAGGGCATGGGCAATTTCGCCCACCTTTTCTCCGGGCAGGGAATCAGGGGAGGGGTTGCCGCCGGCAAAGGAGATCATGCCGGGAACAGCCAGCAGCTTAAAAATCTCGCGGATGGCGCTGCCGGAAATGCCGTTGAAGCGATCGGCAAAGCGAATGGAATCAATGTTCATAAATACCTCCTGCAAATAAAAAACGCCTGTCCCACGATGGGAAGGCGAATGAGCGCGGTACCACTTCCGTTCGGCACAGGAATTCCCATGCCCTCTTCACGCTGTAACCGGCGCACCGGCGATAGCCTACTGAAATGCTTGTTCGGTATCGGGCTCAGGGATGTATTCACGCCGGTTCCCGCTGCCTTCTTCCACCAACCGAAGGCTCTCTTGAAGCGAAGAGGCCGGGCTACTTCTTCCCGTCACAGCCATGTGGGCATTATAATGGAAATATTCCTTCCTGTCAAGGCAAAAATGGGAAGGAAAGGCTTGAAAAAATCCATTTTTTTGCTACACTATAATCAATGAAATGTATTTTGTATATAAGGAGGCAACGCCTGTGAATAAACGATATCTGGTGGCGCTGGATCAGGGCACCACCTCCTCCCGGGCAGTGGTTTTCAATCTGGAAGGGCATATGCTCTGTGCCGCGTCCCGGGAGTTTCCCCAGATTTACCCTCAGCCCGGCTGGGTGGAGCACGACCCCATGGATATTCTCTCCTCCCAGATCGAGGCATTGAGGCAAGCTGTGCGCAATGCGGATATTGATCCTGCCGAAATTGCCGCCATCGGCATCACCAACCAGCGGGAAACCACCCTGGTGTGGGAAAGGGCGACGGGCAGATGCGTGCATAACGCCATCGTATGGCAGTGCCGCCGCACCGCAAGCATGGTGGACGAACTGAAAGAAAAAGGCTACGGTGACATCATCCGCCAGAAAACCGGACTGGTGCCGGATGCCTATTTTTCCGGCACGAAAATCAAATGGATATTGGACGAGAGGAACCTGCACGAAAGGGCCGAAAAGGGTGAATTGTGCTTTGGCACGGTGGATTCTTTCCTGTGCTGGCATCTGGCAGAAGGCAGCCCCCATGTGACGGACGCCACCAATGCCGGCCGCACCATGCTCTTTAACCTGCACACCCAGGACTGGGATGGGGAACTTTTGCAGATGCTCAATATCCCCCGTGCCATGCTGCCAAAGGTGGTGGACACGGCCCAGGTGGTGGGCTATCTGAAGGAAGACATTCTGGGGGTAAAGATTCCCATTGCCGCCCTGGCCGGAGACCAGCATGCAGCGCTCTTTGGCCAGGCCTGCTTTGAAAAGGGCATGGTGAAAAACACCTACGGCACCGGCTGCTTCATGCTGATGAACATCGGTGAAAAATTCAAGCTGTCCCAAAATGGCCTTATCACCACCCTGGCCTGGCGGCTGAACGGAAAACCCACCTTTGCCTTTGAAGGCAGCGTGTTTGTGGCCGGAGCCGCCATCCAGTGGCTGCGGGATGAAATGAAACTGATTGAAACCGCAGCCGAAAGCGAGCAAGTGGCCCTGTCCGTAAAAGACAGCGGCGGCGTGTATCTGGTGCCTGCCTTCACCGGCATGGGCGCCCCTTACTGGGATATGTACACAAGGGGCACTCTGGTTGGCATGACAAGGGGCACCGGCCGGGCCCACATTGTGCGGGCGGCCCTGGAATCCATTGCCTTCCAGAGCCGGGACCTGTTCCATGCCATGGCCCAGGACGGGGGCATGGAAAGCCCTGCCCTCCGGGTAGACGGCGGTGCCAGCGCCAATCAGTTCCTGATGCAATTGCAGTCCGACCTTATCGGCCTTCCCGTGGTACGTCCCAAAGTGCTGGAAACCACGGCACTGGGGGCGGCGCTGCTGGCAGGTCTTGCCGTTGGGCTGTATGATAATTTGCAAGAAACCGCTGCCGGATGGCACGCAGAAAACACATTCAACCCCAAAATGAAGGAAGAAGAGAAAGATAAGCTTTTGAAAGGCTGGCACCGGGCCGTGAATGCTGCACGGTACTGGGCTGCGCAGGATGAAGAAATATGAGCGAAAAAAACATTGAAGTAGTAGCAGCCCTGATCTGGGAAAACGGCAAATTCTTTGCCTGTCAGCGGCCGGAAAACAAAGCCCGGGGCGGATTATGGGAATTTGTGGGCGGCAAGGTGGAAAAGGGTGAAAGCAAGGAAGCGGCCCTTATCCGGGAATGCCGGGAAGAGCTGGGGGTGCTCATTGCGGTGGATAATGTATTCATGGACGTGACCCACCCCTACCCCGATATCACCGTGCACCTGACCCTTTTCAACGCCCGCTTTACCGGGGAAGAACCGAAAATGCTGGAGCATCAGGCCTTTATGTGGGTGAAACCGGAGGAAGCGGATGCCGCCATTTTCTGCCCGGCGGATGTGGAGATTTTATCGGAAATCAAAAGGAGATTTGCAAACAATGAAGCTGAATGAAACAACCAACGCTTTGCTGGAAAAGCGTTTTGGCAAGGATAGCCTGATGGCCCTGGCTACTTGCGTGAACAATATCCCTTCCGTCCGTACAGTAGATGCCTGCTACCGGGATGGTGCCTTTTATGTGATCACCTATGCCCTTTCCGGCAAGATGCAGCAAATCAGCCTCAACCCCTGCGTGGCCCTCAGCGGAGAATGGTTCACCGCTCAGGGAATTGGCGAAAATATGGGCTATGTGGGCAAACCTGAGAATAACGAAATTGTACAGTGGCTGAAGGAACAGTTCGCTGCCTGGATCAATAATGGCCACACCAATTTTCAGGATGAGAACACCGTGCTTTTGAAAATCCGGCTGACAAGCGGTGTTCTGTTTGCTGACGGAACACGCTATGAAATCGACTTTACCTGAAGGAGATTATCTATGATTCTTTTTCTCACCAGCCATATGGGCGGTAATCGCTTTCCCCCGGAAGACCCGGTTCCAAAGCCGGTGCTGCAGGAAAATGGGTTCACCGAAAACCTGAAAAAATACTGGCCGAATAATGCAAAAGTGCTGCTCATTGCCTCCGACCCCTGCGAGCACACCATCCTCTCTTCCATCGCAGACGATTTTTCAAAAACCCTGCCCATGGCGGGGCTGGAGGTAGAATTTGTGCTGCCTTTGGATGACCGGAACGAAGAAGCGGCAAATGACCTTTCCCAATATGATGTGATCATCCATGCCGGCGGTCATGTGCCCACCCAGAACGCTTTTTTTCACAAAATCCATCTGAAAGAAAAATACCGGGGATATCAGGGCATCGTGATCGGCATCAGCGCCGGCACCATGAACTGCGCTTCCACCGTTTATGCCCATCCGGAACTGGACGGCGAGGCCGTGGACCCGGATTACCGGCGGTTTATTCCCGGGCTGGGGCTGTGCGAGCATCAGATCCTCCCCCATTTCCAGTACATCCGCACCCTCACCCTGGACGGCATGAAGGCCATTGATGAAATTGCCGCTTCCGACAGCCGGGGCCGGTGTTTCCTCTGTCTCAATGACGGTTCCTATGCCCTGCAAAAGGATGGAAAAACCACCGTGTACGGCGAAGCATACACCCTGAAAGACGGCGTTCTCACCCACATCTGCAGCGATAACGAAAGCATTGCTTTGTAAAGGAGAAGAAAATGAACATCGGTGAAATATGCTTCCTCACAAATGATGTGGTGCGCCTTTCGGATTTTTACAAACAGCTGTTGGGCATCGAAGACAGCTGCTGTGATCCCGTTCACCAGACCCTCATTGCCACAGAGCCCATGCTCACCATCTACAACGACGGCACGGAAAAGAATAATCAGAACCGGAACATGTGCATTGCCTTCACCGTGGAAAACATGGACGATGCCTATCAAAAGGTGTGCGCGTTGGGAGCCACCGTGATCGAGCCGCCCACACGCAGGCCCTGGGGCGCCGTGAACATGAGCTTTTTTGACCCGGATGGCAATACGGTCTATCTGCGCTGCTTTCCGGAAAAATGAAAGGAAACCAAAATGAAGCTTTTATTCACCATCGATAAAAAGAATTATCCGCCGCAGGGCACTGTGGGCCGGCGGCCCTCCGTCCGGGGCATTATCCAAAGAAACGGAAAGCTGGCCATGATCCACAGCCTGAAATACGATTATTACAAATTTCCCGGCGGCGGCATGGAAGAAGGCGAAAGCCTGGAAGACACCCTGATCCGGGAGGTTAGAGAAGAAAGCGGGCTCAGCATCCTGCCCCACACCATCCGGGAATTCGGATGTGTCCGGCGGATTGAAAGGGGCTTACGGGAGGATATTTTTCTGCAGGAGAATTTCTATTTCTTCTGTGAAGCGGAAGATGCGCCCGCTGCCCAGCTGCTGGACGACTACGAAGCGGAAGAACGCTTCACCCTGGAATTCGTCTCTCCTGCCCAGGCCATCCGGACAAACGAAAACGCTCTGGCACATCTGCCGCCGGAAAAAACTCATTATCCCTGCATGCTGGAAAGGGAAATCCGGGTGCTGCAAATGATCGAAAGGGAAACAAAAGAATAAACTTTTCCACAAGCAAAAAGCCTGAGGAACATCTTTCCTCAGGCTGATTTTTTCTGATTATTCTGCTTTTTCCTTCCGGGGCTTGAAGCCCACCAGCGCGCCGCACATCAGATTTTTCCGGCAGCTGACGGCGGTGAACCCCGTTTCCTGCATCACCCGCATCAGTTCCCTGCGGGAAAGGCCGCTTTCATTCATCTGCACATGGCTGGAGGCCATCACAAACTGCCCCCCCTGATGCAGCACCCGGAACGCCTCCTCAATGGCACGGCGGGCCACTTCGCCCTTCACGCCGGTGGGCAGCAGCACGATATCAAAGCTGTCATCCCGCCAGGGAATATCATCCACCCGGCCGGAGATCACGTCCGCATCATCCAGCATTTCCCGCACAGCTCTTGCCTGCTGCGGCTGTTCGCACAGGCCGCACAGAGTCAACCGCATTTTGTCGTTCAGGTTGCTCAAAAGGGCCCCGTCGCCGCAGGCCATATCCAGTATCTTATCATGCTCTTCCAGCATCGCCCAGCTGGCACAGGCACGCATGGGGGCGGTCAGCCTTTTTTTAATGCCCAGCGCAGCCTGATAGCTGTTCAGCGTGGTGGTTTTGGTCAGCATGGCATTTCCTCCTGAAAAAAGGGATAATCCCCTCAACTTTTCATCGCTTCACGATTATAACACAAAAGAGAAATAAATGTAAATAGATTTCGTAATATTTTCTTAAAACTTTTTATCTTTTAGAAATTATTCAAGCGTTCAACACATAAGAAAGCGCCCAAAACCCTATGGTTCAGGCGCTTTTTTCTTTAATTTGTTACAGGTTTGTTCCTGATGAACAGGATATTCCTTTTTGATATGAACGGTTTTTCACCCATTTCCTTCGCTGATGTAGATCACTTGACCGCTGACTGCATCAATCCCCACCACAAATTTCGGGTTCAGAAAAACCTCTCCCTCATCACGCCATAATATTTCAAAAAATGAAACATAGTATTCCGCACCGTCAGCCTCTGCAGGGGACCACGCAATGACGGGGTACAAATCCGTCACATCGGTTTGTCTGTCATTCATTGCCTTGTATGCAATGGACAAAGCCTTTTCTTCCTCCATCCAATCGGCACCGGGGGTTTTCCACTGACCGATACCAAATTTGATCCTGTCCTGCATGGGCCACAGATCGTTATTTTGAACACAGGCACAGCAAGGTGTATACAAATGAAATACCTCGCTGTCAATTTCCAGTTTGGCAAGCGGCAGATCATTGGCAGATACCCGGGGGCAATCCTGCAGGAAATGATAGTTCTTTCCACCCGCCGGGTTATAATACACAGCATCCTGTGCTTCCAGGCGCATCCTTGCTGTGTTCTCCCATTCGTTTACGGTATTCGCCTGCGGTGTATTCTGCTTTTCTCGCCGCAGCTTTTCATGCTCCGGCGTCCATACCCCCAGGCTTTCCGGGTCTTCCGTCACTTCGCCTTCTCTTGTCAGCAAAACACTGTATTTTGTTGACCATACGTTTTCATCCATGTACAGGTTAACCATCCAGCGGGGAATCGGATAGTCTTCGGTAACAAAAAAGGCAACATCTCCATGCAAATGAGCCAGCGTTTCTTCAGAAAGGCCAAACACTTCGGCCACGGCCTGCTTTGCGATGTTTTCCGCCTGTTCCTGGGTCATATCTCCCTCTTCCGGCAAAAGATCAATCCAGAAATCATCCCCCAGCAAGCCTTTTTCCCGCTGCGTCTTATAGAACCAATGTCGCTGTTCCAAATTCCATGTTTGCGGTTCCCCCCACTCAACAGTTGCCATCGTATAATAATACAAATATTCCTTGTCTCCATAGTAACCGGTAAGTATCTCATCCGCCAGCGCATGTTTTTCCTGTTCATTCAGCTGGTTGCCCTGCAATGACTGCCATTCCTTTTCGTCAATTTCCAGACCATCTGCCTCCATGGAAGCAATCAGCCTCATTTTTGCATCCAGCGTCCACTGGTCGTAATATCCGTATTCCACGGCAAAATCCATCGATTGCTCAATGTGCCCCCACCCCATCATCGCTGCAAAGGCCACAGTAGCACTTAAAATCAAAAAAACAAGCAGAAATACCAAACCAACAGACAGTTTCTTTTTCACAATGAATCCTCCTTTTTCCTGCGTTTCGTGCGCCTTTCGGAGCACACGCTGCGCCATCCGGGGATCATCCGCAATGCCGGAGAGGGAAGCTTCAAACAAATGCTGAATCAGTTGTTTATTTTCCTTTTCTGTCATGGTGTTCCCTCCTCTCCATCATATCATGAATTTTATCCCTTGCATGCTTCAATCTGTTTGATACGGTGGAATGGGTAATGCCCAGAGAATGGGCAATTTCCGTCACCGTCATTTCCTGCCAGTAATACAGCATGATGACTTCTTTCATTTTGGGCGGCAATTGCATGATATGGCACATCATATCCGGGTCGTTTTCATCATGGGGCATTGCCGCACAAAGGGGCAAATCTTCCGGTGTGATACGCCGGTCCATATGCCGGAACCATGCAGAACGCTGCATATCCCGGCAGGTATTGACAGCAATCTGAATGAGCCATGTTTTTTCGCTGCATTCTCCACGGAAGGATGCCATGGCCCGATATGCTTTCAGGAAGGTTTCCTGGGTGGCGTCTTTTGCCTGTTCCATATCCTTCAGATATACATAACACATGCGCAGCAACAGGCCCTGATATTGATTCACCATGCGTTCCAATGCCTGATCGCGGCTGTTGTCCGCCTCCTTGACAACATCCATTGGCCTTTCACCTCCTTGCCCGGCCGGAAATTTCCAACCGCTTTCATCTATGTAGACGAAACAGAAAGCCGCTTTTGTCAATATTTTCTGAAAAATGTGAAATTTTTCCGGACAACATAAAAAAGCCCGCCGGTTAAGGCGGGCGAAACACGCATTTTACAGATTGGCTTCCTTTTTCAAAGCATCCACCATATCGGTGCGTTCCCAGGGCAGGTCCACATCGGTGCGGCCAAAGTGGCCGTAAGCGGCGGTCTGGCGGTAGATGGGGCGGCGCAGATCCAGACGCTTGATGATGCCGTCGGGACGCATGTCAAACACCCTGGCCACCAGTTCCGCAATCTTTTCATCGGCGATCACACCGGTGCCCCGGGTGTTCACCTGGAAGGAAACAGGCTGAGCCACACCGATGGCATAGGCCAGGGCAATTTCGCACTGCTTCGCCAGACCGGCAGCCACCACATTCTTGGCAGCATGACGGGCGGCATGGGCAGCGGAGCGGTCCACCTTGGTGGGGTCC